>JADLHC010000155.1 GCA_020849035.1 Planctomycetia bacterium
ACTCGTCGAGGACGGCATGAGAAAATCACCGGTAAGCCGTGTGCGGGAAACCCGCACGCACGGTTTGAAAGGGGGACGCAGGAACCCGGACCGCTAAAGCGGCACCGCGCCTGCTTTCTACCAATGCAAGGCGAGATTCGAACGCGGCAGGAGGCCGTGGATTACCTGCGCTCGCTGGGATACCTGGCAGAAGCCAGGGATTGGGCGATGGGCGAGACCGTTCAGGTCTATTGGGGCGAGAAACTGCTCGGTTCCGGCCCGAGTGCCATGAGGTGCTTCGCCTCATCGCTCTGCATTTTCCCCGCTGACGGCGGGTGGAGGCTCGTTGAGTTCAGTTCCAATTGCGAATCTCCCGAAGCGTTTCCGTCGTTGGGCAGTGCGGTCCGGGCGACGCTTGAAGTCATCGCGGGTTCTCGGGAACTGCGTCCAGTCCCGCTCCAGGTCGACGTTCGCCCGATTCCGCCGGCGCTCCCTCCTGGCGCCGAACTCCTCTACCTGCGCGACGACTCGCCTGAATGCCGGACCGACGCGCTGCTGAACGCACTTCGTATGACTCGTTTTCGCTGGGATCCGCCCGCGACGCTGGCCGGAATGCACCTGATCCGGGATTCGAGAGAATTGGAGGAACTTTGGGCATCCCACGGCGGGACAGTTGGCTCCTGCCCTGCGGTTGACTTCCCGGAGACGATGCTGGTCGCAATTTTCGGTGGTCCGGGCGAGCGCTCCAGCATTCCGTCGATCCTGCGAGTGTCTCGTGTCGGCGTGGAGATTCGGATCGAGTACGAAATGCGGACTCTGGGTTGGAGGGTGTTCTCCCCCGTTTCGATTGTTGCAATTGCCAGGGTTACCGGAACCCCTGTGTTCGCCCTCCTTTCCGGGCCTGAAACAAGCCCCGAGCAGCCGGAGGCGTGAAGTCCGCCGGGCAGGACCATTCTAAGGCCAAGCTAGTTTTGGTCTTGACCATTATTAGAATGCCTCGAGAATGGTCCATGTGCCCGGCATCCCCCGACTCTACGACGCCATCCTCCGCGACCACTTCTTGCGGAACCGCCAGATGGCCTTCTTGTCGGGCCCGCGCCAGGTCGGAAAGACCACTACCTGCCGTTCGCTGGCTGGGCACTACCTGAACTGGGACGACCCTGACGACCGCCGGCTCATCGTCGAGGGGTCCGGCGCCGTCGCAAGGCGCCTGGGACTCGATCGCGCCGGAAAAGGGACCTCCGTCGTCGTCTTCGACGAGCTTCACAAGCACCGAAAGTGGCGCGACTTCCTCAAAGGACTGTTCGACATCTACGGCGAGGCCGCACGCTTTCTCGTGACCGGGAGCTCGCGGCTCGACGTCTTCCGCCGAGCCGGAGACAGCCTGATGGGGCGGTATTGTCCGTACCGCATGCACCCGCTCTCGGTGGGTGAACTCCTTCATCCGACGGCGCCCCGGGATCTCCTCGCGCCGCCGGCGGAACTCCCCGAGGGCGAATTCCGGGCGCTCCTCGATCACGGCGGGTTCCCCGACCCCTTGGTGAAACGCGACCCGCGGGTGACCCGATCGTGGCGCCGGCAGCGCCGGGACCTTGTGCTCCGGATGGACTCGCGCGATTTCACGAACATCAGCGACATCGCGCGCCTGGAGGTGCTCGGAGACATCCTCGCCGAGCGCTCTGCGACCCAGCTTGTGTTTGCCCGGCTCGCGTCCGACCTCAGCGTGGCGATCGACACGGCGCGCCGCTGGGTGGACGCGCTCGCTTCCCTTCATTACGGCTTCCTCCTCCGCCCGTGGTCGAAGTCCATCGCGAAGTCGCTTCGCAAGGAACCCAAGTGGTACCTGCGCGACTGGTCGGGGATTGCGAATCCCGGGGCGCGGGCGGAGACCTTTGTGGCGGCGCACCTGCTCAAGGCGGTCGAGGGGTGGACGGACCTCGGATTCGGCGATTTCGAGTTGCGGTACCTGAGGGACAAGCAGAAGCGCGAGGTGGACTTCGTCGTGATCCGGGATGGGAAGCCGTGGATGCTCGTGGAGGCGAAGGCGGGGGACGGCCCGTTGTCGCCGGCGCTGGAGTACTTCCAGGCGGCGACGAAGGCGCCGCACGCGTTCCAGGTGGTGGTGGACGCGCCGTTCGTGGTGGCGGACGCGGTCGAGCGCAAGGGGCCGGTGATCGTGCCGGCGCGGACGCTGCTGTCGCAGCTGCTCTAGAGCACAAGACACTGCGCCACAAGAGGTTGCAACATTCTGAAATCCCCCGCCGAGCCGTCGCTTCCTCCTGTTCTCCAGGGCGCGGGGAATCGGCCCCGCTCACTGAGGAGGCGCACCATGAAGCACGTCATCGCCCTGGCCCTCTGCGCCGTCACGATGGTTTCCGTCGCGCTGGCGGGCGACGGGAAGCCGGCGTGTCCGAAGAAGGGGAAGGGGGACGCGAAGGCCTGCGAGAAGAAGGAGGCGGGAAAGCCGTGCGGGAAGAAGGAGGCGAAGGGGGGCGCGGACTGGCGCGCCGGGGCGCTGGAGGGCCGGAAGCAGTGCGCCGCCGGCGGGCACAAGTACTGCGGCGAGAAGGCGGCGGGGCTGTGCAAGGACGGCGAGTGCGGCCAGGCGGGCCACGAGGCGTGCCGTGCGGCGGCGCCGGCGGCGTGCGAAGCACGGGCGAAGGAGCTTGCGGCGGAGCTGGCCGGGGGAGGAGAGAAGAAGGCGAAGCGCGACGGGAAGCCGGGCGATCTGCCGGCGAAAAAGAAGGAGGACTCGAAGAACTGACCGGTCGCAGATGAAGAAAGCCGGCGTGGGAGACCGCGCCGGTACCTTCGAACGTCCGGGCCGGAAGGCGGCTTGCGCCGCCTCCGGCCCGTCGGGCGTTACGGGAGGGCGCGCGAGCCTTCGATGGCGAAACCCTCGTTTCCAGGGGAATCGGGAAGCGCCGGGCGGCTGAACGGTACCGAGCGGAGTTCGTCGGGATGGCGCAAATCCACGCAAGGATGGAATTTTCGGGCACTTGGACCGCCCCGCATCCATTCTGGGTGCCTGCAAGAGGCCCGTGATTTGATCGCCGATCTCGCCCCCTTGTCCAGGAGCCTGCCATGCGTCGCGTACCGCTTCTCGCCATCGCCGTCGTAATGAGCCTGGCCACGGTCGACTCAGTGAGGTCGGAGGAGGGGAAGGGCAGGCGAGTGCCGCCCGGAGCGTTGACTCTCCTCGTGACCGCGGGCGGGAAACCGACGGCGGGCGTGGTTGTTCACGTCGGTCCGCGGTATGCGGGGACGGGGCTGGATGGACGGGCCGTCCTCGACGGGGTGCCCGCAGGAACCTGGAAGCTCGTCGTGGAAGAACTGGGATTCGATCGCATCGAGCGCGAACTTCAGGTCGGGGAAGGGCCGCGTCCCGTCGTCGAGGTGCCGCTCGCGGCGGTCAAGCCGGCGACGGTTCGCGGGCAGATCGTCCTCGCGGGGGACGGCCGGGGCCTGGCCGGCGCGGTGGTTCGCGTGGACCCGGTGTCCGTCGCGGCCCAGGCCCGGGGGCCGTTCGACTTCACCACGGACTTCGACGGGCGGTTCACGCTTCTGTCCGTCCCTCCGGGGCGCTATCGGGCGGCCGTCCGTGCGGACGGCTGCAAGGCCGCAGGGTGGGATTTCGACGTCGCGCCGGGGATGGCCGACCTGGCGTGGGAGCTTCGTGGCATCTATGAGGAGGCCACGCTGGCGGTGGAGGTGAAGGACGCGGCGACGGGGAAGGCCGTCGCCGGCGCGCGGGTCATCCTGGCGGAGGCCTGGCCGCAGGGGGCCATGGGCACGCGCGACTGCGACGCATCGGGACGCGCCGAGTTCGCGGGGCTCCAGTTCGGCCTGCTGAACTGGGCCGATGGAAAGGGCGCGGTGGCGCGTGCACGTCGCCACGTGAGCGTGCGCGTCGAGGCCGAGGGGTATCAGCCCGCCGTGGTTCCGGCGGCGCTGTCCCAGGGCTCCCGCGTGCAGGTGGCCGTGAATCCGCTTGCTGTGGTGAAGGAGCAGGAACCCAATCCCCAGGCCCAGCCGCAGGCGATCCTGTCGGGGGCGCCCGTCGAGTTCCGCCTCAACCCGGTCGGGGACGTGGATGCCTTCCGCCTCCGCGTCCGCAATCCCGCCCTCCTGCGCTTCGAGACCGAGCCCAAGGGCGTCCTCGAGCTGTGGGGCCGCGTGCTGACGGCGGACGGGCGGCTCATGACCGAGCGCGGCTGCGGCCTTAACGACACTCTGACGATGGTGGCGGAAGCGGCGCCGGGCGAGTACCGGGTGGAGATCAGCGAGTGGGGGAACAACGCGGCCAGCGAGACGCCGGTCTACCTGCGCGTGACGGAGATCCCCGCGCCGGACCCGTTCGAGCCGAACGAGACACAGGAGACGGCCAGGGCGGTGCGATCCGGGGAAGAGCTGCGGGGCTGCACGTTTCCCGCGGGGGACCAGGACTGGTTCCGCCTCGAGATGAAGCGGCCCGGGCACCTCCGGATCACGCGGCCGGCGCACGTCCTGGAGACCTGGATCCGCGTCGTCGACGCCCAGGGGCGGGTCCGGGGCGAGACGGGAGCGGGCTCGAGGCAGCCGCTCGATCTCCAGGTCGGGCTGGACGCCGGGACCTTCGGGCTCCAGGTCCAGGAGTGGGGAAACAACGGGTCCTCGACCGAGCCCTGGACGATCCGCGTGGAGACCTGGCTCGACGACGGAGTGGACGACCCCGCGCCACAGCAGGGGCGCGTCGCGGCCGTCCGGACGCTTGCCCTGAACTCGCTCGCCGGGGCAACCATCGATCCCGTCGGAGATGCCGACCGCTTCGCCGTCCCGCTGCCCAGCGCGGGCGTGGTGAAACTGCGCGCGACCGGTCCGACGGAACTGTGGATGAGGCTCATCGCGGCCGACGGAAAGGTCCTGACGGAGGGCGGCACCGGCGCCGGCGGGACGCTGGCGCTCGAGTGGAGCGCGACGGGTCCGTGCACCCCGGTCCTGGAACTCTCGGAATGGGGCAACAACGGCTGGTCTCCGTCCCCCTATTCCGTCTGGACCGCCTGGGTTCCGTGTGACGAGACCGAGGCCCTCCAGCGGAACGAGTCGCTCCGCGACGCCTCCGATGCCGACCCGGGGGACATTCTCCGCGGCAGCATGTCGCCCGTCGGTGACCAGGACTTCTGGCGCCTGACCACCCCCGGCCCCGGACGCCTCACCGTCCAGGGCTCCGCGCCCACGGAACTCTGGGTGCGCCTCCTGGGCCCGACCGGGCAGATCCTCAACGAGGGCGGCGTAGGCGACGGACAGGAGGGAACCTGGACCGCCAACATCCCCGTCGGAACGTGCTTCGTCCACGTCCAGGAGTGGGGCAACAACGGCGCCCACTCCGGCGACTACGCCCTCCGCACGCGCTTCGACCGCGCCGAGCCCGCCGAGCGCGAACCCCTCAACACCGATCCCGTGCGCCTGATCAAGCCCGGCGAGGCCCGCTCGTTCTTCATGGACCAGGTCGGCGACCGCGACCGCTTCGTCTTCGACATCGCCGAGAAGGGACGATTTTCCGTGCGCCTCGGCGCGGCGACGGAGATCTGGGCGCGGCTGTTCGACGACCGGACGGGGAAGATGGTGTGGGAAGGCGGGACGGGAGCGGGGTGGCCGAAGTGGGATTTCGAAGCGGCGGGGCCGACGCGCTATCGCCTGGAGATGGAGGAGTGGGGGAACAACGGGTGGAGCCCGGAGCCGTCGTGGGTGCTGGTGGACGGGAAGGGCCGGGAGATTCCGGCGGTGCGGGTCGGCGGGGTGGCGGAGGCGACGGATCCGCTGAAGGTCGTGTTCTCGCGAGCGGAAGTGAAGGGAGCGGCGGCGCCGAAATCGGTGCGTGTGGACGCGGACGGCGACGGGAAGGCCGACTTTGACCTGCCCGCGGGCGGGGCGACCTTCACGTATGCCGCGGAGGGCACCTACCCGGCCGAGTCGTGGGCGGAGAGCGCCGACGGCATCGTCACCCGCACGACGTTCTGGGTGTCGGCGACGGGCCCGCGCGAGAAGAAGGGAGTGCAGCTCCGCGTGGACGATCCGCGGGAGGGCGCGACGCTGGAATCCGAGAGTCGCTGCCGCGTGCGCGCGGTCAGCTACACGGGTGCGCGCGTCGTTTCCGTGTCCGCGGCGCTCGACGGTCGCGCGGCCGCCTCTTCGCATTCGGCGCCGTTCGACCTGGACGTGCCTTGGCTGGCCGCCGGGGCGGGCGAGCACGTGCTCGCGGTCACGGCGGTGGACGCGAAGGGGGAGTCCGCGACGGTGGAGCGGCGATTCCGCGTCTCGGAGTACTTCGACCTGCAGCCGGCCGACGGCGCGGTCGTTTCGGGGAACGAAGTCCGCGTGAGCTGGCGGTCGGCCGGCTGGGGGAAAGCGGCGGCGCGGTTCCGGCCGAAGGGCACGGAGGCGTGGAAGGAAGTGCTCGGCGAACGCGGGCGCGACCGGCGCGTCGTCCTGGAGGGGCTCGAGCCCGGACAGGTCTACGAATTCCAGGCGATCGGTGACGGGGAGCCCTCCGCCGTCCGGACGGTCACGCGGGTCAAGGGCCTCGCGTTCGGCCGCGGGCGCTACGGCGCGACGATCGCCCGCGACTACGACCAGCGCCTCGGCATCTCCGTACGCAACCACTCGGACAAGGCGATGACCGTGCGCCTCGAGTGCGGCAAGCCTGCCGCCGAGAGCCGGCTCCTGGTCGGGTTCGTCGGCGAAGGTTCCGAAGGACGCCCCTTCTCGCTCCAGCCGGGCGAGGAACGGGACTTCCTGCTCGGGATCTCGGCCCAGGACGTCCTGGCGCCGGTTCACCGCTTCCCCGTCCGCATCTCCTCCGAGAGCGGTTTCAGCGACGAGGCCGAGGTCGAAGTGACGGTAAAGCTGCCCGTGGTGAAGCTGGAGTGGCAGGACCTGGGGGCGGAGAAGGACGGGCTGGGGAAGAAGTACCGCCTGTGGAACCGCGGGGACGGATTGACGGACCTGAAGATCGGCGCGGACCGGCCGGGAGTGGCGGTGGAGCCGGCGGCGGACCATGCGATGCTCCCCGCGGGCGGCGCGATGGACGTGCTCGTCCGCCCCGTGCTGGGCGAGGGATTCACGGGAACCGAGGCGGAGATCCGCGCCGGAGCTTTCGACAAATCGGAGACCCGCAAGTTCACGTGCGCGCTTCCCGACGGCGAGAAGATCCACGGCGTGGACCTCGTGTGCGGGGCCGGGACGGGCGGAGATCTGGAAGCGGTGATGCGGGCGCGGTCGCTCGCCGGTGCGTGGCTGGACCCGGGTTACGTGGACTGGAGCCGCCGCGAATCGCCGCAGGACACGGACGGGGACGGGCGGCCGGACCGGTGGACGTTGGACGACCGGAAGGAGTTCATCCGGTGGACGGGGATGGACACGGACGGGGACGGCGAGGTGGACTTCGTGCACGGGGACGTCGGCCTCGACGGGCAGGTGGACTACGCCGGCTTCCGCACCGCAGGCGGCTGGGAGCGCACGAACCTCGTGGACGCATGGCTCGAGATGGGCTTCAGCCTGCCCTGGGCGCGCGATGCGTACGAGAAGCACGACCTCGACGTCGTCATGAACGGCCGCGTCGTCGGGAGGCTCCGGGACACCGTTCCGGAAGGGAACTACGCGTTCCCGATTCCCGCGTCGGCCATCCGGTTCGGCGACGACGGCACGCCCGGCGACAACTCGTTCGAGCTGGCGTCGGAACACCTGCGCGGCGGGCACTACGTCGTCTCGAGCGACTTCAACGTCCGCACCCGGCTGACGTCGAGCCGCGTGTGGGCGGCGGGGAAGACGGAGGAGGAGGCGCGGAAGCGCGTGCTGGGGACGGAGGGGTTGAGCCTGGCGGGTCCGGACTGGAGCGTCTCCAGCCGGGAGATCGCGGGGCCTGCGGGCGGGACGGCGCGCAAGGGGGAGGTCGTTTCGCTGTCGGTCCCGCTGAGGAACCTCGGGGCGGCCGGCGCGGACCGGGTGGAGGTCGCGCTCGCCCGGGCGCTGCCCGGCGGAACGCCCGTGGAGCTCGCGCGGCAGGTCGTCGAAGGCCCGCCGCTCGGCGGCGCGACGGTCGTGACCTTTCCGTGGACGGCGGCCGCCGGCACCCACTCCCTTCGCATCATCGCCGACCCCGATCGCGCGACGGGCGACCCCGATCCTGGGAACAACGTCGCGATGATCACCGTGACCGTGCCGGGCGACGACGCGAAGCCCACGATCGCGCTCGAGGGGATCACGGACGGCGCGACTCTCAGCGGCACGGCGCTCCGGGCGCGCGCCCGGGCCAGCGACGACTCCGGCGTGGCGCGCGTCGAGGCCCGCGTGGACGGCGGGCTCTGGACCGAGCTCGAGCCGGGGGCGGAGGGATTCGACGTGAAGGGTCTGCTCCAGCCCGGCGCGCACCGCGTGGACGTCCGCGCCGTGGACGGCGGGGGGAACATCGCGGAGCAGGGCGCCCGCGTGAACGTGGACGCGAAGCTCCCCGAGGCCGCCGTCGAGGGGCTGGCCGCCGGGCAGTCGTTCGACACGCGGACCGCCCCGGTGGCGATCCGCACGGGCCCCGACGCCGCGCTCGCCGGCGTCCGCGTCAACGGCGGCCCGTGGCAGAAGCTCCCGATCCGCGACGGCGTTGCGAAGGGCGCCGTGCGCCTGCCGTACGGCAACGCCAACGTCGAGACGATGGTGGCCGATGGCCAGGGGGCGATCCGGAAGTCCAGCACCCCCGTGACCTGCACCGCCCAGCCGGACGGCCCCGAACCGCCGCTCGGCGAACCCGAGCAGGGCATCGTGGACGTCCCCGGGCTCGGCGCCGTCGACCTCTTCGCCTCCCCGAGCCAGGTCGTCGCCCCCCGCCGGGCTCCCGCTCCACGGAACGCGGATGCCGGGACTCCCGACCAGCCCGCCGCCGCTTCCGCCCCGCCGCGTCCCTGGTCCGCCGGCGCGCCCGCCAGGCCGTCCGCGTCGCGCCAGCTCGCCGTCCGGCGCCGGCAGCAGGACTGGTACTGCACGAACCGGCCGCGCATCAAGGTGCCCTTCCGGCTCCCCGCCGAGCTGATGCGCAAGAAACTCCCGAAACCGGGCACCAGGGAGTACGAACAGGCGGTCAAGGACATGCTCGACCTCCTCCGGCGCCGCGGAATCGACACGAAGGCGTTCGAGCGTTTCCAGGAGTCGCTCCGCCGCCGCTGCCGGACCCTCGAGGGCCCGGAGGGAATCCCGGGGTTCCTGGAGTCGATCGGATTCGGCGGCGACAAGCCGAAGAACGAGGCCGAGCTCCAGGCCTGGCGCGACCGCATGGCCGAGGGCGCCGACGCGTGGTGGCTCCGCCTCCTCTCGAGCGGCGATCCCGACCTCATCCGCGAGGGCCTCCGCGCCCGCGGCGAGGCCCTCGGGCACTTCGACGAGGCCCTCCAGCACGACGCCGAGGCCGCGATCACCGCGATCCAGGCGAACCAGAAGCTGGTCGAGGACGTCGCCAGCGCGCTCCCCTACGTCGGGGACGCGATGGACCTCATCGCCCTGGCGACCGGCGAGACGCTGTCCGGCGAGAAGCTCGACATGCTCGGCTACGTCCTCACCGGGCTCGGCGTGTTCGGCCCGGAGATCCTCGGCAAGCTCGCGGAGACGAAGGCGGGGCGCGAAGCGCTCGAGGCCCTCGCCGAGAAGGGCGGCCATCTGGCCGACGACCTCGTCGAACGCATGGCGAAGGCGCTCGGCAAGGAGACCGACGACATCCGCCGCGGCCTTCAGAACGTTTCCGAGTTCATGACGAAGGAGCGGAAGCTGACGCTGGAGGCGATGGAGAACGAGGCCGAGTACTCGCGGCGGATCTTCGCGAACTCGGAGGCCGGCAAGGACTACATCGCGAAGATCGCGAAGGACCGCGAGGAAGCGCGGAAGCTCGTGGACGCGATGCGGAAGGCCGACGACCCGGAGGAGTTCAAGAGGCTGCTGATGGAATGGCAGTCCAACAAGACCGCGCAGTCGGTCATCCACGACGACGTGTTCCCGAACGACCTGCGGAAGCGCGTGAACGACGCCCTGGAGAAGCAGTACCAGCAGGTGGATTCCGGCGTCGCGCGCAAGCTCCGCGACAACGACGGCGTCAAGTCGCTGGCCGAGCGGCACGGCCTCAAGCCGGGCGAGTACGACGTCGCCCCCCTCACGATCACGAACACCGGGAAGAAGGGGAACCCCTCGAAGGTCACCTGCGGCCGCGACCGCGACGTCACCTACGTCCTCGGGAAGACCGACGCGAACGGCAACTTCGTCCCCATCCGGGACGCCAACGGCAAGGCCATCATGATCGACCACTCCATCACCGAGCCCGTCTACGCCGAGGCGTACTGGAAGAACGCGAAGCACACCAACACGCCCGGCACCCCCGAGGAAATGCGCGACTTCCTCCGCAAGAACGACCAGGCCGTCACCGACCGCTTCCACCCCGAGGCCTACAACCCCGGCGAGGTCGGCCTCGACGACTTTCTCAACAAGAAGATCACTCCCACGATGACCCGCCTGGAGGACGTCCGGGACACCATCCGCTGGAAGGGCGACGAGTGGTTCGAGAAGGCGCAGCACGCGATCGCGAAAGGCGACCCGGTCGAGGCGGCGCGCCACGCGGGGGAGGGGATGCGCCAGACCACGAAGCAGTGGGACAACATCATCATGACCCGGGTGGACCAGTACAAAGGCCTCGTCAACGTCGAGGTGCCGCCGCGGCTCCAGAAGGGCATGGAGATCTTCAAGAAGGTCGAGTCCCGCCAGATCACCGTCCGGGAGGCCGAGGCGATGCTCGACGCCCTGACGCCCCCGGGGAGCGCCAAGCGCTTCACGAAGGAGGCCCTGGTTGCCGACGCCGCCGCGTACTTCGAGGCGCTGGAGAAGGGGCCGGGGGCGGCGTTCCGCAAGGTGAAGACGTCGCAGGTGCGCGAGGCGCTGGCGGCGGTTCCGGGACGCGGCGGCGCGGAGTGGGGGACGCAGTCGCTGGAGAAGATCAACGACGCGCTGCGCAACGGGCACGTGGACGGGACGACCTTCATGAAGATGCGCGACGAGACGACGCGGGCGCTCGTCTCGGGGGCGACGACGCCCGAGGCGAAGAAGGCGCTCCGGGAATGGGCGCGCGGGGCCGGAAACGGCAAACTGCTGAACAACGGGGAAGTCGAGCAGATCCTGAGGGCGCTCGGTCCCGAGTAACAGGGAGGATCACCGATGTCCGTCCTGCTGGAGTTCTCGATGTCGCCGCTCGGGAAGGGCGAGTCCGTCAGCAAGTACGTCGCCCGGAGCCTCGAGATCATCGACCGCTCGGGAGTCGCCTACCGGCTCAATCCCATGGGAACGGTGCTGGAAGGCTCGTGGGACGAGGTGATGCGCGTCGTGAAGAAGTGCTACGAGCGCATGTCGAAGGACTGCGGCCGGATCTCCTGCGCGATCAAGATCGACGCCCGCAAGGGGCACGACGGCCGCCTCCAGTCGAAGGTCGCGAGCGTCGAACGGCGCCTGGGAAAGCGGCTCCGGACGTGAAGGGAGGCCCGGCGCGCCGCCGGGTCCCCTCCACGGCGGGTCATTTCAACGCAGGGTAGTCGGTGTAGCCCTTCTCGCCCGGCGTGTAGAACGTGTTCATGTCCGCCGGGGCAAGCGTGGCGCCGGCCTTCAGGCGGGCCGGCAGGTCCGGGTTGGAGATGAAGGGCCTGCCGAAAGCGACGAGGTGCCCACGTCCCGACGCGAGGTCGGCGTTGGCGCGCGCGAGGTCGTAGCCGCCGCTCAGCACGATCGTGCCCCCGAACGCCGCGCGCATCTTCGTGACCGTCGATTCCGCCGGCTTCGGGGCGCCCATCGAGGAGTGGTCGACGATGTGCAGGTAGACGAGCCCGAGGGCTCCCAGCTGCCTCGCCAGGTACTCGTACTGCGGCTCGACCTCGGGGAAGGGGGCGATGTCGTTGAACACGCCGTAGGGCGAGAGCCGGATCCCCACGCGGTCCTTCCCGATCGCCATCGCGCACGCCGCCGCCACCTCGAGGACGAACCGGCAGCGCTTCTCGATCGACCCGCCGTAGCCGTCCGTCCGGCGGTTCGAGCCGGGGTTGAGGAACTGCTCGAGGAGGTAGCCGTTGGCGGAGTGGAGCTCGACGCCGTCGAAGCCCGCCTCGCGGGCGTTCTTCGCGCCCTGCACGAACTCGTCCACCGCCTTGCGGATGTCGGCCTCGGTCATCTCGCGCGGGGCCGGGTGCGGCTGCATGCCCTGGGAGTCCGTGTACATCTTGCCCGCGGCGGCGACGGCCGAGGGGCCGAGGAGCTCGGCGCCCGGGGGCAGGTTGGCGGGGTGGCCGATGCGCCCGGTGTGCATGACCTGGAGGAAGATGTGCCCGCCCTTCGCGTGCACCGCGGCGGTGGCGGCCTTCCAGCCCGCGACCTGCGCCGCGGAGTAGATCCCCGGGATGCGCGCATACCCCAGGCCGTTGGGGGAGGGCGAGGTGCCTTCCGTGACGATGAGGCCCGCGGAGGCGCGCTGTTCGTAGTAGGTCGCGACGATCGGTCCCGGCACGTTCCCGATCGAGCGGTTGCGGGTCATGGGGGACATGACGATGCGGTTCCGGAGCGTGACCGGGCCGAGCGCGTACGTGCTGAACAGGTCGGTGGCCATGGCGTCCTTTCAGAGTGTGGAGTCGAGGGCGGCGATCAGCCGCCGTGTTTCGTCCGGCGTGTTGTAGTGCAGGAAGCTCGCGCGCACAACCCCGTTCCTGCCCCGGAGCCCGAGCGCGTCCACGGCGCGCGCCGCGTAGAAGTCGCCGGCCTTGACCGCCACGAGCGCCGCGTCGAGCGCCGGCAGGACCGAGAAGGCGTCGCGCCCCTCGACCGCGAACGCGACGGTGGGCACCCGGTCCGCCCCCGGACGCCCGAGCACGCGCACGCCGCGGCGGGAGCGGAGGAAGTCGAGAAGCGGCGCCGCCAGCGCCGCCTCGTGCCGCTCCACGGCGGCGAATGCGTCCCCGAACCGCGCTTCCAGCTCCGCGAAATAGGCTCCGATCGCAGGAAGCGCCGCCACGAGCTCGTGCGGGACGCTGCCGGGCTCGAACTTGTACGGCACCGCGTCGGCCGGGATGAAGGCGTGGTTCTGCGACCGCGCGCGCTGCAGCAGGTCGCGCTTCCCGTACACCATCCCGAGGTGAGGCCCGAAGAGCTTGTAGAGCGACACGGCGTAGAAGTCGGCGCCGATCGCGCGGACGTCGACCCTGCGGTGCGGGGCGAAGGCGACGCCGTCGACGCAGGCGAGGGCGCCGGCGGCGTGGATGCGCTTCACGAGCGCCGCCGCGTCGTGGACGGTGCCGACGATGTTGGAGACGTGGGTGAAGGCGACGAGGCGCGTGCGCGGCGAGAGGACGGCGTCGAGACCGGCGGGGGTGAGCTCGGCGAGGCCGCGGTCCATGGCCCACTCGCGCACGACGACGCCGTCCTCGGCGAGCTCGCGCCACGGGCCGATGTTCGACTCGTGGTCGAGGTCCGTCACGACGACTTCGTCTCCCGGGCGGAACATCGGGCGGAGCGCGCGGGCGAGGAGCCGCAGGCACGCCGTGCTCGACGGGCCCAGGAACATCTCGTTCTCGTCCGCGCCCACGAGCCGCGCCGCGGCGGCGTGCCCCTCGTGGAACAGCCGCATGGCCTCCGCGGACTGCGCGTACGTCCCCCCGTGCTGCACGCAGCACCGCGACATGTAATCCGCGACCCGCTCGATCGCCCCTCGCAGCGGCACGCTGCCCCCCGCGTTGTCCAGGAGCGCCCACGGCGTGTCGAGGGCCGGGAAGTGCGAGCGCACGAACGCGAGGTCGGCAGGGGAGAACATCGCCGGGAGTCTACGCGCGGGGGACCGGCTTGAGGAACAGGACCATGAGCTCCTCGTCGACCGTCCTGCGCCCGACCTTCATCGCGCGGCGCTCGACGCCGAACGACCGGAATCCGACGGCGCGGTAGACGGCGCGCGCGGGGCGGTTCCAGGTGCCGACGTCGAGGCGCACCTGCTCGACCCCGCGGGTCGCGCGCAGCCGGCGGATCGCCTCCTCCATGAGCCGCCGCGCGAGGCCGAGGCCGCGGTGCCCTGGCGCGACGTAGACCCCCCAGATCGTCACCTTGTGGCGCGCCTTGGCAGAGGTCTCGCGGAAGTACCCCACCGTACCCGCAAGCTCCCCGTCCACGAACGCCCCCAGCACCGGGCTTGCCGCGAGCCGCTCGGCATACACCGCGGTCCCCTTGCGCGCCCCCTCGGCGTGCGACTCGAGGAACGCGTCCGGATGCTCGCGGAGCATCCGGAGGCGGATCGCGCGGTATTCCGCCGCGTCCGCCCGACCGAGCCTCCTGATCCGGATCACTTTTCGCTCCAGGACTTGATCGCCGCCCCCGCCGCCTCGTCCGTCCCCTTCCCGCCCGCGTCGCCGCCGGCATTCGTCGCCACCAGCACCGCAAACCCCTTCTCCGGCGCCAGCCACGTCACGCAGAACCACATCGTGTTCGACCCGTTGTGCGTCAGCACCCGCCCCGTGTCGCCGTCCTTCCCGCCCTTCGCCCAAGGCCGCGTCCCGGTCGCCCAGCCCATCGCATAGTTGTCTCCCGGAGGCGTGTGGAGCTTCTTCCACGACTCCTCGCCCAGGAATGGCCCTTCCGCCCCCGCTTTACGCCCCCGCCGTTCGCCCCCGCCGTCCGCCCCGCCTTCCAGATGCGCCGCCACGAACTTCCCCCATTCCGGCAGGGACATGTGCACGATGCCGGCGGGGCCGATGGCGACGGGATTGTCCGAGCCGGGGCCCGGCTCGACGGGGTCGCCTTTGGAGGTGTGGCCGCGGGGCTGGTCGGCTTTCTCGGCCGCGCGGCCGGGCGCGCCAAACCCCGCGCTTTCGATGCCGAGCGGCGCGAAGACCTCGCGCTTCATGAGGTCCTCCCACGCGGTCCCCGTGACGACCTCCGCCACGTGCCCGGCGATCGCGAAACCGGCGTTGGAATAGACGTACTTCGTGCCGGGGTCGTACTCCGGCGCATGGGCGACGACCCCTTCGAGCAGCAGCCGGCGCGCTTCCGTCTGCGTCCCTTTGTGGGCCCGCAGCTCTCCCCACAGGCCGTCGCGGTCGAGCGCCGCGGGGGCGCCCCCGCGGTTGGCCAGCAGCTGCTCGAGCGTCACGGCCCGCCAGCCCTCATCCATCCGGTCCTCGAGCTTCGGGAAGACCTCGCCCAGCGTGGTCGTCCAGCGGAGCTTCCCCTGCTCGACGAGGCGCGCGACGAGCGTCGCCGTCATCGCCTTCGTGCAGGAGCCGAGGTGCCAGAGGTCCGCCGTCGTCACGGGCTCTTCGCGGCCGGCGCGCCTCGAGCCGACGGCGCCCTGGGCCTGGAGGCCGTCCGCCGTCACGACCACCGCCGCCAGCGAAGGCAACTTGTGCTTCGCCCGGATCGGCTCCAGCACGTCGTCGAGCGAACGCGGGTCGCCGGCGGAAGCGCCCGCCGGGGCGATGGCGAGCGCGAGGGCTGCCAGGAAAGCGCGAGGCGGGGTTCTCATGCCTTCACCTCCTGCAAGCTCTTCGTCGCGGACGGGAAGATGCGAAAGCTCAACTGCGGGCGCATGGGGAGTGTCTCCTGGAGGGTGAATGGGCGCCGGGATTGTACGGCTGCGCGGGTGCCGTCAGCGCCGTTCCGCGGATCTCGCGCGCTCGAAGACCGCGGCGTAGAACCCGTCCATCCCGTGCCGGAGGGGGTCGACCTGGAAGTCCCCGTCGGCCACCAGCCCGCCGGCGTCCACGCCTGCGGACTTCAGGATGCGCCCGGCGTCGGCTCGGCGGAACTCCGGGTGGTCGCGCAGGAAGCGCTCTGCCTGCGAGCGGCCCTCGGCGGGAATCAGCGAGCACACCGCGTAGACCAGCCGGCCGCCGGGCCGGACCAGCGGGGCGTCGAGGTCCAGGATGCGCGCCTGCTCGTCAACGAGCCTCGCGACGGCGCGCTCCTCCAGCTTCCAGGCGATGTCCGGGTTCCGGCGCAGGACTCCCGTCCCGGAGCAGGGCGCGTCGGCCAGCACCACGTCCGCCCGGCCGCGGAACCGGGAGAGGATCAGGGGCTCCGCCTCGTGGATCTCCAGGTTCCGGACTCCGGCCCTCTCGGCCCGCTTGCGCAGTTCCTCCAGCCGGAACCGCGCGGTGTCGAGCGCGACGAGCGTCCCGTCTCCGCGCATCGCAGCCGCCAGGGCCAGCGTCTTGCCGCCGGCGCCCGCGCAACCGTCGACGACGACCTGCCCCGGCCGCGCGCCGCAGAGCAGCGCCACGAGCTGGCTCCCCTCGTCCTGCATCTCGAACGCCCCTTCGCGGAACGCCTCCGTCCGGAAGACGTTCGCGCGGGACTCGAGCGTCAGGCCCCAGGGCGAGAACCGGGTCGGTTCCGCGGCGATCCCCTCGTGGGCCAGCCAGTCGGCGAGGTCGCGGCAGGAGACCCGGAGCAGGTTCGCGCGGAGGGTCACGGGCGGCGGGGCGGCCATGGCGCGGAGCAGCGCGTCGCCCCCGGGCAGGGCGCGCCGCAGCCAGTCGGGGAAGAAGCCGTCGATCCGGTGCGTCTCCTTCTCAGCCGCCGCGATCGCCCGGCCGAGCTCCGCGTCGCGCGGACCTGCGGGAATCCCGCGCCGGGCCCTGAGGTACACGAGCGCCGCATGCTGCTCCTGCGCCCCTCCGACGTGCCGCAGGGCTGCCTCGATCAGCCCGCGCGCCCTCAGCATCCCCTGTACCGTGTCCGCCACGAACCCCCGGTGCTCCCCGCCGAGCCGCCCGTCCTCCCGGAAGGCCCGCGCCAGCACCTTGTCCGGCTCGCCCGCCGCCTCCACGCACGCACGGTACAGCTCGCCGCATCCCCGGACGAGCCAGGGCGGCGGAAGCGGCGGGCGGCGGCGTCCGCGGCGCACCGTCGGGGCGGCTACTTCAGCGCGCGCCAGGCCGGGCCGAGCATCTTCCAGGCCGACCCGTCCCAGTAGAACATGTGGAACTTCATCCCCGAGTCGGAGCCCGGCGCGCAGAACTCCACCTCGTAAAACGTGACGCCCGCCCGCAGCACCTGCTCCGCGAGCTTCCTCGTCCCGCCCGGGAACTCCTTGAACGGCACCGAACCGTCCTCGTATTTCGCGATCTCCTCGGTCGTCGCCCCGTGGGCCTGAACCTCCGTCCTGTCCTCGCCGCCCCTCTTGAACAGGCCCGCAACCTTCTCGTCCTCCGCGGGAATCGACTGGTTCTGCTTCACGCACTCGTCCACGAAGGCCGCCGGGGCATCGTCCCGGAGGGCTTTCATCAGGGAAGCCTTGTCCGGAAGGATCCCGCGGATCAGCGCGGCGGCCTTCTTCGCGTCCCCCGACTCCGACGCCTTCATGATCGTGTCGAGCAGCCCCTTCAGGTTGTCCGCGCTGTTGCTCTGCGCGTAGAGGGAGTCCGTCGGGTTGGGCGCGCTCGACCCGCCTCCGCCTCCCCCGCTGGTTCCGCCCGATCCGCCGGAGCTTTCCGACTTTCCGCAACCCGTGAGGATCAGCAGCGCGGCCGCGAGGGCGAAGAGTGACGTCCGGATCATGAGAGGCTCCCTTGGATGCTCGCCGGGAGGCCGGCCGAGCGGGTTGGTTGGGCGGTTGCCAAGGGGCGCGACGCTATCGGGCGCCGCGGGTCGGCGCAAGATTCGGAGGAAGGAGACCCCGAGGATCCGTCACTAGCCCAGGGCCGCCTTGACGCGATCCTGGAGCGAGTTCAGCTGCTGCTCCGTCTTCCTGAGGAAGTCCTTGTAATCGTTCGTGCGGCAGTGATGGATCTCGACCCGGATCACCCCGACTTCCTTCTCCAGTATCCCCTTGAGCAGTGCGAGATCGTCCTTCGAAAGGTCCAGAGTCATAGGTCCTCCTTTGGCGCCGTGGCGGGCGCCCGGGACAGAGTCCCGTCGCCTTGACAGGGTGCGAATGGCGTGCCGCAGGCCGGAGAGGCAACCGGCCTACGGCAGGGCGATTTTCGCCACCGGTACGGCCGAAAAATCCCCACGCGCTTCGACCCACTCCAGCGCAACCCGGAGCGTACGCTTCACCTCGCCTTCAAACAGCGTGTCCGCTCCCAGCTTCACGACCACGGGCTTGTCCAGGTCCACGAGGGCATCGGAGAGCACGATCCCGGCCGGCCGCGCCCCGGTGAAGGTGATCGTGTTTCCCTCGACCCTCGCCGTGAACGTCCCCGGAGCCCCCTTGGCTTCCGGATCCACCCAGAGGAACCCGCCCGAGGTCCGCGCGTCGTCCCGAGTCCAGCGCACGTCCTTCGACCAGAAATTCCGCGGCCGCGCCGCCAGCCAGGCGAGGGACTTGTCGCACTCGTCGGGGAACACGTCGTGCCCGCCGTCCTTCTCGACGATCTCGACGGGCCCCCCTGCTTCCCGCAGCTTCTCGCTGTTCTTCCGGCCGGTCTCGAGGAAGAACGCATTGTCCTTCTTCCCCAGCACGTGGTACACGCCGAAATTCCAGGCGTTCTTCAGCCGGTCCCCATGCTCCATGCCGCACACGAAGGGCGCGATTCCGGCGAAGCGGTCTGCGTTCGGAGGCCCGACCATGAACGAGGCGACCCCGCCCGCCGAGTGCCCGACCATGTAGACGCGCGACCGGTCGATGCTCCACCGCTTCGCTGCCGTCTCCAGCGTCTCCATCACGACGTGCGTCGGGTCCCCGGTCCAGCCCGGCGAGCAGAGGATGAACTTCTGCTTCGCCGCGGGGCCCGTCCAATACGTGTACTCCTCCGCCGCGATGCGGATCGCGCTCTTGTAGTCCGGCTGGGGACCTCCGTGAAGGGCGATGACGAGCCCGGGCGGCTTGTCCTTTCCGGGCTTGTAGCCCGGGGGGAGCTGGAAGTTCGCCTTGGTCGTCTCGCGGTCCTTGCCGGTCGGGATGTCGAGCACGCCGGAATTGGTGCGGTCGGTCAGGAACGGATTGCCGTTGGCGAGCTGGTCGAGCAGGGCCTTCGCCTGCGCCCGGGACAGCGGCCGGTCGAGAACCTCGCGCGCTTCGAGCGCCTTCCGGACTTCGGCGCGCGACTTCGCGTCGGCCCAGAGCCACGCCGGCGCCAGCCGGATCGCCTCGGCGACGTCCTTCGCAGTCTGCGCCTCGGTCTTCTTCGGCGGGTCCTTCTTCGGGGCCTCCTCGGCGCCGGCGAGGCGCGGAAGGGCCGCCACGATCGCGGCGAAGACTGCAAGGAGCGGGCGGCGGCGCATTCGGATCTCCCGGGTTTCCCCTTCGACGCAAGATCTTACGCCCGCAAGGCCTGCGGAATTCCCGCAACTTCCGACCCCCCGCGTGTTCTAGTAACAGGTCCCGAAGGGGTCGTCGCCCCGCATTGCCCTTCCCGGGCGATCCAGGAGCGTTCCCCCCGGGGCCCACCGCCACGGCACGACGGGTCGCGACTCAGCAGCGGCCTGCCGGAGGACTGCATGCACAAGCCGCTGGCGATCCTGGCCCTCCTCGCCGCCTTCACTCCCGCTTCCGCGGCGACCGTGGACGAAGCCGTCGCCGCGGCCCTGGCCGAGCACAAGATGTCCCAGGCGCCGCCGTGCACCGACGCCACCTTCGTCCGCCGCGTCTACCTCGACGTGATCGGCAAGCCCCCCACGCCCGAGGAGGTGAAGGCGTTCCTGCAGGACCGGACGGCGGGGAAGCGCGCGACGCTCATCGAGGCGCTTCTCGCCCGCCCCGAGTTCGCGGACTACTGGTCGATGAAGTGGTGCGACCTGCTGCGGGTGAAGTCGGAGTTCCCGATCAACCTGTGGCCGAACGCGGTGCAGGCCTACCACCGCTGGGTGCACGACGCGATCCGCGAGAACCGGCCGTACGACGCGTTCGCGCGCGACCTGCTGACGTCGAGCGGGAGCAACTTCCGCGTGCCGCCCGTGAACTTCTGGCGTGCGGTGCAGGGGAGGGCGCCGTCGGACCTCGCGGGGGTCGTGGCGCTGACGTTCATGGGCGCGAGGCTCGACCGCATGCCGAAGGAGCGGGCGGCGGGGCTGGCGGCGTTCTGCGCTCGGGTGGCGTTCAAGCCGACGTCCGAGTGGAAGGAGGAGATCGTGCAGCTCAACCCCGCGCCCGTCGCGGCGGTCGAGGCGATGCTCCCGGACGGGACCGTCGTGAAACTCGAGCCCGAGGACGACCCGCGGCTCGTGTTCGCCGCCTGGCTCATCCGCGCCGACAACCCCTGGTTCGCGCGGGCCGTCGTGAACCGCATCTGGGCCTGGCTCATGGGACGCGGCGTCGTCCACGAGCCGGACGACATCCGGGAAGACAACCCGCCTTCGGTCACCGGGCTGCTGGAGGCGCTGGAAGCGGAGCTCGTGCGCTCGAAGTGGGACCTGAAGCAGGTCTACCGCGCGATCCTGAACTCGCGCACCTACCAGGCTTCGTCGACCCCGGCCGGCGACGATCCCGCCGCGGCGTCCCTCTTCGCCCACTCCGCCGTGCGGCGCCTCGACGCCGAGGTGCTCGCCGACGCGATCGCCGCCATCACCGGCGACCGCGAGGAGTACTCGAGCCCCATCCCGGAGCCCTACACGTTCATCCCGGACAGCCACCCGACCGTCCTCCTGCCCGACGGCAGCATCACCAGCTCCTTCCTCGAGATGTTCGGGCGCCCCGCCCGCGACACCGGCCTCTTCTCCGAACGCAACAACGACTGCACGGACGCCCAGAGGCTATTCCTGCTCAACTCCTCCGCGATGCAGGAGCGGCTGAGGGGCAGCGCGCGGCTGCGGGCGATCGGGCAGGCGGCGCGCGGGGACTCGGTGACGTACATCCGCGAGGTGTACCTGCTGATCCTGTCGCGGTATCCGACGGAGAAGGAGATCGCGGACGTGCGGGAGTACGGGAAGACGAGCGGGCTGTCGGGGAAGCAGTCGGCCGAGGACCTGGCCTGGGCGCTGGTGAACACGAAGGAATTCCTGTTCCGGCATTGAGGGAGACGGACATGGACGGGACGCCGAAGGGGCTGAGCCGCCGCGACGTGCTGAAGCTCGGGCTGGCGGGGACCGCGGGGCTTGCGATGGACCCGTGGCGCTGGCTGGCGGCGGAGAACCCGCCGGGCCGCAAGCTCGCGAAGTCCGTCATCCAGATCTGGATGTGGGGCGGGCCGTGCCACATCGACACGTTCGACCCGAAGCCGGAGGCCGGCCGCGACACCTGCGGCCCGCTCGACAAGCCCGTCGAGACGAACGTCAAGGGGATGCGGATCTGCCAGCTCCTCCCCGAGCTCGCGAAGCAGGCCGACAAGTACTCGCTCGTCCGCTCGATGACGCACGGCGTCAACTCGCACGAGACCGCGTCCTACATTGCGCAGACCGGCCGCAAGACCGGGCGCCTTGTCTTTCCGTCCGCGGGCGCCGTCGTCTCCCTCTTCAAGGGCTACGACGCCGGCTACAAGGGCAGCATCCCCCCGTACGTCGTCCTCACCACGCTCCAGGGGCGTTTCTCCGAGTCCGGCTTCCTCGGCCAGCGCTACAAGCCCTTCGCCACCGGCGGCGACCCGAACCGGAACCCGTTCGAGGTGGACGGGATCGTGGCGCAGGGGATCACCGACGAGCGGCAGGTGTCGCGGCGAAAGCTCCTGATGGCGCTCGACACGCTCGGCAACGCCGTCCCCGGCGAACCCGCGCTGGCGCAGTTCGACGCGGCGGGGAAGAAGGCGTACGAGATGATGTTCGGCGACGTGCGGAAGCTGTTCGACCTGGGCCAGGAGAAGGCCGAGATGCGCGACCGCTACGGGCGCAACACGTTCGGGCAGTCCTGCCTCATGGCGCGCCGGCTCGTCGAGGAGGGCGTGCCGTACGTGACCATCAACTACCCGGGATGGGACACGCACAAGCAGCACTTCGAGACCATGAACCGCAAGCTCCCCGAGATGGACAAGGCGATGGCGGCGCTTCTGTCGGACCTGCACGAGCGCGGGCTGCTGGAGACGACGGTGGTCTGGTGGGGCGGCGAGTTCGGGCGGACGCCGAAGGTGCAGTGGGAAGCGCCCTGGAACGGCGGTCGCGGGCACCACGGGGCCTGCTACTCGGCGCTGCTCGCGGGCGGCGGGTTCCGCGGCGGGCAGGTCGTGGGGGAGCCGACGCGCGACGGGCTGGAGGTCAAGGACCGGCCGGTCTACCCGCGGGACCTGATCGCGGCGGTCTACGAGCGCCTCGGGATCGACCCCGAGGCGAAGCTCCCGAACCCGCGCGGCATCGACACGCGCATCCTGCCGGAGAAGGAGGAGGGGGCGGACAGCGGCGGGCGGCTGAAGGAGATCCTGTGATGAAGAGGCTGAGGCTTGCGGCGTGGGTCCTGGCGGCGGCCCTGCCCGCGGCGGCGCAGGAGTCGGTGGAGCCGGAGCTGTCGTACTGCTACCCGGCGGGCGGGCAGCGCGGGACGGTCGTGCAGGCGCTGGTCGGCGGGATGCGGCTGAACGGCCCGAAGGACGTCGTCGTTTCGGGGGAAGGGATGCAGGCCGCGGTCGTCCGGCCGCTGGGCCGCCTGATCAACCTGAACGGAGAGGAGCGCCAGGAGGTCGTGCGCCGCCTGAACGCGGCGAGGGAGCGGCGGAAGAACCCGGACGCGCCGCCGGCGCAGAAGCCGGCGGACTCGATCCTGCAGGACCACCCGCTCCTCAACAACCTCGAGAACCTGACGCCGCTCGATGAGAACTTCATAGTGAGCGAGCTGCTCATGCGCGACACGCGCCGGCAGATCAACCAGCAGCTCAGCGAGACCGTGCTCATCGAGATCACCATCGCCCCGGACGCCCTCCCCGGCGACCGCGAGATCCGCCTGCTCGCGCAGCTCGGCCTCTCCAACCCGCTCGTCTTCCAGGTCGGCGGCCGCCCCGAGGTGCTCGAGAGCCGCCCCGGCGACGCCGACGCCCGCATCTCCGACCGCGTCGAGCTCCCCGCGACCATCAACGGGCAGATCCGCCCCGGCGACGCCGACCGCTTCCGCTTCGCCGCCCGCAAGGGCCAGTCGCTGGTCTTCCGCACCCAGGCCCGCCGGCTCGTCCCGTTCCTCGCCGACGCCGTGCCGGGCTGGTTCCAGGCCTCCATCGCCGTCTACGACTCCGCGGGCCGCGAAGTCGCCTTCGCCGACGACTGGCGCTTCGACCCCGACCCCGTTCTCCTCTTCCGCGTCCCCGCGGACGGCGACTACGACGTCGAGATCCACGACGCCCTCTGGCGCGGCCGCGCCGACTTCGTCTACCGCATCCTTGTGGACGAGCAGCCGTTCGTGACGGACATCTTCCCGCTCGGCGGGCGCCTCGGCGAGCCGGCGACCGCGACCGCCCGCGGATGGAACCTCCCGTCCGACCAGGTCACGCTCGATACGGGTGAAGAGGGCGGCGCGATCCGGCAGGCGGTGCTGCGGAGCGGCGACTGGGCGTCGAACCCGGTCCTCTACGCCGTGGACACCCTGCCCGAATGCGTGGAGTCGGAGCAGAACAGCTCGGCGGCGACGGCGCAGGCCGTGAAGCTGCCGGTGACGGTGAACGGGCGCATCGAGGCGCCGGGGGACGAGGATTTCGTGCGGTTCGAGGGGCGGGCGGGTGCCGAGGTCGTGGCGGAGGTGATCGCGCGGCGGCTGCACTCGCCGCTGGACGCGGTCCTGTGGCTGACGGGGCCGGACGGGAAGGTGCTGGCGTGGAACGACGACTTCGAGCACCGCGAGGAGCTGCTGCGGACGGACGTGGGCACGTCGACGCACCAGGCGGACCCGTACCTGCGGGCGAAGCTCCCGCGGGACGGCACGTACGTGCTGCGGCTGGCGGACGCGCAGCGGGCCGGCAGCGAGTCGCACGCCTACCGGCTGCGGCTGAGCGCGCCGCGGCCCGACTTCCGGCTCGCTGTGACGCCTTCGGCGCTGAACAACCGCGGCGGCATCGCGATGCCGCTGACCGTGCACGTCGTGCGGATCGACGGGTTCGACGGACCCGTCACCCTCTCTCTGAGGAACGCCCCCGCCGGCTTCGCCCTCCAGGGCGCCGTCGTCCCCGCCGGGCGCGACTCCGTGACCTTCACGCTGACGCCGCCCCTCCAGGCCCCCGCCGGCGCCACGCCGCTGCGCCTCGAGGGCACCGCCCGCGCCGGCAAGGACCTCCTCACCCGCACCGCCACGCCCTGCGACGACCTCATGCAGGCGTTCCTCTGGAGACACCTCGTCCCAGGCCGCGAACTCCTCTCCATCCTCCTCAGCGGCCCCCAGCGCGTCGCGCCCCCCGAAATCTCCACGCCGCTTCCCCTGCGCATCCCGAGGGGGGGAAGCGTCGTCGTCCGCGTCCGCACCGCCGCGCGGCAGCGCAACGAGGACCTCTCCTTCGCCCTGCGGAACGCCCCGCCGGGGATCTCGCTCGTGCGGACGGCGCCCACCAGGGACGGGTACGAGTTCGAGATCAAGGCCGCCGCCGATGCCCCGCCCGCCTCGGCCGAGGGCAACCTCATCATCGGCGTCGAATACGCGTGGGGCCCCAAGGCGGAGGAGGGCAAGCCGCCCCCCCAGAAGCGCAAGCTCGGCGTGGGAGTGCTCCCGGCGATCCCGTACCGGGTCTCGAACGAGAAGCCCTGAGCTGCGGTCCGGGTAGCATGGTCCGCGATGCCGGGGTTGCCGCTTCCGCGTCCGCAGACGGAAGTCCGCGCGATGTTCGACGCGGACACGATCACGGTGTACCAGGCGTTCAAGCCTGAGATCGCCGGACCGGCGGCGCGCGACGGCCGATTCGGCGCCGGCTTCTCCCTGGACGGAGTGGCGCGCGGAGCTGGCGCGGCGTCCGGTGCGCGTCCAGTGGGATCCCGAGCGCGACCTCCAGGGCACTGCGCTTCCGTGGCGCTCCCTCCAGGTCGGGCTCGACGGCGAGGCCGCTCGCCGTTACGCGGGCGAGTGGATCCGGGCCATCTCCGATATGACCTCCCTCGCACACCGGATCCGCGACCTGGTCGCCGCGGGGCGACCTGGGGAGGCGACGGCGCTTCTTCCCGACGAGCGCCCTTACGACCTTCGTGAGCCGGCCGTTCGTCACGCGCTTCGTCTCACTCCGTAGCCCCGCTTGTCCGGCCGCGCCTCCGCGCCTAAACTCCGCCCACTTCATTCCCGGAGGTCCCATGACCCGCACCGCCACGCTCGCCCTTCTGGCCGTCCTCGCCCTTCCCGCGCTCGCCCAGGATTCCGGCCAGCCGACCGGAAAGCGCGATCTCCTGATCGTCGCCGACTGCTCGGGAAGCATGATGGGGCAGACGACGGAGGGAGAGGTGAAGCTGGAGGCGGCGAAGCGGGTGCTGGCGGGGCTGATCGAGAAGCTGCCGGCGGACCTGAACGTGGGGCTGATGGCCTACGGGCACCGCGTGCTGGCGATGGACCCGGGGACGTGCTCGGACATCGAAGTCCTCGTGCCGGTCGTGGCGACGGACAAGGCGCTGCTGGCGGCGAAGGTGAAGGCGCTGCAGGGGAAGGGCCGCACGCCGATCGCGGCCTCGCTCACGAAAGCCGGCGAAGTCCTGAAGGCGCTGGGGACGGAACGCGAGAAGTCGCTCGTCTTCGTCACGGACGGTCTCGAGACGTGCGGCGGCGACCCGAAGGCCGCGGCCGCGGCGCTCCAGGCGATGGGGATCAAGCTCGATTTCGTCGTGATCGGGTTCGACCTGGCGGAGGCCGAGGCGAAGGCGATCGCGGCGATCGCCGAGGCGGGGAAAGGGAAGTACCTCGACGCGAAGAACTCAAAGGAGCTCGAAGGGGCGTTCGAGAAGGTGAACAAGGCGGTCGTCGTGAAGGCGCCCGAGGTCGGCCGGGACGAGATCGTGGGGAAGGGCGGGCCTGCGGAGATCGCGATCGTCGGGGTGAAGGAGGGCGAGGTGCCGGTCGCGGCGGTGCTGATCGCGCGGCGGGCGGACGAGGTGAAGGAGGTCGCCCGCGGGGACAAGCCCGGGTTCACCTTCGCGGACTTCCACGGCCGCGGCGCGCGCATCCTCGAAGTCGAGCCCGATACCGCCGCGGCGAAGGCGGGCCTCGAGCGCGGCGACCTCGTCGTGCGCGCGGACGACGCGGCCGTCGCCTCGGCGAAGGAGCTCGCGGACTTCCTCGCCGCCCGGCCCGGCGCCGAGGACCAGGGCCGCCCGTGGCGCCTCCGCGTCGCGCGGTTCCCCATGGCCTGCGACGTCATCGCGCCGCTCCTCGACAACCCGAAACAGGAGGTCATGTCCGGCGAGTACTACGTCTTCCTCTCCGGCACCCGCGGCTCCAACAACTTCGGCACCGACGGAATCGAGGCCAACGCGCTCAAGGCGGACGGCAGCTGGCTCTCCCCCCTCCAGTGGGGCATCCCGGTCGAACCGAAACAGACGGTCGAGGTCGCCCTCAACGTCGGGTTCCGCTTCATCGCCAGCGAGACGAAGCACGAGATGGAGGACGAAGTGCGCCTGGTGAACGAGGCGACCGGCGTCGAGGCCGTGCGCTTCTCGGCCGCCGCGCTCGGCCGCTACGACTGGGAAGAGCCGGCGGTGATCCACGTCCCCGCGGGGATGTACACGATCGAGTGGCGGCGTCGTGAAGGGAAGTCGTGGTTCGGCGTTGCGAAGGGGTACAAGTTCGACGGGCACAAGCTGGTGGACGTGAAGTTCTGAGCCGGCGGGCTTCCTCAGGCCTGCTTCCCGCGGTTCTCCTCGACGGCCTTCGCCCAGCCGTCCGCGTCCGGCACGACCCAGCCGCAGGACTCCTCGGCGCCGGCCTTGTTCCGGTAGGTGACCACCAGGGTCTTCGCGGCCCGCCCGAGGAACACGCCTTCGACCCGCGCCCCGACGACGTGCGACAGCGGGAGCTCAAGCGTGACCTTGGGGGCCCACATGGTGAAGAGGATGCGGGTCGGCGAGAGGACGAGGATCCCGTTGCCGCGGAGGCGCGCGGCGTCGCCCTCCTTGCCGGAGTAGTTCGCGCCCCCGGCCATCTTGAGCACGCGTTCTCCGCGCAGGATCGCCCCGAGCCGCGCCTGCGCCGACCGGGCGGCGCGGACGATGTACACGGCCGCCGCGACCAGGAGCAGCACGAGCACGCCCGCGGCGACGAGCACGGTAACCAGCAGGGGCGACATGCGGAGTCCTCCCGATTCTGAAAGCGCCCAGTCGCTAAGACCCGTCACCGTCCACCAACCACCAACTACCAACCACCAACCCTACCGCTTCGGCACCCCCGCCTCCCGGATCACCGCGCCGTTCGCTTCGCTCAGGACCAGCAGCGCGAACCGTTCGACGTGGTCCAGCTCGTTCGTGTTCAGGCTCGTGTAGTCGAACGCGCCGCGGAGGTCGGTGCAGCCGTCCTTGTAGAACTTCACCTCCCCCCCGTTCATGCGCGCGTACACCTTGACGTAGGTCCGCGGAAGCGGCGTTCCGTCCCCCTGCCGCGAGACGCGAAGCTGGCCGTAGTTCTCGGCGATCGCCACCGACAGCTCGTGGGCATAGACCGCCTGCGAGCGCCGCTTCCCGGCCCCGACAAGTTCGACGATGACGTTCGCGCCGTGGAACTCCGCCGGGAGCTCGAACGACAGGGCGTTCTTCCCGGCCGGTACGCGGATCTCGTCCGTCCGGTTCGGGCGGATGAATGCGAACTGGCCGGACTGCTGCTGGACGAACGGCTGCCGCGAGAAGAGAAGCTCGACGTCCATGCGGTAGTAGTTCACGGACAGGGACGACAGGTTGCGGGCGGTGACGGCGACCGTCTTCTTCTCGACTGTGAACTCGAATTCCGGCTCCGTTGCGGCGAGGTTCGCCTGCCGCTGGTCCCGGTCCCTGTCGTCCACGACCTTCACGGCCGCACCGGTGATCTCGTCGATCTGGGCGAGGGCGTTCCGGAAGAGGTTCCTCCAGCGGTCGACCGGGTGGTCCTTGTACCGCAGGGCGGTCTCGCGGGCGTCGGCCGGCTTCTCGCGGCAGAAGTCGGCGTAGACCTTCAGGTAGTCGACCTGGAGCCGCGTCGACACGCGCCCGGGATCCACCGCTGCAAACACCGCGAGCGCCTCGTCCACGCGGTCCTGGAGGAGCAGCGCGTACGTCACCTGCAGCCGGTCCGCGTCCGAAAGCGCCGCCCGGTAGCGCAGCAGCGTCATCAGCCGCTGGTGCTGCTCCGCGAACCGGTTGTTCAGGATCGTGCGCCGCGCCCCGAGTTTCTGCGACCGCGCGTTCACCAGCGGGGCGTACTCGAGGTGCTGGAACCTCCGGCGCGCGACGGGGTCGATCGTCACCGGCGTGCTCTTCAGCCACAGCCCGCACTGGTCGAGGACCCGGTCCTGGTGCAGCAGGAACTCGCGGAGGTGGGGCAGGTCGTTGTGGTGGATCGCGTACGACCAGAGCACCGGGTGCCAGATGTGCCGGCGCGCGAGCAGCGCGAGGCATTTCTCGTAGAACCCGCGGTCCTTCATCCGCCACGCGATGAGCCCGAGCTCGACCCGGTCCGCGTTCTGGCCGTCCAGCCACTTCAGCACGTCCTCCGCGCTTCCGTGCTGGCTGACCCAGGCCCACGAGGTCCGGTCGACCTGGCTGGGTTCGCGGACGACCTTGAGCCGGACAGGCTCGGCGCTCGCCACGAGCTGCTCGTCGCGGGCGACGTGGACGGGGAAGTGGGGGAACGTGCCGGGGGCGGGGAAGTAGAAGGCGTACTCGAGGGACTCGGTGTTGTAGGAGGCGAGCTCGACGTGGCGCCCGCGCGTGGCGAACCCGTTGCGGACCGGGACTGCGCCCGTGGGGATCTGGAGGAGGAGGTCGAGCTTCTGCCTCGTGGAGGTCGGGTTGGTCAGGACGACCTGGCAGGAGTAGACGACGTTGACGAGGAATTCTCCGGAGACGTACTTGTCCACCTGCTCGCCGTTCTCCTCGCGGGACCGGTCGTCGTCGCGGAAGTAGTTCTGTGAGACGAGGACCGGGACGCGCTCCGCGGACGGCTCGACGGGCTTGATCTCCCTGTGGAAGGCGACGGACGCGGCCTTCCCGGAGAGCTTCATCCGGGCGCCCTCGAAGGCCACGGACGGCTGGTCGGCCTCGAAGGGCAGGTCGAGGACCGAAAGGGCGAACATCATCTCCGTGAAGTTGCGGCTGGCGTGGGCGAAGTTCCGGGAGAGGAACGGCCCCTGGCGGCGGTGGGCCGCATAGTCGCGCCAGAACGCGTTGACGGTCACGAGGTCGGGCCCCTGCTGCTCGATCGGCAGATGCCAGTAGTTGTTCTCGGCCCACTCCTGGGTCTTGTCGAGCTTCTGGTAGAACGCGCGCATCCGGCTCCGCATCCGCGCGTCCTTCTCGCTGCGGCCGCCCTCGTCGTCGAAGTCCCCTCCGGCCGGCATGTCCGCGGCCGCTTCCGACAGGCACTCCTCCTCCTCGTCCCTCGGGCCCGCGAGTTTCTTCGCCGCCTCCTTCGCCTTGCCTCCGGACGCCCGCCGCGACGGTTTCGGTGCGGCCATCGACGCGGGGGGCGCCGGTGCGGGTCTCGCCTGGCCCATCGGCATCGCCAGCGACTTGTCGAGCTTCGACACCGCCGACCGCTCCATCTCCTCGGCCTGCCGCCCGATCCCCAGCAGGTCCCCCGCCTCCAGCGCGCTTCCCGCGATCGCGGACCCGAACAGCCGGTTCGCGCCCTCGACGTCCCGTGGAAGAAGGTCGAAGCGGTCGCGGACGTGGCGCGCGACGGGGTCGCCCTCGTCGTCAAAGCGCTGAGAGAGCAGGATCCGCTCGACGACGTTCAGCCGCCCGAAGGCCCACGGGCGCCTGAACTCCGAGAGATCCTCCTCGAGCAGCCAGAGGTCGAGGAACGTCCGGTCCATCTTGTTGCGCAGGTACGGCTTCATCACGCGCTGGAACCACTCCGGGTCCTTCTTCGCGATGAAGAAGCTCAGCTCGTGGCAGGCGAACTCGCTGTACTTCGCGCGCTTCTCGTCCTCCGTGAGCCGCGGCCACTGCAGGATGAACGAGAACTTCGCGAGCTCCGCGTTGTTCGAGAGGGTCGAGTAGAGCCGGAAGACGCGGGCGAGCGTGTCGTAGACCTCGGTCTTCGAGGTGGTGATGTCCGCGATTTCCAGCGGCTGGCCGGGGGAGAGGACCGAGACCTGCTTCTTCTCGCAGAAGTGGCTGTCGGCGTCGAGGGCGAGGCGGAGGCGGAGGTCCTCGTGCGGCGTGGAGACTTCGGGGAGCAGCAGGTCGCGGCAGACGGTGTTCAGCGGGTCGACGGCGACGATGCGCACGGAGTTCGCGTGCTTTGCCGCCTCCCGGGGGATCTCCAGCTCACCCTTCGCGTCCGGTTTCAGGTTGAGCAGAACCGCCGCGGCGTTTGCGAGGAAGTCGAGGTTGGCGAGCCCGCCCGACTCCTGCGCGCGGCCTTCGGGCTCGGACGCCATCGCGGAGGCCATCGCCATCATGGGAGGAGCCGATGCGCCGAACATCCCGCCGGTCGCGGCGTCCTGCGTCGCCGTCTCCGTGCTGCGGACCGCCCACGGGTTGAGCAGCAGCCCCGGACGGGCGAGCATGTTCCCCGCAAATCTCTTCGCGGCCCGCCGCTCGAGGATGTAGCGGTACTCGTCCCCGATGTCCCGCCCTGCGACGTACTGCGACGGGGCCTTCGCCAGCTCGACGGTCCGCGCGCCGGGAAGGCCGGCCCGCCCCAGGCCCTCGAACGCGTCGTACTCCGGCACGAACCTCGTCCCGAACACGTGGACCCGCGTGCGGTCGTTCGCGTTCGCGACCTTGACACGGATCGCGTCCTTCCCGGCTGCGGCCGACACCTGCAGCGGCCGCGGGTTGCGCCGCTCTGCGTGGCGCTTCTCCCCCGTCACCCACCCCGCGCGGTCCTCGCCCGGAACGGCGCGCACCGTGATCGCGGCGGCCTCGCGCTTCAGGAACAGGAGGTAGTCCCCCGCGGGCAGGCCGGCGACCTCGAGGAAGCCGTCACGGCGGGAGAGGGACTTGAAGTGGTCGCGCACGAAGCCGTCTCCGAGGCGCTCGAGGAGGCAGGCGTCGGAGCGCTGGAGGGAGGAATCGGGCGCCGCCGGGCGGCCGAAGGCGTCCGGGAAGGCCGAGGCGCCCTGCGGGGCGGCGTCCATGAACGGGATGCGGAACGACTCGCCGGCGCGGACGTGGACGGCGCCCGGGAGGCGGGCGCGGTCGTGCGGCAGGTCCCACGTCCCGGTGGCTCCCGAGGGTGAAGACACGGTGAGCGCGACGATGTCCCTCAGGTGGCCCAGCTCGACGCGACCCAGGGTGTCGGTCTGCAGGGTGATGTGCAGGGTCGGGACGAGGTCGCGGTGCCGGAACTGGACGTTGAGCGCGGTCCCGGCCTTCGGCTCGCCGGACTTCCCGAGCAGCGAGACGACGAAGCCCGCGGACGTCCGTGCGAGGTGAACGTCCTCGATCTGCGCGGTCGCGTCGACGCCGTTCAGGGAGAGGGAGACCGAGTCGGCGAGGTCCTGCTTCTGCCCCAGGGAGAGGTTCTGCACCTTCCCGGTCAGGCGGATCTCGAGCGACGCGAGGTTCTCGGGCACCTGGAAGACGTGGACGGAGTCCCGGTCCTCGTGCAGCGCGAATCCCCGGACCTCCTGGGAGGACGACACGCCGTCGCGGTCAGCCGACAGGATCAGCAGCGACGGATCCTCGAGCAGGGACAGCGCGACCGGGACGCCGTTCACCTGCAGCGACGGGCGGACGACCAGCTGCGCTTCCTTCTTCCGCAGCAGGCTCTCCCGGTCCACGTGCATTCCCGCCGACAGCCGGTAGGTCTCCGCCCGGTGCTCGAACTGCTCCACCGTCGTGATGCCGCCGTGCCGGAGGAGGAAGCGCTGCGTCCCCGGGTTCGCGGTGAACGGCACGTGGATTTCCCCGTCCGGCTCGGGCCGGTACTCGCGCCCGCCGAGCCAGATCGCGGCGTCCGGGAGGATGTTGCGGTCCTCGTCGAGGACGGTGAAGACGTGGCCGGACGCGCCGACGCGCTCGATGAAGCGGAGCCGGCCCTTGCGGACCAGCGCCCTCGAGCTGATTCCGCCGCCGATGAACTCGACGACCCAGACGCCCGGCTTCGCGAGCGCCGGCAGCGCGAACGTGCGGCGGACGCGACGCATCGGGGGCTCGGCGTACGCGTGCGCCTGCTCCTCGCCGGCGACGAGGCCGTCCAGGTCGATGGCCGTGTCGACGTCGCGACCCGTGGCGAGGAACCAGTTCAGCGCGTTGATCTCGAAGACCTTCACCGTCAGGTTCGGGACGTTCTTGACGTCGACCGCGAGCGTCACGGGGTCGTTCGCGCGGAACCACCCGCGGTTCTCGAGCGCGAAACCGATCTCCACGCGGTCGTTCAGGGCCTGGCACAGGGCGGGGTTGTTCAGCATCGCGGTCCACTGCGCCCGGTCCCCCTCGCCCAGCAGGAGCTTCGTGGACGCGAACACCGACTTCACGAAGTCCGCCTGGATCCAGGCCTCGAACGGTTTCCAGTCCTTCGCGCCGGCGAAGAAATGCGCCAGGTAGTCGGTCACGAGTTCCTGGTCGTCGCCCACCGAAGCGTGGAGCGTCGCCTCGGAGAAGTCCTGCCCCAGCCCGAACGGCTCCTCCTCGTGCTTGAACTGCTTGAGGTAGTCGGGATTCGCATAGCCCACCTGCCGCGGCAGCTTCAGGTACTCCGTGAACCGGGCCCTGTCCCGCACGCCCGCCCGGCGGTCGTGGTCCAGCCTGTGGTACAGCACGTGCGCCTTCAGCGCGTTGAACTTCGCCGTCAGCCCCTTCACGCCCTCCCAGAGCCGCCCCAGGAACGCCTCGCGCTCCGCCGGCACGTTCCGCCAGTCCGAGTCCGGCCCCGGATGGAGTTTCGCCAGCCGCGCGTTCACGAAGACGTCGTCGTCCTTCAGCGCCGGAACGAGCCTGAGCAGCCGCTCGAGCTGCTCCTCGAGCAGGAGCCCATGGATCGGGATCGCCCCGAACCCGCCCGTGTTCCGCGTGTCCTTCAGCTCGGCCGCCACCATCTCCGGGAGCCGCGGATGGTCCGGACGCTGCAGCCTGCCCAGGAACGAGCGCAGCCGGTGCCCGTCCATCGGCTCGTCCGCCAGCCACTCCAGCGCCGCGTCCGTGAACCCCGCGAGGTCGGAACTGTTGCTCGACGACAGCCCGTGCCGCTTCACTTCGTCCCGGCCGACCGTGCGATCCTCCATCCGTGAAGGATGCTTCGCCTCCCGCCCCTCCGCCGCCCGCTCGTGGTTGAACTGGAGTCCGAGGTGGTATCTCAGGTACTCCAGGGACCCCTTCGGGTCCTTGTCGTAGCGGAGCAGGTGGAGTCGGTTGCGGATTTCGCGGAAGAGCTGGGTTTCGCCGTGTCGCTTGTTCCACTGGCCGAGGAGCGATTCGACGTGCTTGAGGTCGCCGGCCTGCTCGGCGACGAGGCAGGCATGGAAGAAGTGGTCTTCGGTTCCCGAGATGAGCTGGTCGAGCGCCTTGGCGCGGTCGGCGGCGAGCGCGAACTGCTCGAGCTGGTGGGCGTCCATGGGGTTCTCCGGTGAAGAGGTCGGAGCGTAACACCGGTATTTCGGGGCGCCGCGGGAAACAAGGCCGTTCCCGGGGCGGCGCGCGCCCGAGCCGGTATGATGTCCAGAATGGGAGCCGTCCGTGGGGTGAAGAGAGGGGGAGGATGACCGGTCCGGAGGGGAAGCCCGCGGGGACGGACCCGGTGCTTGCGCCGGGGCGCTACGTCGTGGCCCGGGAGCTCGGCCGCGGCGCGATGGGCGTCGTCTACGAGGCCCGCGACACCCTGCAGGACCGCCGCGTCGCCCTGAAGGTCTTCCCGCTCGACATCGACCCGGACGGCGGGACGCGGCTGGCCGACGGCCTGCTGCAGCGCCTCCTGAGGTTCCGGCGCGAGGCCGGTTTTGCGGCGCTCGTCCACCCGAACATCATCCGCATCTATGATTACGGCGTCTGGATGCACGAGGGACGGGGCTCGTTCGCGATCGTGCAGGAGCTCGTGCTGGGCACGTCGCTCGCGGATGCGATGCTGGGCGCTCGGCGCCTCGAAGGCGCCGAGCGGGGCGCCGCCCGCGCGGCGTTCCTCCGCGACTTCACCCGCGTCTGCGAGGGCGTCGCCCACGCGCACGAGTCGGGCGTCGTGCATCGCGACCTCAAGCCAGCGAACATCCTCCTCGTCCCCGACTACACCCGCGCCAGGGTGCTCGATTTCGGCCTGGCCAAGTGGATCGGCCGCGCCGAGACCGCCCCCGCGGGCATCGCCGCCACCGACGACCCGTTCCTGAGCATGGAAGGCGCGGTGATGGGCACGCCGTCGTACATGTCTCCCGAGCAGGCGATGGGCGCGCTCGAGCGCGTCGGTCCGCCGTCCGACGTCTGGTCGCTCGGCGTCGTCCTGTACGAGATCCTCACCGGCGCCCTCCCGTTCACAGGCCACTCGACCGACGAGCTGCTCTCGCGCCTCGTCAGCGAATGCGCCCCCAGCCCCAACGAAACCATCCACCGGATGCCCGCCACCGCCCGCTTCGCCGACCCCGTTCCCGAGACCCTCGAGGGGATCGTCCGGCGCTGCCTGCAGCGCGAGGCCGCCGACCGCTACCCGACGGCCCGCGCGCTCCTCGAGGACCTCGAGCGCTACCTGACCAGCCCGCGCGGCGCGCTGGATCTCCTGCCCCCGGCCTCCCGCCGGAAGTACTCCCCGGGCGAGCTCATCGCGAAGGAAGGGGAGCCGAGCATAGCCATGTTCGTCCTCGAGCGCGGCCACGGCACCGTGGTCATCGAGAAGGCGGGGTGGTCGCAGGCCTGCGAGGAGGGATTCTTCGGCGAGGCCGCGTTGGTCCGCCGCGGCGCCCCGCGCACCGCGAGCCTCCGGGCGGGGGAGCGCGGGTGCGAACTGATCGTCGTGCCCGACGAGGACGCCCTCCTGCGCCTCCTCCACGAGTCGCCCGCGATCGGCGTCCAGGCCATCCGCGAACTGCACTCCCGGCGCGTGCTGGCCGAAGAGCACTACATGAAGCGCATTGCCGAGCTTGAAGGACGGAAGGGCTGAACGAGGCGGGGCATCGTTTGACGCCCCGGCCCGTCGCGCATACCTTCAGGCCTTCTCCCCTCCCAGCGACGGAGTCCCCCATGGAAATCCTCTCACCGCGCGACCTGCTAGAGTGCCTGACGTGGAGGTACGCCACGCAGAAGTTCGACACGGCGAAGAAGATCCCGTCGGACACCTGGCACACCCTTGAGCACTCGCTGCTGCTGAGCCCTTCGTCCTTCGGTCTGCAGCCGTGGGCGTTCGTGGTGGTGACGGACCGCGCGACGAGGGAGAAGCTGCGCCACGCATCGTGGGACCTGCCGCAGATCACCGACTCGTCGCACCTGGTGGTCTTCACCGTGAGGAAGAACATCCGCGCGGCGGACGCGGACAAGCTGATCGACAGAATCGCCGAAGTCCGGCGCGTGCCGCGCGAGTCGCTGGAGGGGCTCCGGCAGATGATGACCGGCTTTCTCGGCAATCCGCCCGCGGGTCTCAGGATCGACGACTGGTCCACGAGGCAGGTGTACCTCGCGCTCGGCGTGTTCCTCACGAGCTGCGCCGCGCTGGGCGTCGATGCCTGCCCGATCGACGCGATCCAGGCCGCCGAGTACGACCGCATCCTCGGGCTCGCGAAGGCCGGCCTCTCGACCGTCTGCGTGGCGGCCGCCGGCTACCGCGCCGAGGACGACGTCCACGCGACGCTGCCGAAAGTCCGGTACCCGGCGGAACAGGTCATCCTGCGGAAGTGACGCCGGGGGGCGTCAGTCCCGCTTGAGCTCCTTCGCCCACTCGCGCCATTCCGTCTCCGCCTCCTCCGGCTTCCCGTCCAGCACCGCCGAAAGCGCCTCCCAGCCGGACGGGTCCTTCTCGAATCCGTCCCGGAACTTCTCGTAGAACGCCTCCAGCTTCCCCTTCTCCTGCAGCCACAGGCAGAGATACCGCGCCGTCGCGTAGCGCAGCCCCGAGCCGTCCCCGTAGAAATCCGCCCCCGCGTATCCCGTCAGCTTCTTCCACTTCATGAAGGACCCGTCCTTCAGCGCCTCCTGCAGCACCGGCAGCCGCCAGTTCACCAGCCCGCGGATCTTCCCGTCCGCCGTCGTGCTCTGCTCGAACAGGCTCGCCAGTCCCTCGTTGAACCACGCCGGCGCCTTCGGGAAGTCCGCCTCCATCAGGGCGTGCGCCATCTCGTGCACCAGCGTGCCGCTTCCCGTCCCGATG
>JADLHC010000156.1 GCA_020849035.1 Planctomycetia bacterium
CGAACGACTTCTCCAGGATCACGTTCCGCCCGCGCGGCCCCAGCGTCACTTTCACCGCTCGCGCCAGCTTCTGCACCCCGGCCTTGATCCCGTCACGCGCTTCCTGGTCCAAGGCGATCTTCTTGGCGCCCATCTCTCTCCTCCTCGTTGCTCTCTATAGGTTTCCCTGTGTCTTCAGCATCCCCGCGAACACCCTCACCGTCATCCGGGCCACGTCCATCTCGAACGGCCGCGGAAGCCAACTCCACGCCCCTGCGTCCGCAGCCGCCATCCGCGCTTCCTTCGACGCCGTCGCCCCTCCCACGAACATCACCGGAAACCGGGCGCTTTCGCGAAGGGCTGCGAGCAGCTGCAGCCCGGTCATGTCCGCGAAGGCCGCGTCGATGATCCCGGCGTCGAGCGGCACGCGGCGCGCGATGTCGAGCGCGCGGCGGCCGGTTTCGGCGGCGTGGACCTCGACCCCGAGGGCCGAGAGGACTTCCGACAGCGCCTCGCGGGCCCCGGGATCGGGTTCGGCGAGGAGGACGTGGAAGTGGCCTTCGGCGTTCACGGGGGTCTGGACCGACAACGGTTCCTGCACGGCGCGGGGAGCAAACGGGGTGCCGGGGAGAATGGCTCATCGGGGCGCCTTAACTTCTCTTCTGAGCGTGAGTTACGACGCTTCAGATTCCCGCCATCCCGGCGCCGTCCTGCCAGAACGTGCGGCCGGGGCAGGAGGTGGCAGGGACCGGACGTCTTCCCGCCCTCCCGCAGGTGTCCCGCCACCTCGCACCAGGACCTGCAATTTGACGCCGGGCCCTCCCCCGGTTACGGTTTCGCCCCCATGCCTCATGCCGACCTCTCATCGTACATCCGCGCCCTCGACGACCGCGGATGGCTCAAGCGCGTCAAGGCCCCCGTCTCGCAGGACCTCGAGATCAGCGCCATCGCAGATCGCGCCGTGAAGAAAGGCGGACCGGCGCTGCTGTTCGAGAACGTCAGCGGCCACTCGACGCCCGTCCTCATCAATGGCGTCGCGTCCTGCGACCGCCTCAAGCTCGCGTTCGAGGTCGACGACCTCGCGCAGCTCACCCACAAGATGGAGGACCTGCTCGCGCTGGCGATGAAGCCGCCGGGACCGGGGCTCCTGAACAAGCTCAAGGTGCTGCCGAAGCTCTACGACATCGCGACGATCATGCCGAGGACCGTCGACGACGGACCGTGCCAGGAGGTCGTCGAGAGCGACCCGTCGTTCCACTCGATCCCGGTGCTCAAGTGCTGGCCCGACGACGGCGGCCGCTTCATCACCTGGCCCATGGTCTTCACCCGAGACCCCGAGACCGGCGCCCGCAACTGCGGCATCTACCGGATGCAGGTCTACGACGAGCGCACCTGCGGGATGCACTGGCACCGCCACAAGGACGGCGCGCGGCATTTCGGGAAGAGCGACCGGCTCGAGGTCGCTGTCGCGCTGGGCAGCGACCCCGTGACCGCCATGTGCGCCGCGATGCCGCTTCCCCCCGACGCCGACGAGATGGTGCTCGCGGGGTTCCTGAGGGGCGAGGCGGTGAAGATGGCCAAGTGCCGGACGGTGAATCTGGAGGTGCCGGCGAACTCGGAGATCGTGCTCGAGGGTTACGTGAAGAGGGGGGAGCTGCGTCGCGAGGGGCCGTTCGGGGACCACACGGGTTTCTACTCGCTGGCGGACGACTACCCGGTGTTCCACCTGACGGGGTTGACGCGGCGCAAGCGGCCGACGTATCTCACGACGATCGTGGGCGTGCCGCCGATGGAAGACGACTTCATGGGCGAAGCGATCGGGCGGGTGTTCCTGCCGCTCGTCAGGATGAACCTGCCGGAGGTGGTGGACCTGCACTTGCCGTGGGAGGGGGTATTCCACAACCTGGTGCTGGTGTCGATCAGGAAGCGGTACCCGGGGCATGCCCGGAAGGTGATGCACGCGCTATGGGGCATGGGCCAGATGATGTTTGCGAAGGTGATCGTGGTGCTGGACGCGGAGGTGAACGTGCGCGACTACCACCAGGTGGCGCTCTGGGCGCTGAACCACATCGACCCGTCGCGGGACTTCGAGCACGCGAAGGGGCCGATGGACGTGCTGGACCACGCGAGCATTGAGGTGGGCTACGGCGGCAAGGTAGGGATCGACGCGACGAAGAAGATTCGCGGCGAGGGGTTCGTGAGGGACTGGCCGGACCCGATCGTGATGGATGCGGGCACGAAGGCGCGGGTGGAAGGGCTTTGCCGGGAGCTCGGGATCTAGGCAAGGGGCGGGCGAATGGGTCTCAAGCGCCGTCCCAGGCGAACGCGTTTCAAACGGATATGATGTTTCATTCTGGAATGGTCCCGCCACGCGAAACCAACCTTTCCTTGCATTTGATCGGGGCCCGCCTCTTGCAGGCTTAACGAACTCTTCATGTCTGCCAATCCCTACCGCTTCCTCCTCCTCGACCCCAACTTCGTCACGCGCATCGCGCTGACGAGCCGGCTGGAAGCATCGGGATACATGGTTCGCGCCGAGAAAACCGTCTCCACCGCCGCCCGGGTCGCCAACTCGGCGAACTGGGACCTCATCCTGACCAGCGCGTCCGTCCCGATGGCCGACCTGGAAGCCTTCCTCGAGACCCTCGCCCTCACGGACAGTCGCGCCTGCCGCTGCGTCGTCGTCGAGCAGGAAGACAACGCGCGCCGCGAAATCGCGGGGCGCTTCCAGGCCCGCGTCGTGGTCCACCCGGTCCGCCCGAACATGCTCGCCGAGTTCCTGCCGCCGCGCGAAGGCGGCGCGGAGGACCGGACAGGGCCGCCCGCGTTTTTTCGGACCGCGTAACCCGGGCGGGGGCCGTTAACCCCGCGCGGGAGGCGGTCCCTACGGGTTGCGGCCGGGCTTGGCGCGCCGGAGCCCCTCGGCGAAAGACTGAAGCGACAGCAGGGTGAGCGACAGGGCGGCCGCGGGGAAGACGACGAGCCACCAGCGGAACTGAGCGGGGTTGAGCGTGTCGGCGCCGTCGGCGAGGAGCGTGCCCCAGGAGGCCTGCGGGTCGCGCGCGCCGAGGCCGATGAACGAGAGGAACGACTCCTCGAGCATCATCGTGGGGACCATGAGCGCGGCGTAGGCGAGGACGGGGCCCGCCAGGTTGGGGAGGACGTGCTGTCGAAGGGCCTGCGCGGACGAGCCGCCGAGGGCGCGGCAGGCTTCGACGTAGCCGGCGGAGCGGAGCGCCTGGACTTCGGCGCGCACGATGCGGGCGGGGGTCAGCCACTGGACGGCGCCGAGAACGACGAAGAGCAGCACGAGCTGCGCGCGGGTCTCCGAGCCGCCGAGGAGGAGGACGAGCGGGTTCCGGTCCGGGGGGATCGAGCGGAACATCACCGTCGCGAGGATCGCCACGAACACGAACGGCAGGCCGTAGAGCGTGTCCACGATCCGCATCAGCACCGCGTCCACCCAGCCGCCCTTCCAGCCCGCGGCCGCCCCCACGGCGAGGCCGATCGCGAGCGCGACGACCGTCCCTGCGAAGCCGACGGCGAGCGACACGGAGGCGCCGGCCGCGAGGCGCGAGGCGAGGTCGCGCCCGAACGGGTCGGTGCCGAGCCAGTGGGACCACGACGGGCCCTGGAGCGCCGCGTGCGGGTCCTGCCGGTCCGGCGGGTACGGCGAGAACGCCGGCACCAGCACCGTCGCCGCGAGGATCGCCAGCAGGAACATCGGCGCGAGGAGCTTCACAGCGCCTCCCGGATCCGCGGGTCCAGCGCGGCGCAGGCGACGTCCACGGCGATGTTCACGGCGACGAGGAGGGCGCTGTAGACGAGGACGACGCCGACGAGGAGGGTGAAGTCGCGGCCGAGGGCGGCGTTGACGAAATGGCCGCCGAGGCCGGGGATGGCGAAGACTTTTTCGACGGCGAAGGAGCCGGTGAGGGCGGCGGCGGTGGCGGGGCCGATGTAGTTGAGGACGGGGAGGAGGCCGTTGCGCAGGGCGTGGTTCAGGGCCACGGAGCGCTCGTCGAGGCCTTTCGCGCGCGCGGTGCGGCAGTAGTCTTTCGCGAGGTTTTCGCGGGTGGCGGCGCGGGCGAGGCGGGCGACGACGGCGCAGACGGGGAGGCCGAGGGCCGCGGCGGGGAGCAGGACCTGGCGGAGCTCGCCCCAGCCGCCGGGCGGGAGGGCGCCGAGGCCGAGCGCGAAGACCATGACGAGGACGGGGGCGACGACGTAGGACGGGAGGGCGACGCCGGCGAGGGACGCGCCGGTCGCGGCCGCGTCCGCCGCGCCGCCGGGCTTCACGGCCGCCCGGGCGCCGAGCCAGAGGCCGCACGGCACCGCCCACGCGAGCGCCAGCGCCGCGAGCGCCGCCGACACGGGGAACGACGCCGCGACGATCTCGTTCACGCTCCAGTCCAGGGAGCGCATGGAAGGCCCGAGGTCGCCCTTCGCCAGGCCGCCGAGGAAGTACGCGAACTGTTTCGGCAGGGGCTCGTGCAGGTGCCAGCGCGCCTCGAGCGCCGCCCGCACGTCCTTCGGCAGCTCCCGCTCCTCGTCGAACGGCCCGCCGGGCGCCAGCCGCGCCGCGAAGAACACCGCGAACGCGATCGCCAGCAGCACCAGCGCGCCTCCGAGAAGCCGTTTCGCGAGAAAGCCCGCCATCAGCGCCCCCAGCCGACGCCGGCGAGCGGGTGGATTCCCATGAGGTTCTCGGAGATCCCGCGCAGCCGCGGGTCCCAGATCTCGATCGTCACGGGGACGTAGAGGGGGATCGCCGGCCCCTCCGCGAGCAGCCGCGCCTCCGCGGCCGCGAGCGTCGCCATCCGCGTCTCCCCCCGCTCCCCCGTCGCCCTGCGCACGAGGGTGTCGTACTCCGCGTCCGCCCAGCCCGTCTGGTTGTTGGCGCTGTCCGAGACGAAAATCTCGAGGAACGTGTTGGGGTCCTGGTAGTCGCCGATCCACGAGGAGAGGCAGAGCTCGTAATCGAGCGCGCGGCGGCGGCGGGCCCACTCGCGGCGGTCGACACGGTCGAGGATGACGGTGACGCCGAGGGACTCCTGCCAGATCCCCTGCAGGGCCTGCGCCAGGACGGCGAACTCCTTCTGCGCGGGGTAGAGGAGCCGGGTGCGGGGGAAGCCGCGGCCGCCGGGGTAGCCGGCGCGTTCCAGGAGGAGGCGCGCGTCCGGCGCGGCCGGCTCCGGACCCCGGTACCCGGGAAGCCCCGGCGGCACGAACCGGCGCCACGGCAGCTCGCCGGCGCCCTTCGTCTTCACGACCCGCGCCCGGTCCACCGCCGCGTCGAACGCCCGCCGCACCGCGTTCCGGTCGAACGGCGCGTGGTCCGCCGCCGCCCGCACGAACGACACCCCCAGCCGCGGCGCCGCGTGCAGGTCCGCGCGCCCCGCCAGGTCCCGCACGAGGTCCGGCGGCGGGTCCGCCACCCACCGCGCGATTCCCCCCTCGTACAGGTTGAACTGCGCCGGGCCCGGCGGGACGGAGAGGAACGTGATGGCGGGAAGCGCCACGGACACGGCCCCGTGGTACTTCGGATTGCGGACGGCGACGAGCCGCGCTCCGGGCGTCCACTCGTCGAGCACGAACGGCCCGTTCGAGACGAAGTGGCCGGGGCGCGTCCAGAGGCGCCCGTGCGCCTCGACGGCGGGGCGCGGCACGGGCAGGCAGGTCATGAGCGACGTGAGCGAGAGGAAGTACGGCGTCGGCTGCGCGAGCTCCACGACGAACGTTCGATCGTCGGGCGCGCGGAGCCCCACGGCGTCAGCCGATGTTTTTTTTGCGCGGTACTCCTCCGCCCCGCGCACCGGCTTCAGCAGCTCCCAGTTCGCCGCTTCCGGCGACCCCATCACCCGCAGCCACGACCACCGGAAATCCTCCGCCGTCACCGGCCGCCCGTCCGACCACCGGCCGTCCGCCCGCAGCCGGAACGTCCACGTCCGCCCGTCCTCCGACACCGACCACGACTCTGCCGCCCCTGGCCTCGGCTCCAGCGTCGCGGGGTCCGGGACCGTGAGGCCCTCGAGAAGTGCCGCCAGCACGCGCCCCTCGAGGACGAGCGTCGCGTGCGCGGGGTCCAGCGTGCGCGGGTCCTCCCCGAAGGCGACCGTCAGCCCGCCCTCGGGCGGCGGCTTCACGCTCCACGCGACCGACAGCGCGGCCAGCAGGGCGAGGATCGCGCACAGAAGCGCGGCGGGGCGCATGGACCCAGAGTTATCCCCCCGCCCGCGCCCGCCCCCAACGAAAATCGCCCTCCCCACCCACTGCCCCCCACCCACTGCCCCCTGCCCACTGCCCCCTGCCCCCCGCCTACTGCCCCCTCACCGCCTCCAGCACCGTCCTCCCCACCTGCCCCAGGCTCCCCGCCGAGCACTTGTCCGGCGTGTCCTCGTCCGTGTGGAAGAACGGGTACTCGAAGTCGATCAGCAGGATCACCGGGATCCCCTTCTCCAGGAACGCCCGGTGGTCGTCCATCATCTCCGGCTGGTTCTCCTCCACGAACGCCTTCGCGTCCGCGCGCCGCGCCGCCGCCCAGACCCTGTCCACCACGGCCGGGGCGTGCTTCATCGACGCCCCCTCCCGCCGGATCTTCAGCGCCGCGTCCCCCACCATGTCCAGGATCACGCCCCACTCGACGCGGTAGTCCGGGTGGTCGCGCACCCACGCCCGCGAGCCGAGGAAGTAGTCCTCCCACACCCCCTCGCGGCCGAAGTCCTCGCCGTCGAAGAAGATCATGTCCACGCCCAGCGGCGGCGGCGACGACCGGAAGACCTCCGCGAGCGCGACCATCACCGCGACGCCCGAGCCGCCGTCGTTCGCGCCGCTGATCGGGATCATCCGGTTCGCGGGGTCCGGGTCGCGGTCCGCCCAGCTCCGCGTGTCGTAGTGCGTCCCCACCAGCACGCGCCGCGCCTCCCCGGGCCGGAACTTCGCCACGATGTTCCGGAACGTCGACGGCCCCGTCGCCGTCTTCGCCGTGTGCCGGAACTCGTGCACGCTCACCTCCGCGCCGCACGCCTTCATCCGCTCCGCGATCCAGGCCTCCGCCTTCTCCTTCTCCACGCTCCCGTGGTTCCGCGGGCCGATCAGGCACAGCTCCTTCAGCAGCCCGTACGCCCGCTCCCCGTCGAACGCCGCCGGCCGCGGCGGCTCCGGCTTCTTCGCGTCGCCGCACCCCGGCGCCAGCAGCCCCAGCAGCAGCGCGAGCCTCTTCATCAGAACACCATCGTGTCCACGGGCGCGTAGTCGTCGGTCAGCACGGGGACGTCGTCCGTGGGAAGCGGCGCGGCGAGCATGCGGCGCGCGTCGTCGAGGAAGGTGGAGGTCGGGGCCCCGCCGCGCGCCACGATCGCGCCCGCGGCCTGGATCGCGCGCTCCGGCGTCCAGGCGGCGCCGTCGTTCAGCGCGACCAGCATCACGTTGCGCGTCCGCGAGGGGTCGAGCCGCGCGCCCGCCTCGCGCTCGGCCAGCTCCAGCGGGCGGGGAAAGAGGTACACCGCGTCGAACACCTGCTGGAACGTCTTCTGCTCGGCGCGCAGCACGCGGCTCTTCTTCCCCTCCAGCGAGCTGTTGATGTTCGCGAGCAGCACGCCGCCGGGCGCCAGCTTCGCCCGGATCTCCTGCACGAACTCCCGCGTCGTCAGGTGGAACGGGATCTGCCCGCCGATCGTGTACGCGTCGAGGATGACCAGGTCGTACTTCCCCTCCGCGCGCCGCACGAAATGCCGCCCGTCCTCGCAGTGGATCCGCAGCCGCGGGCCCTCCTCGAGGTGGAAGTACTTCTTCGACACGGCGATCACCTCCGGGTCGATCTCGACCATGTCGACCTCGCACGCCGGGTCGTCCGTCGTGAACTTCCGCGGCCCGATCCCGCCGCCGCCGCCGATCACCAGGATGCGTTTCAGGTCCGACCGGAAAATCCGCGCGAGGTGGAACGAGTCCGTGTAGGTCGTGCGCGACGTCCACGGGGGCTCGAGCGCGATGCCGGACTCGATGTAGTTGTTGAACTGGAGGAAGCGTCCCCACTGGTCGTACTCGGTGACGAGGATGTAGTGGTAGGCGGAGTCCTTCTCGTAAAGGAGGCGCTGGGTCGGCTTCATCTCGACGATCGGCGGCGGGTCGAGGAGGAACGTCGCGGGCCCGGCGACGGCGAGGGGGAGGGCGAAGGCGAAGAGCCCGCGGGAGCGCGGGAGGAGGAGGAACGGGAGGGCGATGAGGGCGGCGCCGAGGGCCTGTGTGACGGTGCGGACGTTGAGGGCGGGGATGAGCCAGAAGGCCGTGACGATGGTGCCGGCGATGGACCCGAAGGTGGAGAGCGCGTAGAGCTGGCCCGCGACGTTGCCCATCTTCTCGACGGCCTTCGCCGCGAGGCGGACGGCGAAGGGCGAGACGATGCCCATGAGAACGGACGGGCCCGCGAAGACGAGAGTCGTGCCGAGCAGCGGCCCCATCCGCTCGCCCGTCCCGGCGAGCCCGCGGCACAGGGGGTGCGCGAAGAACGGGATCACCAGCATCCAGAGCCCCGCCGCGAACACGATCCCGGTCAGCAGCAGGAACGACGGCCGCGCGTCCGCCAGCCGCCCGCCCAGCATGTAGCCGCCCGACAGCGCGGCGAGGAACACGCTGATGATCGCCCCCCACACGTAGATCGAGCTGCCGAAATGGATCGCCAGGATCCGGCTCGCGACCATCTCGAGCCCCATCAGCACCGCGCCCGACACGAACACCAGCGCCTTCAGGCGCCAGCCGGACACGGGAGCAGCGGGTTCAGGGGACATGGCGGAGGGAGATCATTTCCGCGGGGAAGCGAAGGGGGAAGCGAAAACTGGCGGTGGCGAGGGATTACAGGGCCGGACGGCGGAATCCCGCGATCGTCAGCGGAGCCCCCGCCCCCGGGCGGGCCTCACCGTCCACGTACAGGCCTCCTCTTCCGGCGAACAAGATCCCGTCCTCCTCGCCCGCCCGGTCGGCGGCGAGCACGGGGCACGGGAACGCGGCGAGGTACTCGCCCGGGCCGGTGTCGCCGATCCAGTTGGTGGGCATGAGGACGAGGTCGCAGCCGCGCGCGGCGGCGGCGATGTCGCTGTAGACGACGTCGTGGCAGATGGCGACGCCGACGCGGCCCAGCGGCGTGTCCCACGGTCCGCCCCCGTCGCCGGGCTGCGCCCAGGCGTGGTCGTGGCCGAAGAGGCGCTGCTTGCGGTAGACGAGCGGGGGACGGCCGGGGAGGAGCAGGAACGCGCTGTTGAAGAGCGCGCCGCGGCCGGCTTCGGCGGCGCCGAGGGCGAGGGGGATGCCGGTCGCGTCGACGCGGTCGCGCAGGGGGGCGAGGCGGGGGTCGGCGGGCCGGAGCGCGACGCGGGCGGCGGCGGGGACGTCGCGAAGGGCGAGGCCGGTGGTTGCGAGTTCGGGGAAGAGCACGAGGCGGGCGCCTTTCGCGGCGGCCTCGTCGAACAGCGCGGCGATGCGCGCGAGGTTGGCGGCGACGTCGCCGGGGACCGGGGCGAACTGCGCGACGGCGAGCGGGACCTCCTCGAACGCCACGGCCTCCGCCGCCGCGCGCACGGCGCGGCGCAGCGCCTCCTCCCCCACCGCCTCGAACGGCGGCACGTGGATGAACCCCGCCGGCCCCGCGAAGGCCGACCGCGCTTCCCAGAAGACGCGGTTGCACAGGTACCCGCCGGCGTCGTCGCTCCACTCGACCGGCACGCCGGCGCGCGCGATCGCGGCGCGGATCCGCTCGAGCGGCAGGGTGCTCTCCCGCGCCGCGGGGCCGGCCGGGTCGATCGGCCCCTCGCGCGCCGCTCCGTCGTTGTCGGCGATCGACGCGTCGCAGCGGTTCGCGGCGACGCGCTCGAGCGACAGCGCGGCGCGTTTCTGCGCCACGCCGAACATCGCCACCGCGTCCGGCCGGAACGTCTCCAGCTCCTCGCGCAGCCGCGCCGGCCCGCGCGCGTACGAAACCGGCAGCCGGACCGCCCGCACGAGAACCCGCCCGCCCCACACCTCCCCGTCCAGGCCCTTCACGCACTCCCACGAAGGGTTCACGCGCACCTCCCCGAACGGCTCGAAGCCGGTCAGGAGGAGGCGTTTCAGGGGGCGCGTCATGGGGGAAGTGTCGCGCGGCGCCGCGGGGCCCGCAACGAATGGGCTTGGTGACGGCGGCGGTCCGGCGTATCGTCCCGGCGCGCCAGAAACCCCCAACAGGAGAAACGCATGAAGAAAGTCCTCGCGCTGTCCCTCGCCGTCGCCGTTCTCACGGCCGCCGGCTGCGGCAAGTCCGACAGCTCTTCCTCCTCCGGCTCGTCGTCCGGCGGCTCCTCCGCCCCCACGCAGAAGACCCCCGAGGAGGCCTACAAGGAGTTCAAGGCCGCCGGCGAGCGCGGCGACGCGAAGGCGCTCTGGAACGCGATGAGCAAGAAGACGCGCACGCAGCTGGTCGAGCAGTTCAAGCCGATGATCGAGCAGATCAACAAGAAGGGCGACGAGGAGTGGGAGGAGGCGGCGAAGGACCTCGGGCGGACGGCGGCGGAGTTGAAGAAGATGTCGCCGGAGGAGTTCACCGAGGTGGTGATGGCGAAGAACATGGCGAGCGAGTCGGAGATGGAGAAGGCGAAGAAGTCCTCCTTCGACAAGTGCGAGATGCGCGGCGAGATCGCGGTGGTCTTCACGAACAAGCACGACGGCACGAAGGGGATCGGCGCGCTGGTGAAGGAGGACGGGACGTGGAAGCTGGACATGGACGAGACGAAGAAGCTGAAGGACGAGGAGAGGAAGCTGAACGAGGGCAAGTAGCGGCAGAAACGAAACGGGCGGGGCGCGCGACGCAGGTCGCGGCCCCGCCCGTCGTCATTTCCGGCCGGTCAGTCGATCCGGATCTTCCGCTCCTCGGGCTTCAAGTCGCGCCGCGGGATCCAGAGGGTGAGGACGCCCCTGTCGAGCTTCGCCGTCGCCCTGGCCGGGTCGAGTTCGGGATCGAGCACGAGGGTCCGTCCGAACGCCCCGCCCGCGGCCTCGCGCCGCTGCGACACAGCCGACGCCGGGATGTCGGGCTTCCGCGGGTGCGCCTCGATCGTGAGCTTCCCGTCCGCCGTCGTGATGTCCACGTCCTCCTTGAGGCAGCCGGGGAGGTCCACGATGACGGTCCAGGCGTCGTGGCTGTCCAGCACGTCCACCGCCGGAGTGCGGCGGCCTTCGTGGGTCTTCATCAGCGTCCCTCCTCGACGACGATCTTCCGCGGCCGGGCCGCGGCGGTTTTCGGGATCCGCACGATGAGGATCCCCCGTTCGTAGCGGGCCTCGACCTGCGACGTGTCGAGGGTGCCCGGGAGGACGACGGCGCGGTCGAAGCGGCCCGCGGCGCGTTCGCGGCGGGTGAAGGCGGCGCCCTCGGGTTCGGCGAGGGGCTTGCGGTGGGCGCGGATCAGGAGGGTCTGGTTGGCGACGGAGAGCTCGAAGTCGCCGACGTCCATCCCGGGCGCCTCCGCGGTGACGATCATCTCCTCCGGGGTCTCGAAGGTGTTGACCGGCGGCCAGGTGAAATGGCCGACGACCTGGTCCACGGTCGAGCGCGCCGCGTCGAGCCACCGGTTGAGCTCGCGCTGGAGGCTCGACCATTCGCCGAACGATTCGTGCCAGAGCGGGGCCACGGGGTGCCTCCTGAATGGGGTTGGGGTGCGGGATCGCAATCCGCGTACCAGACTCCAGAGGTCCTTCCGCAGGCGTTCCTCCCGGGAAATCCGGCGCGCGATGTCGAATTGGCAGCGGCCGGCGTCCCGAACTGCCGCCTCGCGTGCAGAGCTGCGCGGAAGGGTCCGCCGGCCGCGGCGCTTCCGTAAGATGTCGCCGTGGACGCCGAATCCGTTTACGCCTTCCGCCACGCCCTGCACCGCGACGCCGCGTACCAGCTGCAGCTCCCGGGCGACCGCGCCCGCCTGCACGCCCTCGCCCTGGGGACCATCGAGCGCCTCGCGGGCGGAGAGCCCCCCGGCGCGACCGACTGGATCCCGCACGCCACCGACGCCTTCGCCGAGGACCTGGCGGCCCACGCCCGGTCGGCGAAGATGGCCGGGAAGCTGAAACACTACCTGCGGCGCGCCGGCGAGCTGGCGGAGCGCCGGAACCAGTTCGCCCGGGCGGAACGCTTCTGGGTCGAGCACGCCGGCCTCTCCGCCGGCGCGGAACGCGGCGAGTCGCTCCGCCGCGCCGCCGACGCCGTCGAGGCCACCGGGCGCTCCGCGGCGGCGGAGCCGATCCTGCGGGAGGCGCTGCAAGCCCACGCCGGCGCCGGCGACCGGCGCCTCGAGGGGCTCGCCGTCGGCACCCTCGGCCGCATCCTCAACCGCCTCGGCCGCCTCGACGAGGCCGCGCACTGCTTCGACCAGGCCCTCGCCCTCGTCCGCGACGCCGGCGACCGCCGCGCCGAGGGCGTCTTCCTCGCCAACCGCGCCGCCCTTCACCACGACCGCCGCCGCCTCCCGGAGTCCGAGCGCGACTACCTCCGCGCGCTCGAACTGCTCCGGGAAGCCCGGGAGCGGGACCGCGAGGGCATCGTCCTCATGAACCTCGCCCTCCTGCGCCTCGACCAGGGGCGCGCCACGGAAGGACGCCGGGGGCTCGAGGCGGCGCTCGCGATCCATCGCGAAGTCGGGAACCGGCGCTCCGAGGGCGTGGCGCTCGGGAATCTCGCGAGCCTCTCGTTCGCCGACGGGCACAGGGACCGGGCGGAACGGGAGTTCGAGGAGGCCCTTCGACTCGCGCGCGAGACAGGGGCGCGCCGGTCGGAGGCCGTCACGCTCGGCAACCTCGCGCACGCCCGCGCCGAGACGGGACGGCCGGCGGAGGCGGCGCGGGCGTGGCGGGAAGCGCTGGTCCTGCTGCGCGAGATCGGGGACCGCGTCAGCCGGGCGCCGTGCGTGGAGGGGCTCGCGCGCCTGGCCACGGCGGCGGGGCGGCTCGAGGAAGCCCGGCGGGGATTCGAGGAGGCGCTCGCGCTCTACCGGGAGTTCGGGAACCGCTCCGGGGAGGGGCGGTCCGCGTGCGGGGAGGCCCTCCGCCTGCTCGCCGCGGGCGACGCGGCCGGGGCGCGCGAGGCGTGGCTCAGGGGGGCGACGCTGGTCCGCCAGGCCGGGTCCCCGGCCGACATCGCGTTCTGCCTCGGCGAAATGCGACGCGCCTGCGCGGCGTCCGGCGTGGAGCCCTTCACCGGCGATACCCCCTGACCCGCCCCCCCTCATTCTTCGCGGAATCCCCTTCCGCCCGTTTTCGACTAGAATGCCCCCCCGACCCATGAGACCCCTGCTCGCCGCCGCCACCGCCCTCGCGCTCGCGATTCCGCTCCGCGCGGCCGACCCCGAGATCACGTTCAAGCTCGACGGCCCCGCCGTCACTCCCGGCGTCGGCGAGGACGGCAAGTCCCTGCTTCCCGAGGGCGAGAAGGCCCCGCCGGAAATCGCCCTCCGCCTCGACCGCGAGAACGCGACCCTCGTCTGGACCGACGCCACCCTCACCCGGCGCACCTTCCAGCTCGACGTCCTCGCCAACCACCCCGGGCCCCGCCCGTGGTCGGACAACCTCGCCTGGATGGTCGCACGCACCCGCACGGACTTCTGGATCCTCTGGGCCTACGTCAACGAAACCGGCCCCTCCTGCTGGATCAACTCCTACCACTTCGCCGAAAACCGCGTCCGCATGAACCTCTTCCGCGGTCGCTACGTCTTCCGCCCGCCCGCCTCCTTCACCAACTCACCGTTCGAGATGGACATCCCCCTCGAGAAGGCTCCGGCGTACAAGGGGAAGAAGTTCACGCACAAGGACTTCGGCCCCGACGGCGGACGCTTCAAGAGCCTCACCTGGCTGGACGTGAACGAGTGGAAGGTGAGGGAGGGGGAGCTGCAGGTGAAGCCGCTGATCGACCTGGACGTTCACCCGAACAACGGGTGGGCGACGCAGCCGTGGACGGAGGTTCACGCGCTGGCCCGCGGGGCGGAGGGGACGCGGCTCTACTACGTGGTGACGTACACGGCGGTGAGCCACGGGTGGGTGGTGGATCTACGGGAAGGGCAGGTGCTGAAGACGCATTTCGGGGAGGCCGTGAAGGTCGAGCCGAAGGAGCCGAAATGAACGAGCAGTCCCGCAAGGAGATCATGATCGGGGCGTTCGTGATGACGGGGCTGGTGCTCGTCGGGCTGATGTTCTGGATCCTGGAGGAGTCGAAGTTCAAGAAGAAGTACCAGGTCTCCGCGGAGTTCACCTACGCGGGCGGCATCCGGGAGGGGACGCCGGTGCACATGGCCGGCAAGCCGATCGGGCAGGTGCGCGACGTGACCTTCCGGCAGGACGAGGAGGCGCAGCAGGTGGTGGTGGCCGTGATCCTGGAGATCGAGGACCAGTACTCGATCAAGAAGGACTCGAAGCTGACGGTCGGCTCGGTGGGGCTGCTCGGCGAGAAGATCCTGGAGTTCTCTCTCGGGACGAAGGCGGCCGGGGACGTCGCGAAGGACGGCACGGCCCGGTTCTCGGGCGTGGTGCCGCCGGGGCTCGAGGACCTCCAGAAGACGCTCGACGTCGCGGTGAACGACGTGCGCGGCACGATCGTCAAGGTGAACACCTTCCTCGACCACCTGAACGAGGAGGAGTTCCAGAAGTCGTTGAAAGGCGCGGTCGCGGGGGTGGAGGACGTCGCGAAGAAGGCCTCGGGGACGATGGAAAAGGTGGACGGGTTCGTGACGAAGGCGGACTCGTTCGTGGGGAAGGCCGACGAGTTCGCGGGCAAGGCGAACGAAGCGATGGACGGCGTGAACAAGATCATCACGAGCGCCGACGAGGTGGTGGGGAAGCTGAACGAGCTCGGAACGAAGCTGTCGTCGCTCTCGGACGACGTGCAGAAGGCGGTCAACGAAACGGGGGCGAGCGCACGGGACCTGTCGGCGTCGCTCCAGGAGAATTCGAAGAAGCTGGACGGCATCCTGGCGGACCTGGCGTCGATCCTGAAGGACGCAAAGGACGGGAAAGGGACGCTGGGGATGCTGCTGAAGGACGACGAGACGGCGCGCAAGCTGAACGAGCTGCTGGCGTCGTTGAAGGTGACGTCGGACTCGCTTTCGCGGACGTCGGACTACCTGAGGAGCGACCCGAGCTCGATCATCTGGGGCCGGGACGAGGAAGGCCCGCC
>JADLHC010000157.1 GCA_020849035.1 Planctomycetia bacterium
AAGCCGATCCGGCTCAGGGATCGAAGGACCGATCCAGACCGCGCCGACTCCCTATCGACCAACCACATCTGAAGTCGCGCCACGACAGTCCGCGGCCGCTAGATGTCTTGATGCTTCCGGGTCCGAATCAGCTTGATGATCAGATAGAGGTTGGATGCGCAAACCAGGAGCAAACTCAACGCCAGTAGCCAGAAGCCCACCTGCCACGATCTGAGAAGCGCCGGTGAGCCCCGGTAATATGCTGTCATCCACAAGGCGAAGCAGAGCCAGTACGCCAGAACCAGCGCCGATCCAGTGAGGACAACGACGCCTGTGATCGCGATACTTCGTCTCATCTGAGCTGCGCCCTCCATCGCCCGTGCTCGACGTCCCGCAGTCCCTATGTTGATGACGGTCTGCGACTGCCCTAACGAACTCGAATGTGATCCCTCACGATCTGCTGGCGATCCACCCACCAGACGACGACGTCATCCCCGACTCGCGCGGCGATCGGCCTGCCATCCCGCTGAACCGGATACGCGGAGCAGGCGAACTCGCGGCCTGTCCCGACCCGAACGACGACGGGCAGCCCCGCCTTCGTCTGGAGGAAGCCGATTCCGACGTCGCCCAGGTCGCAACAGGAAGCCCGGCCGTCCAACTGGATCCCCGGCAGGGAGAAGCGCTCGCCATCCCAGTCCAGGAATGATCGGCCCTCCGCATCGGCCCAGGCAACGACGGGGCGACCCAAGGAGAGGCACAGGCCTGCGTCTTTGAAGGTTCCGGGTTTCGCAAGTCGGGAGCCCGTGTAGCCGCCCCCGCGTTCCCCAACCCAGGCCTCGAGTCCGCCCTCGCCTCGGGTGAGGAGGCACCAGCGATCGTCCGTCGCCTCAAAGCTCGGCCACGCCTCGACCTTCCGACGGATCGTGGACAGCAGGACCCAGGAGTCCCCTCGGCGCCCGCAGATCCGGATCACTCCATACGAGTCCCCGCAGGGGGGCGGAAAGGGAACCGAGACTCGGTCCTCGATGCAGAGGAAGTCCCCGCGCACCTGCATTGGCGTCAGGAAGGCCGGTCCCTCCGTCCAGATGACCTGGGGATCTCTCGGGGAGTTCTGCGGATTCCGCCGGGACATGATCCCGGTCAGCGCTTCCCTGCCCCAGCGGTCCAGAGTCTCGTCCTCCGAGACTCCGATGCGCTGCAGGCTGCCACGAAGGGCGAGCGACCCGTCCGCCTGGACGTCGACCCTCGCGATCTGGATGGCCTCCCCGTTACGCCGGAACCAGTCCAGATATCCAGGAGCGCCCTCGACGCGCTCGATGTCCCAACTCAGCTGGCCCGGTACCTCCAGTGACTGCGACTCCACCAGCTCGACTGTCAGCGGCGTCAGCGCGCGAACCGAGCCAGGCTCCGAGCGGTCCTCAACGGGTGTGCCGCAGCCGAGAATCGCCATGAGGACGGCCGCAGCTCCGTGTGCCCAGGTAGCGCGGCCGCTACGCACGGATTGGCGTTGCCTGACTTCCAGGATTTCCATCGAGTCCCTCCTCCCGGCTTCACACATTCCCCACGATCCCCATCCTGTACATGGCGGTCGGGATCAGCGATTCAACTCTGGAAGTCTCCTGTCAGGAGACCACTACTCGCGGAGCGAAATGCTGCGGATGCTCGTCGCCCCGAGAATATCGATGCGTGTCGGAGTTACATCGATGTTCCACATTTCACCGAACGTGAGAATCCCCTCACACACCACACCGCCATCTGTGGAATAGATTCCCAGAAAGTACCTGCCTGTCGACGCGCGAGAACGGCCTACGCACACGGCAACTCTCCGTCCACCGAGTTCCGCCTCGGCCACCTCGATCGGAGCATAGCTGAATACACTTGGCAGGTTCACGTTCACCATCGCACTGCCGTCCTTCGAGACCGTTAGTTCCATCCCATGCAGCGCGACTTCGAAGACGCCGATACTCGACGTGGAGTCGCCCCGGAGCACAACGCTGCGGCCAAACACCATCAGCGAAATCGGCATCATCTGGCGGACGTGGCCACGGGGCGCGGCGACCGTGGTCACAAGGGTCGAGGCGCCGACCGTGGTCGGGAAGTCGCACGCTTCGCGTATGTCGCCTGCGGAGTCAAGTCCCGCTCCAGCGATGCAACCTGTCAGGCAAGTCGTACAGATTGCGACGGCCAGCAGCAGCGCTTCCCGCATCGAGCCGCCTCCTTTCGGAACACGCCGTGTACACGGCGACAAGGATAGTGCGATAAAGGCGGTGCATCCGGTTCACGTCCGGCCACCCTGAAGCTCCTCCCGTGGACCGCCAGAAGGACACGCCTTGATGGTTTCGCTCCCGCCGCCGCCTGCCAGGACACCTTCCCCCGAAATCGCTCCCGGGCTTCCATGATCGTCGCCACGTCTCCCCAGTGAACTTCTCGACTGAGAACGCTCCCAGCACGACGGTCAGGCTAGGGCGAGGCGCAGCGTCGCCGCCATCAGAATATCACCCCTTCAAAAACCGCCTCCACTCCCTGTGGAACAACCCCGTCAGCACGCTCAGCGCTAGTCCCGCCGTCGGCCGCGGGTCGTCCCGGCTTAGAAGCAACCTTGTGGCCAGAGCGCGAGGCGGAGAACTGCGGAGCTGACCTTGATCCGGCGCGGCGCGGAGAACTACGATCCTGCCTGTGAAGCTGTCCCACCTCCGATTTCTGCCTTCCGCTGCCCTGCTCGTGCTCTTTTGCCTGCCGTGGCTTGAAGTCTGGTCATGGGGCGGTTGCACGCCGGCGCCGCTAGCGACTGCGAGTGGGCTCGAGATGGTGCTCGGCACCGCGAGTACGGGTCACGGAGGCGACATCGGCATCCCGAAAATGGACGAGGAGAACGCGGCCTACGTGCTCTCCATTGCGGCGCCGCGGCGCTGGGCCTGGGCCATCGCGGGGCTGCTGCTTCCGATCGCCATCGGCCTGGCCCTGATCCGGCGGCCGGCCGGAACCCGCCTGCGAGAACTCCAGGCGGGCTCCCTGTTCCTGCTCGGCGGGCTCGGCGCCTGGTTCTGCACGCTCGCATCGAAGGCACGGTGCTTCGGCTTCTGCCCCGACCCGAGGCAGTACCGCGGCCTGTTCCCCGGATGCTGGAATCCGTTCATGACGATGCTCGGCGTTCCCGAGACCTCCAGCTACGGTGATTCCTATGTCGTGGCCCGCTTCGGTCTGGAGGCCTCGTTCGTCGTCTATGCCATCCTCGCGACCGCGGGGGTTGTCCTCGTCGTTGTGCTCGAACGACGAAGGCACATGGTCGCGAAGTAGATGCGCACGGTCCCGCGCGGCCGGAACTTCTCGCGAGGGGAAGGGACGCTTTCCCCGATGCCGCTTCCGATCAGGCCACGAACGCGCCGCTAGCACCCGGTTGCATGCTCGCGTCCTCCCAGCAACACGTGCTGGTATCCGAACAGCCGCGCGGCTCCGACAAATGGCAGGTAGAGGAGGACGAGCGGGACTTCACGGCGCAGTTTCGGATCGTTCAAGTCCCGCTGCCTCAGGCCCGTGAACGCCCACACCTCGACGCGATCGCCGTCCGCGTCCACGCCTCCCACGCAATCCCGGCCTCCCCAGGGGAAGATGACAAGGAAGCCCACGAGGTAGAACACGAAGAGCACCGGAATGTAGGCCGCATACCCATCGACGGGGTCACTGCGCTGCGAACTGTCCCGTATGCCACTTCTCGCGGAGCAGTCCTTCATGCTGGATTCACCGATGCGGGAACTCGAAACCCAGACACTCGCATGTGCACAGGATGCGCCGATCCTGTTCGCTGAGCTCGTCGCGAGCCCAGGTGCGCGACCCGGAGCTCATCACGGCCTTGAGACGGCGCCACGCCTCGTCCGGCATTTCATAAGCCAACGACGCGCTGCAGGTGTCCAGACGCTCCACCTGGACACCTCGAGGTAGCTCGTCCAGGCACGAGAGGAAGACCTCAAAGTCGGCCGTCTCGGTGACAGACAGGCGCGACCGATCGTAGAGCCGGAAGCAGCGTCCCGTGTCGTTCCACTGGATCCAGACCGACCACGGTTGCTGGCAAACGACGGTATCGACGTGGTCTTCGTAGCGCATGCGAAGCGCGATCAGGCCTCCAGAGGCCGGGTCCGTCTCGCAGACGGAGACAGTCCGTTCGGCCGGCTGTGCGCAACCGCCGACCGCAAGGAGAAGACCGGCAATGATCCCGGACTGTCGCATCATCGTTTCTTCGTCCGAGGTGCAGGATCGACTTGAGCGAAGCCCAGACTACCCCTTCAGGAACTTCCTCCACTCCCGGTGGAACAACCCCGTCAGCACGACCAGCGCCAGCCCCGCCGTCGGGCGCGGGTCGTCCCTTCGCAGGTAGTCGTCGTGCGGCGAAAAGTCGAGGAGGGGCGGGTCCATCTTGCCGCGCTCGGGGTTCCGGAGGAAATGGAGGACGTCGCCGGGAAAAAAGTCGCGGGCGAGCACGGGACGTGATCATCAGTGACCCGACGTCCATGGTCTGTCTGTGGATCGGCACAAAACCGACGTACGGGAAGGTAGCTTGACGCGATGAAGGAGAATCTCGGGCGAACGCCAAGACGAGTATGGACTTGGCTCGCATAGGCGGAACAGCACGGAGCCCTCCATGTTCTGCCGTTCAATCCTGAATCAGTTCAGCGGCCCAGACGCTCGTGAGGTCAGACCACAGAAGCGCCAGTCGGCGGTTCGCGGACGTCACGCGGAACTCGCCGGTCGGCAATTGAGAGTCTGGGGAGATTGCGGACATCTCGAAACCGGCTTCGAGAGTTCCCGTCAGCAGGAGCAACCCACCGCCGGCGATTCGCGCGACGACGCAGGTCTTGCTCTCCATCACCGTGGCGTCGAAGAACTCAACTGGCCCGCTGTGTATGGAGAACAACTCGTTCCCTCGGAGAATCCGAAGTCGCCGGTCAGGGCCCAGAAACACGAAGTCTGCCGTTGACCCGCTCGGGATGGCGCGCACGAAACTGCTTGAGTCGCAGGCAAGAGTCGTGGGTTTCGACACGCCGTCGGCCCCGACCCTTCCGCTCTCAAATCGGCCGTTGGAACAGATGATGCCGTAGAACATGCCCCGACCCACTTGAAGGCAATCGGCGGTCCAGCAGTGCTCCACGGTGATGTCTCCCACAATCTCCGCGCTTCCACCTTTGGGGTGGTTGTAGAACGAGAGAACTGTCGTGGACTGATGTCCCAGGAACGCGCGCTCGCCGAGCAGAGCGGTCAGGTCGCTTCCGGACCACAGCTGTCGAGGCAGGAGGAACGTTGAGCAGGCGATGGCTCTCACCTTTCGGTCGCTTCGGCTGGAAACCGGGTTCTGGACGAAATCGCACGCCGCGACCGTCGACCCCTGCCCCACAACCATCGAAGCCGGGGAGCGTATCCCGAGGAGTCTCTCGCAGGACAAGCGCGGAGCCTGCTCAGATCCGAGGGGGAACGTCAGGCAGTAGACCTCTCCGCCGTCCTCGGCGATGAACTCCACTGCCCCCGTGGAAACAGCGGACACCCTCAGGTCCAGACGGGCGTGCCAGTCCTCCATCGGCCGGAGAACCAAACGACTGCAGTTCTCGATTCGCACGAAACGACGGGATTCAACGGGTGAAATGACGCCAGCTTGCTCGACGTCGGTCTGGCTCGAGAAACGGCAGCCGGAAAGCGCCGTCACGAGCGCGACGAGGTTCCTGAGCCGGTTCCAAACCCATCGATGAGCGGGGAGTGGGATCGGTCTAGATCGCCGTCCAGCTGGGATTGCAGCCACACGCTACTCCTGACCTGAGTCCGTTCGGATCACGGCTCGTCCGCCGTCGGCCGCGTGTCATCGCAGCTCACACCGTGTTCGCGCGATTTCACGCAGAGAATTTCACTGCTTCCGAAGCTCGATAACCTGCCCACCGACTGCGACCAGCAGCAATTCACTGTCGGTACGACTCGGGTCGGTGACCGCTGCCAGGGCCTTCACTCGCGCCGAAAAGACCTCCTCGTGTAGGACGCGCCCAGCCGCGTCGTAGACGTAGAGGAAGCCGATCGTGTGGTCGTAAGAACGGCGGTTTGTGGCGGCGTAATACTGCGTACCGTTGAAGAGGACTGGCAAGATGTTCTCCGTGTCACCGTGCCCGCCGGGCGAGGGCACCCGCGGGGCTTCTGCACCAAACGAATTGAAGGAGTGCAGAGCACCGCCCATCTCTCCCAGGATCTCGGTGTCCCCCCGCATGCTTCTCCGCACGAGCGGTGTCAATGGATGCACCGCAAACAGGAAACGCCGGATCTCGGCCCCGAACCTGTCCCGGATCACGACAAATCGGCCATCGACATGCACGATTTCCGGCTTGCCGTCGCTGTCGAGATCGACGATCTCGACGCAGTGGACATTGCTCGCGTCCTTCCGCCACGCAATGCGACCGTCCTTTCCAAGTACGAACAGTCCTCCGCCACCGTTCATGCCGACCGCGAATTCGGCCTTGCCGTCTCCGTCCAGATCCCCCGCGACCATCTGGTCCGCAGCCGGGCTGCGATCGGACTTGCCTTCGTCCGGGAAGGTCCACAACAACTTCCCTTCGTGAGAAACAAGCTTCACCGGAGACCAGCTTCCTCCACGATCCATGAACTCGAAGAGGCCATCCCCTTCCACGTCGACGGGTACGGCCGTCGTCATCCGAATGCCCTCAAATCGCACGAGCTGTTCTTCGAGATAGTCCATGGAAAGGAAAGCGACGCCATTGGTCCCACCGACGGCAATCGCCGGCTTGCCTTGGCGGCTGACGACCGTGATTGAGTTGATGAGGCCGACTCCCGCGTCCTCGATGACGACCCTGCGGGCGATGCCCGGATCCGTTCTACGGACACCTGGCTCCCTGCCTCCAGGCGTGCAGCAGCTCGCAAGCGCGAGTACCGCCACGATCGAAGTCGACATCCGCGTCACCTGAGGCTCCTTTCCAGTTCGAATTCCTGCCTCAGCAGGTCGGTCGCTTCCATCGGCCGGTGCAAGGTCGGCCTGCGGGTTCTCGGTGAAATCGGAAATGAGGTCCGCAGAGCCGATCTGGTCGTGCCCGAGGAAGTTCGTGACATCGTACCTGAGCCGCTGAAGACGCCCGATTCCGGATTTGCGGAGCGAAATTCAGCTGTCGGCGATCTTTGATGCCCCGCTCGGGGAGCAGTTCGTGATCAGACTCTGTCCGTGCCTTTATCCCTTCAAGAACCTCCTCCACTCACGGTGAAACAACCCCGTCAGCACGCTCAGCGCCGGCCCCGCCGTCGGCCGCGGGTCATCCCTTCGCAGGTAGTCGTCGTGGGGCGAGAAGTCACTGTGGTGATCGTATCAGCGATCGAGCGTCGGCCCGAGTTCCTTGCGGGCCTCGCAATCGTCGCCCTGCAACATGGATCCCGCCTGAAATCCGGGCGCGAAGAACTCCCAAGCGCTCGTTGAACCCGAGGATGATCGGGCGATGAGCGACTCCGTTCTCCAATTTCCCGAGGAAAGGTCCCTGATAAACTCCCTGCATGCGTGCGGGCACTCTGGCGGCTTTGTTGCTCTGCGGCTGCGGGCGGGACGCTGCACACCGGATTCCCGTCACCCTTCCGGAAGCAGCGGCCGTCTTCCCGGTTCCTGCCGACGCGATCACGATCACCGTGACCGCAACCGGGGAAATCTACCGCGCTGGAGAGAAGACGACGCTGGAGTCGCTGCCGGAGGCGCAACGGGACGAATCGGGCATTCGGAGAAACCCGATCGTCATCGAAGCGGACGCGGCGCTGAAGGTGGGAGACATCACGGCCCTGATCGGGAAGATGATTTCTTCAGGACGATGCGCGAAGATCTCCTTCGCTACCCGTCACGCTCGAGAAATGTCGACCGTCCCCTTGTGCGTCCCAATCTCCTACAGCCCGCCTGGACTTCGCTACTTCGATGGACCGAACGATGTCAACCAGCTCGGTGAAATCGGGAACCGGACATTCGTCGAGCCCCAACACCTCTGGATTCTCGTCAGACCGGATCCGCTTCGGGTCGAGCAGATGACTGTCTGCGGCTGGACTCGGTTTTCACGCGTGCCATGGGGGCGAACTCCTGCCAAGGACGATGGGAGCGCTGCGGTCGAGCCTTGGCCTGGCGAGAGACCACCCTACGGAGACTGGACCCTGGACATGCTCCGCCGATTCCTGGCTCGGACCGAGGTCGTTGCGGCGTCTCCTGCGCTTGTCTTGTTTCCGGAGAAGGATGATGCGCTTGCCACCACTTTGAAATTGGCCGCGGACCTCAGGCAGTTCCGCGTGCAGGTCATGTTGTTCCTGCCTTGGTGGGATCGCGGCAAGTAAGTCGACTCCTTGACGGAATGCCAACTCCCCTGCGTCCCCTGCCTCGCCCACTTCAGTGCCACCACAAGCCAATTGACGCACCCAGATGCGTCTCCAGCGGAGTGGACTTCATCACAGGCGAATCTCCCCCGATTGGGCCCCCTACCCCTTCAGGAACTTCCTCCACTCACGGTGGAACAACCCCGTCAGCACGCTCAGCGCCAGCCCCGCCGTCGGCCGCGGGTCGTCGCGGCCGAGGTAGTCGCTTTGTGGCGACCTCAAGCACGGGGGAAGCGCCGGGCGAGAACCTGGCTGTAGCGTTCGCGATTCCCCGCCACGGCTCAGTCGGACAGTTCCTCCAGGAACTCGCGAACTTGGTCTTGAGATCCTCCGCAGCGCTCGTATCCGCGGGAGTTTTCGAGCACCACTCGCAGAAATGACTTCAGGTCCTCGCGCCGGACCAAGGCTGGGTCTGCAGCACGCAAGTCCTCGATCCTCTGACTGACCTGCCAGATAACCCAGGCCGGCGTGCGTACCTGAGTGGCCTCCCCTGTCAGCTCCTCCCGCTTCGGCGCATCGTTTCGTGCCCGTGCGCGCCAACTCCCATCCGCAGGATCTTGCTGAAACTCCCAGGGATACTCGCTCCCCTGTTCGAACTCCCACCTGCCGGTTTCCCCAGGTGCGACGAGGACGAAGTGTGTCCACCCGTTCCACGCGCCGCCCAGCGGCGGGAGGACGATGAGATACCACAGGTACCAGTCGTAGGACCCGGTCCACGTCATCGTCGGGGTTTCTGGAGTCATGTGGAAGAGACGCACCTGACTTCTACTCAAAGTGTAGGGCCACCCGAAAGGCCCACCGTGCGGAAAACCCCAGACGAGGCCGATGTCGCACTTCGACTGGTCCTGCCAGGAGAGGACCCACCACTCGGGGGGAGATTTGCCATCCGTGCCCGTCAGTTCGAACCGGACCTCTCTTTGGGGATGGGTCTCGAAGCTGATGCAGCCCGTGAATGGCAGCGTGAGTACGAGCATCACGAAGCCCCGAGCCGTTCTTTTCAGTGATCCGGCCACAAGACCCTCCTGACTCCCGGAAATCCCCCGCGAAAGGCCGCGCGTGCCCGCGCGAGGGCGATCTTACTTCGTCGACGGCCTAGAGGACCTCTGCTCCGAACAGTCACGATTCTGTCGGTGTGAATTCGACCCGAATCGCCCCCCCTACCCCTTCAAAAACCTCCTCCACTCCCTGTGGAACAACCCCGTCAGCACGCTCAGCGCCAGCCCCGCCGTCGGGCGCGGGTCGTCCCTTCGCAGGTAGTCGTCGTGCGGGGAGAAGTCGAGGAGGGGCGGGTCCATCTTGCCGCGCTCGGGGTTCCGGAGGAAATGGAGGACGTCGCCGGGGAAGAAGACCCGGGCGCGGACGCCGAGGGGCCAGTCGGTGACGGGCGCGAACGCCTCCCCCCGGGCCCACTTCACGAGCAGGTCGGGGAAGTTGACGCCGGCCTCGATGGCGAGGGCGAGGGAGCCCCAGAAGCGGGGGTTGATTTCCATGAGGGAGAAGCCGTCGGGGCGCTTCTTGAATTCGACCATGGCGACGCCGGTCCAGCCGATGTGGCGGAGGAGGCGGAGGGCGGCGGACTCGAGGGCGGGGTCGCGGGCGGATTCGCGGAGGGTGCTGGGACCGCCGGTGGCGGGGTATTCGCGGAGGCGGCGGTGGGTGAACATGGCGAGGACGGCGCCGCCCTGCCCCATCAGGACGCTGACGCCCCAGCCTTCGCCCTCGACCTTCTCCTGGATGAGGCAGCCGGGGCGGAAGGCGGCGGCCAGGCCGGCGCGGTCGCAGAACGAGAGGCCGCGCGAGCCGGAGCCGCGGGCGGGTTTGACGACGAAGGGTCCCGGCGCGTCGACGGCGGCGGGGTCGGTCCAGGTCCGGGGCGCGGGGACGCCGCACTCGGCGGCGCGGGCGAGCGTCCACGCCTTGTCGCCGGCGTTCCGCACCAGCGCCGCCGCCGCGAACGGGAGCTTCGCCGGGATCTCCGCCCGCCGGTCGAGCGCGAACTGCAGCGTGTCCTCTTCCATCGGCAGGATCACGTCGCACTCGAACAGCCCCGGCGCTTCGCGCAGCCACCGCGCGAAGTCGTCCGGCCGCGTCACGGGTGACGGGTAGACGACCGCCCGGGCGTGTTTCGAGAAGAGCGCCGGGCTGAAGTGAGTCTTTTCGCCGACGACGACGCGGTGCCCGGCCCGGCCGAGGGCGCGGACCGCCGCGAGGGATTTGCGCCAGTAGCCGTCGGTGACGAGGACGCCGGGCATGGGGGGAGTGTACTGGCGGATGGGGACGGAAGATGGGAGATGGGAGACGGGAGACGGGAGATCGCGGGGGCGGGCACCCGAACTCCCATCTCCCATCCCCCATCTCCCATCTTCCCGCCCTCCCCGCTCAACCCGCCCGGCCACCCCTGCCGATGTAGTCCACAGCCCCCACTCCGCCCATGCGACCCCTCCCCCTCCACATCGCCCTCGCCCTCGCCGCCGCGGGATGCGCTTCGCAGCCCCCCGCGAAGCCGCCCGATCCTGCTCCGCCGGAGCCGGAGGTCCGGCCGGAGCCCGCGGCGGAGGCGCCGAAGGCCGACCCGCTCGGGCCGAAGATGGTCGCGGAGGCGGACCGGCTGTTCACCGAGGCGGGAAGGGAGCGCGCCGCGGGGCGGCCGGAAGACGCGGCGGAGAAATACGGGGCGGCCATCGCGATCTACGAGGCGATGGCGAAGTTCGACGCGAGCCCGGCGCTGCCGATCCGCGCCGCGAACGCCCGCGAGGCGCGGGAAAAGGCGGTCGCGGAGGCCGAGGCGGCCGGCCGCGAACGGTACCGCGCGGAAATCCTCGCGTCGCTCCCCCCCTCGCCTTTCCCCGACGACGCTTCCCTCGTCCGCCATTTCGAGGAGCTGCTCGCGCGGAACCCGGACGACCGGCGCGCGCGGCGGCGGCTCGCGGCGCTGTACCTCGCGGACGAGCGCTACCCGGAGGCGGCGGCGGCGATGGAGGTCGGCGCGGACCCGGAGCCGGTGCTCGAGCTGGCGCAGGCGGCGCTCTGGTACCGCCTCGGCCGGAACGACGACGCGGTGAAGAAGCTGGAGGACGTGCGCCGCCGCTGGCGCCGCGCGCTCCCGCCGCAGATCCTGCGCCCCGCGTTCTGCCTGCAGCCCCCCCGCGGCTTCGACCGGTTCGTGGCGGCGGAGCGGGCGGAGTTCTTCCCCCAGCAGAAGCTCTGGATCTACTTCGAGGTCGGGAATGCGACCTGCGAGGTGCTGGAGGGCGGCCGCTACCGGGTTTCGCTGCGGTGCGACTACGAGATCCTCGACGAGAAGGGCGCGAGCGTGGCGTGGCCGGAGGTGAAGGACTTTGCGAGGGACTACGACCCGGCGCCGTACGGGACGCCGGTGAACGACGTGTGCCTGCAGCTCGGGATCGTGCTGCCGAAGGCGCCGCGGGGGAAGTACACGCTGGTCCTGAGGCTGACGGACAAGGTGGAGAACAAGGTCGGGGAGACGCGGTTGCCGTTCGAGTTGAGGTAGCGAACCCCGCCGCGCCCGGGGGCCGTATCCCTTTTCATCCTTTTTCATCCGCGACCCAGGCCGTTTCTATCCGTTTTCATCCCTCTGAAGCCGGTTGAAGGCCTGGTCGAAAGCCTGGTTGAATTGGGATGAACGGCGATAGGAACGACTTGGGTCGCTGATGAATCGTCACGAGGCTTCGCCTCACCACGAAGCACGAAAACGTAGGCTCCTCGGCTAACCTGTGCTCGCCGTCGGGCACGAGGTCGAATCTTTACCTGGCGCAGGCAAGCCCGGGGATGAATCT
>JADLHC010000158.1 GCA_020849035.1 Planctomycetia bacterium
CGGTCGGACGCCTCCCAGGCGGCGCGGGCTTCGCGGTACTGGCGTCCGGCGGTGAAGCGGTTGATGAAGAAGGTGCCCACGCCCATGCGGGTCTGGGGGAAACGCGTGGTGTTGCGGTCGCCGGAGTTGGCCTGCTTCACGTTCTCGCCGAGGGCGAACTTGATGCCGCCGGGAGCGTTGGTGAAGCGGAGGGCGTCGGGACCGGCGCCGTCGCGGAGCTTGATGACGCAGTTCTGGCCGCCGATGGGATTGGCGGAGCCGTGGAGGAGGTTGGCGATGGTGAGACCACCGGCGAGTTGCTGGTGGATGTTGTCGGTCTCGGAGTTCACGACGTCCTGGATCCGCACCATCGCGGAGGACGGGATCGTCCCCTCGTTCACGTCGCCGATGATCGCGGCGTGCGAGTGGCAGTCGAGCAGCCCCGGCGTGACGTGCAGCCCCTTGCCGTCGATGACGAGCGCGCCCGCCGGCGCGGCGAGGTTCGCGCCCACCGCCGTGATCGTGCCGTTCTCGCAGAGCAGGTCCGCGTTCTCGATCCGCCCCTGCGGCCCGCAGGTCCAGATCGTCGCTCCCTTGATCAGCACGGCCTTCGGCGCCGCGTCCGGCCCGCGCTCCTCCTGCGGCGCCCGCGCGGCCCGCTTCGCCGCCCGGTCGCGCTCCTCCTGCTTCTTCTTCTCCGCCTCCGCTTCCTTCTTCTTCTCCTCGTCCGTCTTCGGCTTGTCCTCGGCCGGGTCCTTCGGCTTCTCGCCCGGCTTCACCGGGTATGCGCGGCCGTCCACCCACACCGAGACGACCTTGGCCTCCGGGTCGAAGTACGATCCCGCGACGACCGTCAGGTTCGCGATCCGTCCCTTCTCGATCGTCCCGAGCCGGTCGGCCACGCCGCAGAGCTCCGCCGGGACCGTCGTGAGCGCCGCGAGCGCCTGGTCCTCCGTCATGCCGCGGTCGATCGCCGCCCGCAGGTTCTTCCGGAACGAGCCCTTGTCCTGCAGCCCGTCCGTCGTCAGCGCGACCGTCACGCCCGCCTTGAGCAGCACCGCCGGGTTCTCCGGCGCCCAGTCCCACGCGCGCAGCATGTCCAGCGAGACCTGCGTCCAGTCGGAGTCCTCGGGGAGGTCCGGCGCCTCCGGGAAGTTCACCGGCAGCACCACCGGGCAACCCGCCGCCTTCGCCAGGTCCGGCCGCCGCCACTCCTGCCCGCTCCCGCGCACCAGGAACTTCAGCTTCAGCTCCTTCGCCAGCCGCGCCTCGAAGTCCGTCACCAGCGCGCCGTCGGACTCGAAGGCGACGAAGCGGTCGCCGGCGAGGAACGGCGCGAGGGCGTCGAGGGAAGGGTCTTCGGCGGGGCGGTTGCGAGTCGCAGGGAACGCCGCGTAATGCGCCTTGTCGCGGGCGTGCCAGTCCGCGTCGAGGAAGGCCTGCCGGATGGCGGCGATCGCGGCCATGTGCGAGGACGGGTACGTCTCGGGGTCCTCCGGCGGGCCGCCGGCGACGAGCGCCGCGACGGGCCAGACGTCCGCCTTGAGCACGAGCGCGTTCGGGCTGCCGTCGCCGCACACGATCAGGGCGCTCGTCCCGCGCAGGATCCCGCGCGCCGGGACGACGTTGATCGCCGCGAACCCGGTCTCGCGCCATCCCTCGAGCGCCTTCGGGTCCGGCGAGAGCCCGTCCGCGACGCGTTTCTCCGGCGTGATCTTCGCCAGCGCCGATCCCGGCCCCGGCGTCCCCGGGTCGCGCTGCGTCCCCGGCGCGCCCGCGAACCCCGAATCCGCCGCCATCGGCCCGCCCTGCGGCTTCGGCGCCCCCGCGCCGCCCCCGTCGAGCTTCGCCCACGCGTCGATCAGCCCCGCGTAGATCGTCCACCCCTTCGCGTCCCACACCCGCGCGTCCGCCGGCGGCTGCACGTCCGCGCCGACCGCCTCGATCCGCCCGTCGCGGATCACCAGCGTCGCCGGGTCGAGCACCTTCCCCGGCGCCACGACCACCTTGCCGCCCACGAACGCGTGGCACCCCGGCGGGTCGGGCCGCTGCCCCGGGGGCTGGACGGTCTGGGCAAAGAGCGGGGTGCAGAGGCAGAGGGCGAGGAGGATGTGGCGCATCGGGAGCTCCTGAGTGGAGAGGGAAGGGTACGCGGCGGGGGGGAGGGCTGGAAGGAAACAGATGGGAGATGGGTGATGGGTGATGGGAGTGTGGCGGGGCGGCGGCGGAGACTAGGATGAGCGCATGCGACTTCCGATCTACCAGGTCGATGCGTTCGCGGAGAGGCCGTTCGGCGGGAATCCGGCCGCGGTGGTCGTCGTCAAGGACCCGCTCGACGCCGGGACCATGCAGGCCATCGCGGAGGAGAACAACCTCTCCGAAACGGCGTTCCTCGAGAGAGGGCCCGCAGGGTGGAGGATCCGGTGGTTCACCCCGGCCTGCGAAGTCGACCTGTGCGGTCACGCCACGCTGGCTTCGGCCTGGGTCGTGTTCCACCGCCTCGAACCGGCTGCGGCGCACGTCGAGTTCCAGTCCGCGAGCGGCCCCCTCCGCGTGGCTCGCCGGGAGGACGGACTTCTCGAACTCGACTTCCCCTCGCGCCCCGCCGTCCGCTGCCAGCCCCCGGACGACCTCGTGAAGGGCCTCGGGGCCGGGGCGGGCGCCGAGTTCCTCATGGCCCGCGACTTCATGGCCGTGTTCCCCCGTGAGGTCGACGTGAGGAACCTGCGCCCCGACTTCGCGACGCTCGCCCGCGTCGACGTGACCGGGATCATCGCAACCGCCCCGGGCGAGTTCTGCGACTTCGTTTCGCGTTTCTTCGCTCCGGCTTCGGGCATCGACGAGGACCCGGTGACGGGCTCGGCCCACTGCACCCTCATCCCGTACTGGGCCGCGCGCCTGTCGAAGACACGGCTCGACGCCCGGCAGATCTCGAAACGCGGGGGCGCCCTCCGCTGCGAACTCCGCGGCGACCGCGTCGGCATCGCCGGCCGCTGCAGGCCCTTCCTCGAAGGAACGATCGAGATCTAGGCTCCCGGCTCCCGGAACGCCCTTCGCAGCGCCAGGTCCGTCGGCACGTACACCACGACGACCATGACCAGCCACGTCAGGAGCAGGTGCACCAGCCCGGGCCCGACCTGCTTGCCCGCGAACGGCTCCGCGAACACGTAGTTGATGTTCGCGCCCGGCGCCAGCACCGGCCCCAGGACGTACGTGAGCGCCATCAGCCCCAGCGCGAACGCCGACTGCGCGGGAAGCGCCCGGCGGTGATAGCCCGTCTTCCGCAGCGACCAGAGCATCAGCGGCGGCCAGATCACGTGAAAGAGCGACAGCAGCCGCACGAACAGCGGGTACGCGGGGTCCCACATGTACTGCGTTCCGCCGATCGGGTGCTTCCCGGCCGCGAGCCCCGCCCCGAAGTCCACGCACCACAGCACGTGGATGACGAGCGTGCACACCGCCTGCGTCGAGATCAGCAGCGGACTCCCGAGCCACCACCCCAGCACGGTCAGCCCCAGCGCGACATCGCACAGCTGCAGGAAGTTCCCCCAGCCGTACGCCTTCCAGTAGCTCGGGAGCAGCACGGCCAGCAGGATCGCCCCGAACCAGCGGAGGACGGGGAAACGGGGGCTCGGATCGGGCATGCCGCGATGATACCCGTCGCGGCTACTCCGCCCCCTCGTCGCTCCCCTCGCCGCACTCCGCCGGCGCGACCTCGTCGTCGCCCTTCAGCCGCCCCTTGACCTTCTCGCGCAGCAGCTTCTGGTGCTCCTCGTCGAGCCCGAGCTGCCCGATCTCCTTCTCGAACAGCGACGCCTTGCCGTCGCCGGCGAGGTAGGCGTTGAGCCGCGCGGCGGCGGTCGAGTTCTCGAGGTCGCGCTCGACGGGGTAGTACTTCCGGAGCTGCTTCAGGAACGAAGAGTTGTTCCGGAGCGTGTACTTCTGGTGGTAGTCCTCCGCCCACGTGAACTCGCGGAGGGGCTCGACCGCGGTCTTCACCTTCGCGCCGTCCTTCTCGAGCTTCGCCTTCGACGCCTCGGCCGCCGACTTCTGCGCGTCGTTCATCGTGAACACCGCCGCGCGGTACTGGACGGAGTACGAACCGGTGGCCGGATCGTGCGCCTTCCAGAAGATCTCCAGCAGCTTCCCGTACGTGATCTGCGCCGGGTCGAAATCGACCTGGAACGACTCCGTGTGGTCGCCGATCGCCTTGTACGTCGGGTTCTTCGTCGTCCCCCCCGCGTAGCCGACGCGCGTGCGGATCACGCCGGGAAGCGCCCCGAACTGGGCGTCCGGGCCCCAGAATCAGCCGAGGGCGAACGTGGCGGTCTCGAACTTCGCGGGCGCGGCGGCGTCGATGGGGGGAATCCTCTTCTCGGGGGCGGGCTGCGGGTTCTCCGGCGGGTCGCTCAGTGCGACCAGCGACAGCACGGATGCGAGCGAGACGGCGGCCAGGATTCTCTTCATGGGTGCCTCCACCGATTCTACGCGACCGGCCCCCCTCCGGATCCGCGCGATTCCGCTTCTTCAGCGAACTCCCGCCCGCTTCACTGCGTCCAAGCCAACGTCCACCCCCACCGGAGAATTCCATGCGCCTGCCCGCCGCCATCGTCCTCCCGCTCGTCCTCGCCTGCGCCGTCCTCGCCGATCCGCCCGCCCCCGAAGACGTCGCCTCCGCCGTCGCCGGCCTCGCGGACGACAATCCGGCCGTGAGGGCGGAAGCGCGGAAGACGATCCTCCGCTGGGGCGACTCGGACCCCGAGGCCGTCGAGAAGCTGCTCCCGGCGCGCCACGACGACGCGGAGGCGCGGGCGCAGCTCGCGGAAATCCGGGAGCTGCTGAAGGAGCGCGCATCGATCCTGCACCGGCGGGAGCGCGTGCTGGCGGCGGCCGGGGAGGACGAGGGCCTGAAACGCGCGACGGAGGAACTGCTGAAGCGGATGGAGGACGCGGCGTTCCTCGCGCCGGCGCAGGAGAGCCCCGTGCGGCTTCCCGAGACCGACGACGTCCTCACGCCCTACGTGACGGCCGCCTACGACAGCGGCAAGCCCGGCGTGGCGCGCGTCATGGAGGCGCTTCTCGTGGACGGCTCGCTCGCCGTGCGCCGGAGCGCCGCGCGGATCCTGTACTACCACGGAAGCGCCGCGAACGAGAAGGCGCTCGTCGCGGCGCTGAAGGACAAGGACTCCTACATCCGGGGCGGCTGCGCGCTGACGCTGTCGCACTACGGCGTGAAGTCGGCGACGGACGCGATCAAGGCGCTTCTCCAGGACGCGGACCCGCAGGTGCAGCAGCACGCGCAGATGGCGCTGGAGGAGCTGGGCGCGGCGCTGGACCCGGCCGAATTGAGGAAGATGCTGAAGTCCGACGATCCGAACGTGCGGCGCCGCGCCGTCCAGATGTTCGTGGCGAAGGGCGACCCCGCGATCCTCGACGAGATCGCGCCCCTTCTCGAGGACCGCGACCCGCAGATCCGCACGCTGGTCGCGGACGCGATGGCGCAGGTGGGCGGGTTCCGCTGGGATGCGGAAGGCGAGAGGCAGAAGGCGGCGAAGGAGTGGTGGGAGGGAAGGAAGAAGTAAGGCTGGCGGAGGCTGGCTGAAGGCTGGCGGAGGCTGGCTGAAGGCTGGCGAAGGCTGGCTGAAGGCTGGCGAAGGCTGGCTGAAGGCTGGCGAAGGCTGGCTGAAGGCTGGCGAAGGCTGGCGAAGGCGGGCGAAGGCTGGCTGAAGGAGGGCGAAGGAGGGCGAAGGCTGGCTGAAGGCGGGCGAAGGCGGGCGAAGAAATAACAGCGGCGGAGAGTCGCACGAGTGGCTCGGAGAGCATGGAGAATCCGTTCCGAGTACCGTAAGGAGTCGGTGACCAGAATGTCAGGCGCCACCCCGCGCCGCCCGCCTCCGCCAGCCTTCGCCCGCCCCCGCCAGCCTCCGCCCGCCTCCGCCAGCCTTCGCCAGCCTTCGCCAGCCTTCGCCAGCCTTCGCCAGCCTCCGCCAGCCTCCGCCAGCCTTCGCCAGCCTCCGCCAGCCTCCGCCAGCCTCCGC
>JADLHC010000159.1 GCA_020849035.1 Planctomycetia bacterium
AGCGTGCTCCCCACGACGGGGGCCACAATGCGTGGTACCAGCGGGAGCCAAGGTCAGATTCATCCCCGGGCTTGCCTGCGCCAGGTAAAGATTCGACCTCGTGCCCGACGGCGAGCACAGGTTAGCCCAGGAGCCTACGTTTTCGTGCTTCGTGGTGAGGCGAAGCCTCGTGACGATTCATCCGCGACCCAGGCCGTTTGTATCCCTCATTCATCCAGCAGGTTCAGCCGGGATGAACGGCGATGGGAACGGCTCGGGTCGCGGATGAAAGAGGACGAAAAGGGATACGGCTAGACGGCCGACGGCGCGACGCGCGTCACCCCCGCCAGCACGCCCCCGTAGCCGCTCTTGAGCAGCCCGCGGACCAGGAGGTCCTCCCCCGCCGCCTCGCTGCGGACCTCGATCAGCCGCTCGGCGAGCTCCGGGCCGGACTTGCCGCGGCCGCCGACGGGCGCCGTGGCGAGCGCGCCGCCCAGCACCGAGGGCGCGATGAACGCGCAGACCTCGTCCACGAGTCCGCCGTCGAAAAGCGACCCCAGCACGTGCGAGCCGCCCTCGGCGAACACCGACGTCGCGTGCGGGGCGAGCGCGGCGAGGAACTGGCGGAGATCGACGCCGTCCACGGTCTCGTCGAGCGGGACGACGCGGCAGCCGGCGGACTCGAGCTTCCTGACGTTCGCCTCGGGCGCCTTCCTCGACACCCCGACGAAGGTCTCCACCGCCCCGGCGCCCCTCACGACCTGCGACTCCAGCGGCAGCCGCGCGGAGGCATCGGCGACGGCCCGTTTCGGGGGACGCACGCCCTCGGGGCCTGCGAGCGAGGGGTCGTCGGCCAGAACGGTGCCGATGCCGACGAGGACGCAGCCGTGCTCGGCGCGGAGGGCGCGGGCGCGGCGGCGGGCGTCGTCGCCGGTGATCCATTTCGAGAGACCGGCCGAGGTCGCGATCTTGCCGTCGAGCGTCATCGCCCACTTGGCGGTGACCCACGGGAGGCCGAGCTGGTGCACCTTGAAGAACGGGGCGTTCTGACGCTTCGCCTGAAGCTCGAGCAGCCCGGCGTCGACGGCGATCCCGGCGGCCTCGAGGAGGGCGCGGGCCCTGCCGGCTGTTTTCGGGGACGGGTCGGCCACGGCGTAGACGACCTGGCGGACGCCGGCCCGGATGAGGGCGTCGGTGCAGGGCGGGGTCTTGCCGAAATGCGTGCAGGGCTCGAGGGTGACGTAGGCGGTGGAGCCTTTCGCGCGGTCGCCGGCCGCCGCGATGGCGTTGACCTCCGCGTGCGGCCCGCCGAATTCCAGGTGCGCGCCCTCGCCGACGACTTCGCCGTCCTTTTCCAGGACGCAGCCGACGACGGGGTTCGGGAAGGCGCCGGGGACGCCGCGGAGCGCGAGCTCCAGGGCGCGGCGCATCAGCGACTCGGCGGAGTGCGCCACGTCAGACCGCGGCGGGCTCGCGAACGGGGTCGCCGTAGAGCGTCAGGGCGGTGGCGCGCGCGATGCGGACGTTCACGAACTTCCCCGCGAGGTCGCCGTCGCCCTCGAAGACGACGATGCGGTTGTCGGGGCCGCGGCCGGTCCATTTCTCCGCGTTGCGCTCGCTGCGCCCCTCGACCAGCACCTCCACCGTCGCGCCGACGCGGGCCCGGTTCTTCGAGAGCTGCATCTTCTCCTGAAGGGCCAGCAGCTCGTGGTTCCGGCGCAGCTTGACGTCGGCCGGCACGTCGTCGGCAAAGTCGCGGATCGCCGGCGTGCCGGGGCGGGGGCTGTACTGGAAGATGAACGCGTAGCCGAAGCCGACCTGCTCCGTCAGCTTCATCGTCGCGGCGAAATCCTCCTCCGTCTCCGTCGGGAATCCCACGATGAAGTCGCTCGCGAGCTCGATCCCCGGGCACTCCTCGCGCGCCATCGCGACGATGTCGAGGTACTCGGCGCACGTGTACGTCCGCTTCATCATCGCCAGGATCCGGTCGCTTCCGCTCTGCGCCGGCATGTGGATCTGCGGCATCACGTTCGGGAGGTCGCGCATCGCGCGGAACAGGCGCCGCGTCGCGTGGTGCGGGTGGCTCGTCACGAACCGCAGACGCCGGATCCCCGGCACCGCCGCAACCGCCTCGACCAGGTCCGCCAGCTCCTTCCCTTCCTTCTCGCCGTACGCCGTGATGTTCTGGCCGAGCAGCGTGATCTCGACCACGCCGCTCCCCGCCAGCACCTTCGCCTCCTCCACGATCTCGGCGATCGGCTTCGAGACTTCCCTCCCCCGCGTCCGCGGTACGACGCAGTAGCTGCACATCTCGTCGCAGCCCTTCATCGCGAGGATGTACGCCTGCCACGGGTTCTCGCGCGGCGCGGCGAGCCGGTCGAACTGCGGGATGAACGCGGTGTGGCGCGTCGCAAGGACGGCCTCAGCCGACTCGCGCGCCTCCTCGATCAGCCGCGGGAGGTTCTTGTACTGGTCCGGCCCCGCGACGAGGTCCACGTGCGGCAGGTGGTCGAGAATCTTCTCGCGCTCCTGCTGCGCCATGCACCCCAGAATCCCGATCACCAGCCCGGGCTCCTTCGCCTTCCGGTGCTTCAGCGTCCCGCCCCGCGAGTACACCCTCTGCTCCGCGTGCTCCCGGACGCTGCACGTGTTGAACAGGATCACATCCGCGTCGTCCAGCCCGCCCGCCGGCTCGTACCCGCTCTTCAGCAGCTCCCCCGAAAACTGCTCGCTGTCGAGCTTGTTCATCTGGCAGCCGAACGTTTCGACCCAGAACTTCTTCATGGCGCGCTATTCGCGGATCCGGACGCGCAGGCGCCTGTTGAGGGTCCCGTCGTCGGCGAGCTTCGTGAAGAAGACGGCGGCGCCGTGGAGCGTGGAGCAGGAGCCGGTGGGGGTGGAGAAGAGCTCGAAGGTGCTGATGGCGGAATCCGACTCGGATTCGCCGGTGACGTCGTCGTCGACGAGGAGCGGCGTGGAAACGCCCGTGTCGTTGACCCAGCGGAGCGCGAGAACGTCGTTGTCCTCGGAGTAATACTCCTGGTACCAGATGTGCCCGGTCTCGACGAAGAACACGCCGACGACGTCCCCATCGACCGCGAAGCCCACGACCTCGGCGTCCTCGGACGCCGCGGGGTCGATCAGGGGCAGGTCGAGGTCGAAAGGCGCCGCGAAGGTCGCGCCCGCGCCGGGGAAGAAGGAGTCGCCGAAGGGCAGGCCGTTGTCCGAGGTATCGAACACGCGGGTCCGGAGCGCCAATCCGGCGCCCGTGGGGACGGTGGACTTCTGCTCCCGGAGGAACAGGTGGACGCGGGTGAATCCGTGCGGGCGGTGCTCGCTGTCCTCACCGGATGCGGCGTCGTAGAGCCCGATCTCCTCTCCCGCCGGTGTGCCGAGCAGCCTCATCTCCTGCAGGCCCGCTTCACGATCGTCCACGTTGCTGTCGACGGGTCCCGAGCCGGCGCCGCGGCCGGTGCGCGAGGCCCAGACGCGGATGTCGGTCCCCGCGGTGGCGTCCACATCGAGGTTGTAAATGGCCAGGACGTTGCCGCCCTCCCCGCTGTCGATGATCCGGAAACCGAAACCCGAATCGTTGAGGGGCGGTGCGCCTGCCCAGACGGGGCCGTCGCTGGAGGCGACGAGGAACGGAACGGAGGAAGGCGCGGCGGGCGCCGTGCGGCTCGCCGTGATCCGGCACCCGAAGAGTCGGTCGCCGGTCGTGTCGGGGTGGGCCCAGGCGAGGTTCATGACGTCGGGATCGGACTGCCCGCCGCAGACGTAGGAGAGCCCTTCCTGCCAGGCGAAGCTCATGACGTCGAACCCGTCGGAGTCCGCGCCGGCGGTCAGTGTGGGGCTGAGGGAGGAGGAGAGGGGCGGGAGGACGAAGGTGCCGTCTTCTGCGGGCCGGGTGGCGAGGTACTGGACGACGCGGACGGCGGTGTCGGCGAACGACCCTGCCGCGACGGTCTGGAGCCAGGCGACGAGGATGTAGTCGCCGTTGCGGCTGATGCGGGCGCTGACGGTGCGGGAGTCGACGTGGTCGGAGACGGCGGGATCGGAGGCGCTGGCGAGGGCGTGGGACAGGACGGCGCCGGTGGAGGGGTCGATCTCGGAGACTGCGAGCCCGCCGGCGTCGCCGGGATCGCCCTTGACGTCGTTGGTGTCGTCGTCGGACTCGAGGGAGAAGAGGACGACGCAGGCGAGGCCCTCGTCGGGACCGAAGGCGGATGGCTGGTCGACGGCGAAGGGATCTCCGTTTCGGCGGACGAAATCCGCGTCGTTACGCAGGGCGTCCGAGGGGCTGGAGACCGGGGTGACGGCGTGGAGCACGGCGGGGGGGGAGGCGGTGCCCGTCGCGAGGTCGAAGGCGAGGCACTCGAGCGACGCGTCTTCGCCGGCGGCGGAGGCGGCGTTGTAGTCCGACGGGCCGCCGTCGAACACGTGGGTGGCGGTGTCGGGGTCCTCCGTGGGGTTGCTGGCGGCGACGCGGAAGACGAGAAGGCCGCCGTAGGAGAGGAAGCAGGAGTCGACCTGGCTCTCGGCGGCGGAAGACCCGGTGTCGGAGGCTCCGAGGGTTGCGATCGTCGCGCGCACCGGCGCCCCGATCCCGGCGCCCGGCGTGAGCGGGGTATCCTCCGGGACGGACGCGTCGAGCGCGATCGGGCACCACCACAGCGCGCGGTCCTCGAATCCCGGCTTGCCGTCCACGTTTTCGCGCTGGTTCCAGAACACGACGATCCCGGTGGTCTGGTCGCCGTAGCGATAGGAGTTCCCGATCGTGTCCCAGCGCGCCTCGCCGATGAGCCCGTCGGTCGCCACTCCGAACGAGGTCACGTCCTCACCCTCGCCGTCCGGGACGCTCAGTCGCGACGCGGAGGTCTGGAATCCGAAGTTCTTGGAGATGTCGTCGCTCTGGCGGCAGTTGAAGTACGTGACGAACAGGTGGCGGTTCACGCCGTCGGTCTCGACCGCACCGTCGTCGTCCGCATCGTTGGCCTTCCAGAAGATGACGCAGTCTCCGTCGCGGTCGCTGGCGGTCTCGGTGGCCGCCTCGCTCGTGTTGATCCAGGCATGGACCGCCGAAGTGAACACGACGGAGCCCGCCGCGGCGCTCGCGTCGGCCGCCCCGAGGGTCACCGGGGGGGTCCATTTTTCGCCGTCGAAATACTGCCCGATCAGGCTTCGCACGGGCGGGTCGCCGGTCTCGACGCCGTAGGTCACCATCATCGTGCCCCGGGAGCCGTTCGGGGTGCACCGGAGCGAGTGCGGGATCATGTCCGTCCCCGGAGGGCTCGCCCCCTTGCCGTCGTCGCCCACGTCCCCGTCCGAGACCGGCGGCCCGGGGAATGCCGTCAGCTCGTACGGGCTGTCCGGGCTGACGGACTCCGAGTCCCCCTTGCGGCACCCCGCCAGGGCGCACAGAAGCGCCGCCGCCGCGAGGGCGGTAACGCGAGCCGGCATCCAGGCCTTGAGCAAGGGCATCTCCGGGTGATTTCGAGGCGACTCCAGCCTCCAAAGGTACGAATCGGGGGCATGGGGCGTCAACGGGAAAGCCGCCGCAAGACGTGGCCCGGCCGCTACTTCAGGCCCTCGATCAGCACCTTCGCCTCCTCGTTCCCCGGGTCGACCTCCAGCGCCTTCTCGAACGCCGCGCGCGCGTCGGCGACCCGGCCGATCTGGCGCAGCAGGAGGCCCTTCCCCACCCACGCCTCCGCCCGCCTGGGCGCGATGGCGATCGCCTTGTCGAAGCAGTCGGCGGCGAGTGCGTTCTGTTTCACGGCCCCGGCGGCCATGCCCAGGGTGTAGAGCGCGTCGTAGGAGCCCGGGCTGATGCGGATGGAGGCCTGGAGGGCTTCGATGGCGGCTTCGTGGCGGCCGGCGCGCTGGAGGGCGACTCCGAGGTTGTACTGGGCCATGGCGAACTCAGGGTCGAGCTCGACCGCGCGCCGGAGCACGGCGATGGACTCCTCCCGGTGCGGCAGGGCGGCGTTCCGGCGGCGCGCGACCTCCGCGGGATCCTGCGTCGGCGCGGCCCCTGCCTCGACCGACTCGGCGAGCGCGGCCAGGGCGACGCCGAGCGCATGGCAGGCCGTCGCGGAGCGGGGCCCGGCGGTCACGGCGCGGCGGAGAACCTCGACCGCGGCCTCGTATTCCCCGTTGGTGATGAGGGAGGAGCCCCGGGACTCGAGGTCCGCCGCCGAGACGCCCTCGTCGGAGAAGGACCCCAGCAGCGCGGCGAGCTCGGCGTCGGTGATGGCGCGATGGAAGACCTGGCGCAGGCGCCCGTCGGCGTCGAAGACGAAGGTGGACGGGAGGATCGCGTCGCCGCCGCCGAAGAAGCTGCGGAGGAATGCGTCGTTCGCGACGAACTGCGGATACCCGACGCCGAACGACTCGACGGCCGCGCGGACGGCGGCGAGGTCCTTCGACTCGGCCGAGACGCCCGCGAACTGCACCCGGCCCGCCCAGGACTTCGCCAGCGACGCCAGGCGCGGAAGCTCCTCGCGGCACGGCGCACACGACGGCGACCAGACGTTGATCACCGCCGGCATCCCCTTCTTCGCCAGCGGCGCCTCGCCGCCCGCCAGCGCGGGCCACGCCGTGTCGAACGAGAACGAGGGTCGCGCACGGGGGCGGGTCTCCGACGGCCAGCGCGGAAGCTCGGAGACGCGCGGCGCCGGGTCATCCTCGGAGATCTCGATCAGGCGGTCCGCGGGCAGGTCCAGGTACTCGCGGACCGCGCCGCCGGGCCAGCGGACGATGATCCGGTCCACCTTCGCGGCGTCCCCGAGGCCGAAATGCATCTCCCGCGGCACCTGCGTCATGAACCCGTCCGTGATGCGCACGTACTCCTGCTGCGTCACCCCCCCGGCGCTCAGCTTCACCATCGCGTTCAGCGCCAGCGGCTCCGTCGAAGTCGCCCGCAGCCGCACCCGCGCGAAATGCCGCCGCGGCATCACGTTCTCCATCACCCTCAACCCCTGCAGCGACAGCAGGACCAGGTCCAGGTCCCCGTCCCCGTCGATGTCCACCGGACACGCGCTCCGCCCGTCGTCGTCGAAGTCCAGCCCCGCGAGGTACGCCGTGTTGTAGAACTTCGGGGCGGGGCCGTCGGGGTTATGGAAGAGGAAGTCGCGCTCGTAGCCGCTCCACGAGCCGCGGAAGCGGACCTCGGCGTCGGGCCGGGCGAGCGAGGTGGGCTCCTTCTTTTCGAGGGCTTTCGCGTCGGCGGCGACCTGCCGCCAGAAGAAGGTTCAGTAGTCGGGCGCGGACTTGTCGGTGTTGGTGGTGTACCCGTCCGCCACGAACAGGTCCCGGTCGCCGTCGTTGTCGGGGTCCCAGAAGACGCATGCCCAGGCCCAGTCCGCCCAGTTCACGCCGCGCTCGACCGCCGTCTCCTTCCACTGGCGGGCGGACGGGACGTACTCGTACATCTGGTTGCCGCGCGCGAGGAGCATCCCCAGGCGCATGGTCTCGGAACTCACGCCGGTCATGAGCGGGATGACCCGGTTTCCCGCGTGGCTGTACATGTTCGAGATGTACATCGACCACGCGCCCGTGTTGTCCCAGTCGGCGATCGTGACGCCCATCGTGTAGTTCGAGTCGGCGTCGAAGATGTGGTCCTTCGCGTCCGTGAACCGCCCCTTTCCGTCGTTGACCCAGAGGTGGTTCGGGCCGTAGTCGTTCCCCTCGAACAGGTCGACGTCCCCGTCGAAGTCGAAGTCCCACCATTTCGCCACGTACGTGTACTGCGTCCCCGTGATGCCGCGCGCGTCGGACTCCTCCGAGAACGCGAGGTGGCCCTTGTTCATGAAGAGGTGGTTGTCCGCGCCGTCGAAGGCGACGACCCGGTTGTACGCGGGGCCCTTGGAGTTGCGGTTGCTGTAGACGCAGAAGAACAGGTCCAGGAGACCGTCGCGGTCGACGTCGCAGGGCTCGATTCCCTGCACCATCAGGTCGCGCTCGCCCTGCTTGATCGGGAAGACGAGCGCGTCGGGCACGAGTTCCCACGCGTCCCCCTTCCGCCGGTAGATCGCTCCCCGGGCCCGCGTCCCCTCGTACGAGAGGATCCGCGAGCTGACCAGCTCCTCCACGCCGTCCCCGTCGAGATCCACGAACAGCCAGCACCAGCCGCACTCGTCGGGACTCTTCACGACCGGCTGCCGGACGAATCCGCCGCGCCCGTCGTTCACGAAGATCACCGCGTCGTTGTGCACCGCCGCCGCGAGGATGTCGGGGAACCCGTCCCGGTTGAAATCGCCGACGGAGACGCCGCCCAGCGTGACCAGGCCCCGGTCGTTGATCAGGTCCTGCATCAGCTTCCGCCGCTCCGGTGACTCGTTGAACGCGACGCCGACCAGGTCCGTGACGTCGTTGAACGGCGCGAACTGCGCCTCCGTCCGCGCGCCCTCCACCAGCCCCAGCTGCTTTACCTTCCAGGCATTCCCGTCCCTCACCAGCCGCGCCTGGATCGAGGCCTGCAGCTCGGCGCGCCCCCCGTCGGGCAGCTGCCCCGCCAGCTGGAAATGGGCGCTCACGAACGCCGACTTCTTCCCCGGATCCAGGAGGAACTCGTACGACCGCCAGATCGACCGCTCCACCGCAGCCCAGGCCCCGATGTGCTCCTTCATGACCGCAAGGAACGCCGTCCCGTCCAGATCCCGCCCCAGGTCCGCCCCCGCGTATTGCCGGATCCGCACCAGCCCGTCCGGCACCTCGCGCCCCTCGCCGGGGGATGGAAAGCGCGCGCGGAACCCCGTCGCCATCCCCGACGCGACGAGCGCCCAGTCGCGCTCCCGCAGGCCCTTCAGAAACGTCGCCTTCACGCCCGTCACCGCGGCCCCGGTCGCGGGATCCTTGCCGCCGCCCGTCGCCAGGTCGTGCGTGTTCTCCGACTCCTCGATGTCCTTCACGAAGGTCCCGGGGCGCTCCAGGAAGGGTTCCTTCTGCCGCAGCTGGTCGGCGTAGCGCTTGAGCGAGATCATCATGTAAACGACGAACACGAGCGCCGCGATGCACGCGGGGATCATCCACGGGATGCGGAAGCCGGTCCGGGGAGGCTGCGGGGGCCGAACGGTCACTTTCGCTCCTTTTCCAGCTTCTCGATCCGCGGCTGGTAGGTCCGGGCCAGCGGCTCCCGGGGGTCGAGGGCCAGCGCCTTTTCGAAGCACTCTTTCGCGGGCGCGACCTGGCCGAGCAGGAAGTGTAGCTCCCCCTTGGCGCCCCAGGCAGCGGCATTTCGGGGGGCGAGCCTGACCGCCTTCTCGAAGGCGTCGAGGGCCGCCGCGGGCTGGCCGGCCATTCCCGCGGTGGCGCCGGCGCGCAGAAGGAGGTCGGCATCCTTCGGGCGGAGATCGCAGGCCTTGCGGAAGGCCTCGAGGGCGGCCGCGAAGTCCTTCCGGGCCGCGAGAATGACGCCGAGGTTGAACCACGTGTTCCAGTACTCAGGGTCCAGATCCGCGGAGCGACGGAGGCAGGCGACCGCCTCGTCGGGACGGCTCTGCGCCAGCAGCGCGAGGCCCAGGTAGTTGTTCGCAATGCCGGATTCGGGGTCGACGGCCAGCGCCCGCCGGACCCACTCCGTCGCTTCTTCGTCGTTCCCGAGCTGGTGGCTGCGCGAGGCGCGGCGGACCATTTCGGCTGCCCCCGCGGGCTCGTCGGAGAAGGAGTCGAGAAGGGCCGCCAGCTCCTCCTCGCCGGCCTCACGCCGCAGGGCGCGGCGAAGGGCGCCGCGGGCGTCGAACACGAAGGTGCAGGGAACGTCTGGCGTGCCGTCCGCGCCGAACAGGGCGGACAGGACGGCGGGCGATGCGAAGAACTGGGGGAAGCCCGGGTCGGGCGCACCCGCCGCGGCGCGCGCGGCTTCCGGATCGGCGGCGACCCACACGCCGGCGAACGCGATCCTCCCCGAATAGCGCTTCGCCAGCCCCGCCAGCCGCGGCGCCTCCGCCGCGCTCCCGGCGTTGCCCGGCGCACGCACGTTCACCACCACCGGCTGCCCTTTCGGCGCCAGCGGCCCCTCGCCGCCCTCCAGCCGCGGCCCCGCCAGCCCGAACGTGAACGCCGGCCTCGCGGGTCGCCGCCCGCGCGTCGGCCATCGCTTCAGCTCCTCCGCGTCGAACCCCGCCTTCCCGCGCCGGATCGTCACGAGCCGGTTGGCGGGGACGGCGGTGACCGCCTGCTTCTCCCCTCCGGGCCAGGTGACCTCGATGCGGTCGATTGACTTCGCGGCGCCGAGCCCGAAATGCAGCTCGAACGGGACCTGCGTCTGGAAGCCGTCGGTGAGGCGCGCGTAGTCCTGCTGTGCGACGCCCCCGGCCTCGACGCGGACGAGGGCGTTCAGCGCGTCGGCGGCGCCCTGCCTCCCCTCGAGCCGGAGCCGCAGGAACCCCGCCGGCGGCGACGTGTTCTCGACGAGGCGCAGCCCCTGGAGCGACTGGATCACGAGATCGAGGTCGCCGTCGCCGTCGAAGTCCACCGGCGCCGCAGCGCGGCCGTCGTCGTCGAAGTCGAGCCCGAGCACCCAGGCCGCGTTCGGCAGGGTCGGGGAAGGGCCGTCCGGGTTGTAGAAGAGGAAGTCGCGCTCGTACCCGCTCCACGAGCCGCGGAATTTCGAGTCGACCTTCGCCTCGTGGCTGGGCTGCCTCGTGCCGGTTTCGATGGAAATCGCGTCGACGGCGACCTGCCGCCAGAAATGCGTTCAGTAGTCGGGCGCCGTTGGGTCGGTGCTGGTCGTGTATCCGTTGGCGACGAAGAGGTCGCGGTCGCCGTCGTTTTCGACGTCGAAGAAGAGGCAGGCCCAGGACCAGTCGGCCCAGTTGACCATGCGGGAGACGGAGGTCTCGCGCCACTCCCCCGTCGAGGAGTTCCTCTCGTAGAACTGGTTCCCCTGCGCGAGGAGGAACCCGAGCCGGCGCATCTCGGGACTGATCCGGTCCGAGAGGAGCAGCACGCGGTTCCCCGCGTGGCTGTACATGTTCGAGATGTACATGCCCCAGGTCCCGTCGTTCTCCCAGTCCGCGACGGTCACGCCCATCGAGTAGTTCGTGTCCGCGTCGAAGATGTGGTCCTTCGCGTCGGTGAACCTCCCCTTGCCGTCGTTCAGCCAGAGGTGGTTCGGGCCGTAGTCGTTCCCCTCGAACAGGTCGAGGTCGCCGTCGAAGTCGAAGTCCCACCACTTCGCGACGTACGTGTACTGGGTCCCCGTGATTCCGCGCGCGTCCGATTCCTCCGTGAAGTTCAGCCCGCCCTGGTTGACGAAGAGGTAGTTGTCCGCGCCGTCGTAGGCGACGATGCGGTTGAACAGCTGCTGCTTCGAATCGGCGTCGGAGTAGTTGCAGACGCAGAAGTCGATGTCGCCGTCGCGGTCGAAGTCCGCCGGGACGAGGGCCTGGACGATGACGCCCCGGAGCCCCACGGGCGTGTCGAACGCGATCCAGCGCGTCTCCCAGGCGCCGCCGCGGCGCGTGTAGATCGGGATCGCCGCCTTCCCTCCCCGGTCCGTGCGGACCGTTCCCCCGACCAGCTCTTCCAGGCCGTCGCCGTCCAGGTCCACGGCGAGATACGTCCGGGCCACCTCGTCGGGTTTCAGCCCCAGCGGCATCTGCCGCGTGAATCCGCCGTTCCCGTCGTTCAGGAAGGCCACGAGCTCCCCGCCGACCACCGAGGCCAGCACGTCCGGCCGTCCGTCCCGGTTCCAGTCCGTCACGACGAGCGACCCCGAGTTCGTGACCGCGCGATCCTCGATCATCGACTGCCGCAGCGCCCGGTTCGCGTCCGACTCGTTGAAATGCAGGCCCGCCTCGTCCGTGACGTCCACCCACGGCGTCCGCGTCGCGTCCAGCCGCGTCCCGCGCACCCACTCCACGCGGTCCAGGCGCCAGAGAGACCCGTCCTCCGTCACCGCCCTCGCCCGCAGGTCCGCCGCAATGTCGGATCTCAGCCCGCCCGCCCGGCGGCCGCCCAGCCCGAAATGCAACCCCATCACCGCCGTCTTCCCGCCGGGATCCAGCAGGAACTCGTACGGCCTCCACGTCGTCCGCTCCACCGCCTCCCAGTCCGCCAGATGCTCCTTCAGCACCCCCAGGAAGCCCTGCGCGTCCAGCGGCGCCAGCCCCTCCGGGCCGTACTCCCGAACCCCCATCCACCCGTCCGGCACCGCCTTCCCCGACTTCGGCGCCGGAATCGTCCCCCGGAACCCCGCCGCAAGCCCCCCCGCCGCCTTCCCCCAGTCCAGCTCCTTCACCCCCTTCACAAATCCCTTCTTCACCGACCCGTTCGCAACTTCGTACACCGACTCCGACTGGTCCACGTCCTTCACATACTCCGCCGGTCGCGGCAGCAACTCTTCCGCCGCCGGCTCCCCCCCGCGCCGCGCGAAGACCACGATCGCCGCAAGCGCCGCCAGCCCCGCCACCCCTCCCACCGCCAGCCCCGCCGCCGCACGCCCCCTCATCGCATCTGCTCCAGCCACTTCGCCGCCTCCTCGTCCCCCGGCGTCAGCTCCAGCACCCTCCTCAGCAGCGCCGCCGCCTCCGCCATCCGCTTCAGCCGCGCCAGCACCACCGCCTTCGATTTCAGCGCCGCCACCCCCTGCCGGTCCATCGCCAGCGCCCGGTCGAACGCCAGAAGCGCGTCCTCGTTGCGGTCCAGCCGCAGGAAGCAGTCGCCCAGCCCCCAGCACAGCTCGTACTCGTCCCCGCGGATCCGGATCGCCTCCTCGTACTCCGCCGCCGCCTCCGCGAACGCCCCCCGCCGCCGCAGCGCCTCCGCCAGGCTGTGCCTCGACCGCGCAAACCCAGGATCCAGCTTCACCGACCTCTTCAGCGGCGCCACCGCCTCTTCAGTCCGGCCGATCTTCATCAGCCCGATCCCCATGTTGTAGAACACCAGCGCGTCGTCGGGGAACTCGCGCGCGGCCTTTTCGAGGTAGGGAAGCGCCTCCTCGATGCGGCCGGACTCGATGAGGCGCCAGGCAAGGCGGGCCTGGTCGCCGGCGGGAAGGCTTTCGTCGAGAAGGGTCTCGAGGAGTCCCTCGAGTTCGCCTGCGGCGATCGGGCGCTGGAAGACGCGCCGGAGGTTCCCCTGCGCGTCGAAGACGAAGGTGGAGGGGGTGACGACGAGCTTCTCCGGGCCGAAGAAGCTCCGCACGACGGCGTCGTTCGCGAGGAACTGCGCCGCCTCGACGCCGAACGATCGCGCCGCCTCGGCCACGTGGGCGGGGTCGGCGACGTCCGTGCTCACCTCCGCGAAGCGCACCCGGCCCGCGAACCGGCGCGAGGCCGACGCGATGATCGGCATCTCTTCCCGGCACGGGGCGCACGACGGGGCCCAGAAATTCACGACCGCGGGCTTGCCCGGCGCCGCGAGCTTCTCCTCGCCTCCCGCCAGCGTGCGCGCCGTGAGCTCCGTGGAGAACCGGGGCGCCACGCGCGGGCGCGACTCCGCCGGCCAGTGCGGCAGCTCCGTGATCGAAGGCGCGTCCCCGCCCTCGCGGAACACCAGCAGGCGGTCCACCGGCAGGCCCTCGAACTTCTGCACGCCGCCCCCGCCCGGCCACGCGATCTCCACCGCGTCGATTCGCTTCGCTTCCGCGAGCCCGAAATGCAGGTCCATCGGCACCTGCGTCTGGAACCCGTCCGTGATGCGCACGTAGTCCTGCTGCGTCACCCCGCCTGCCGTCACCTTCACCAGCGCGTTCAGCGGGATCGGCTTCCCCGCCTTCTGCGCCAGCCGGATCCTCGCGAAGCTCCTTCTCGGCGACGTGTTCTCCACGACGCGCAGCGACTGCAGCGACAGGCAGACGAGGTCGAGGTCCCCGTCCCCGTCGACGTCCACCGGCGCCGCGGACCGCCCGTCGTCGTCGAAGTCCAGGCCCATCACGTACGCCGTGTTCACGAATCGCGGCTCCCGCCCGTCCGGGTTGTGGAACAGGCAGTCCCGCTCGTACCCGCTCCACGACCCGCGGAAATTCCGGTACGTGTTCGGGTCCGCCAGCTCCACCGGCTTCCCCTCCTCCAGGCTCCTCGCGTCGGCGACCAACTGTCGCCAGAAATGCGTTCAGAAGTCGGGGGCGCTGCTGTCGGTGTTCGTGGTGTATCCGTTCGCCACGAAAATGTCCCGGTCCATGTCGTTGTCGGCGTCGAAGAACGCGCACGTCCACGCCCAGTCCGCCCAGTTCACGCCGCGCGCCACGGACGTCTCGGTCCACACCCCGCCGCGCCGCTCGTACATCTGGTTCCCCTGCGCCAGGACCATCCCCAGCCGCCGCATCTCCGGCGAAATGTCCCGCGCCAGCGGCACGATCCGGTTCCCGGCGTGCGAGTACATGTTCGAGATGTACACGCTCCAGTCGCCCGTGTTGTCCCAGTCGGCAATCGAGATCCCCATCGAGTAGTTCGAGTCCGCGTTGAAGATGTGCTCCTTCGCGTCGCGGAACCGGCCCTTTCCGTCGTTCACCCAGAGGTGGTTCGGGCCGAAGTCGTTGCACTCCAGGATGTCGAGGTCCCCGTCCGCGTCGAAGTCCCAGGCTTTCGCCACGTAGCTGAGGTTCGTGCCGAAGATCCCGCGCTCGTCCGACTCCTCGGTGAAGCGCAGCCCGCCCTGGTTGATGAAGAGCCAGTTGTCCATCCCGTCCGACGAGATGACCCGGTTGATCCGCAGCTGGTCCGACTCGATGTTCGAGTAGTTGCAGAAGAACAGGTCCAGGTCCCCGTCCCCGTCGACGTCCGCGGGGACGATCCCCTGCACGGACACGCCGCGCACGCCCGGCACCACCTTCGCCTTCAACTTCTCCGGACTCTGCTCCCAGCCGCCGCCGCGCCGCACGTGGATCCCCAGGGCGGCGGCCTGGCCCTCGTACGACAGCACGGCTCCCGTCACCATCTCCTCCGTCCCGTCGTTGTCCAGGTCGACCAGCAGCGGCGTGTTGCCAACCTCGTGCGGCGCCTTCACCGGCGGCTCCACCAGCGTGAACCCCCCGCGGCCGTCGTTGAGGAACATCGTCATCTCTTCGCGGCCCCGCGTCGCCACCACGTCCGGGAAGCCGTCGCCGTTCCAGTCGCACACCGACAGGCCCCCCAGCGTCCCGATGCCGCGCTCGTTGATGATCTGCGCCCGGACCCGCCGCGACTCCTCGCCGCCGGGAAGCACAAGCCCGCACGCCTCCGTCACGTCCCTCCACGGCGGCCGCCTTCCCTCCGCCCGCCACCCGTCCACCCACTCCAGCCGCCGCAGCTTCCACGCCTTCCCGTCCCCCGACACCATCCCGGCCCTGACGATGCCCGAAAGATCGACCCGGGTCCCGTCCGGCCGCACGCCCGCGGCCTGGAAATGCACCGACGCGAACGCCTCGCGGCCCCCCGCGTCCATCAGGAACTCGAACGGACGCCACGTGGTCCGCTCGAAGGCCGCCCAGGCGTCCACGTGCGACTTCAGCACCGCGACGAAGGCCGCCCCGTCCGTCTCCGCCCAGGGACCCGCTGCGTACTCGCGCAGCACCAGCGCCCCGTCCGGAACGTCGCGCCCGTCCGCGGGCCGCGGCCACCGCGCCCGGAAATCCGGCGCCAGCGCCGCGCTCACCATCCCCCAGTCCCGGCCCTTCATCCCCTTGACGAACGTCCCCTTGATCGAGGGATTCACCACGTCGTAGGCGTCTTCCGACTTCGTGATGTCCATGATCGGCGCCGCGGGACGCCTCACGAATTCCCCCTGCTCCGCGGGCCCGGCGCGCCTCAGCAGCACCGCCAGCCCGACCGCGCAGACCGCCGCCGCGGCCGCGCCCGTCGCGACCACCGACCACCTCAGGCGACTCGATCCCGCTTCACCCACCGCTTCGCTCCGCCCGTGCCCGCCCTACCGCGGCGCCGCGTCACCGACCATCCCCGAGGACCACCCGCGCGGAATCGGGCGATACCTCTTCCGCTCCGCCTCCGGCAGGATCGCCAGGATGTCCCGGTCCGCGGCCGCGATCAGCGCCTCGATCTTGTCCTCCAGCTCCGGCTCCCCCGACGTCGCAGACGCGAGGGCCATCCAGTCCTCGATGAAGCGGTTCATGATGTCGGAGACGCGCTTCTGGTCCTCCTCCGAAAGCCGGAACGCCGTCGCGTTGATCCTCACCCAGTCCTTCGCCAGGCTCCGCACCTCGCGCCTGCGCGTCGTGAACTGGTGAACCGCATCCCGCCTCCGGCGGTACGCGAGGTGAGAGTCCACGACCTTCCGCAGCTGCTCCACGCTCGTGATCGGCCCGGAGTTCAGCCCGAGCAGCTCCGTCGCAAGTTCCCGGAGCCGCATCCGAAGGGCCTGGAGTTCCGGATCCTGCTCCGCCTCACCGGCCGCGGCCGGCGCGGGCGCCGGCTTCGGGGCCGCCGCCTTCTCCACCAGCCTGCCCGTCATGAAAGAGTCCGCGATGGAGAGAACCATCGCCACCACACCGACCGCCAGCCCCGCGAAGCCCGTGTTCATTTCGACCTCGGGGGCTGCGGCGTGTTGTCGCGCTTCGGATCGACCTTCTGGCTGAACCCGTGCCACCCGCCGCTCGAACCCTGGAACATCTGGTACTGCTGCGCGCTCAGTATCTTCTTGATCTCCTCGTCCGCCGCCTGAGTGACCTTGTCCAGGCGCTGCTGCTTGTCGTCGGGGACCGGGAGCGTCCTGAGGATCTCGGCGTAGCCGTCGACCTGCGTCTTCAGGACGGCCTGCATCTTCGCCTTCTGCGCATCGTCCAGCTTCAATTGCGAGTTCGCACTCGCGAGCTGCGCCTCGGCGCCGCGCTCCAGCATCGTGATCTTCGCGTCCGCCTCCCGCAGCTTCTGGTCCCTCCACCTCTGGTCCAGGATGCTGTCGATCACCGCGCCCACGTCGGCGGCCGTGAGGGGCAGCGGCGTCTTCCCGTCGGGGTCGGGCTTGACCGACGTGCCGCCGTTGCCCGCGGCGATCTCCGCGCGCGCCTTCTTGATCTCGTCGGAAATGCGCGCCGCTTCCCGCTTCAGGTACTCCACCTCCGCCTTGCGGTCCTCGTCGGACAGGGCCGGCCCCCGCGATCCGCCGGTCCCGGCCTCGGGGTTCGGCGCCGTGCCGGCCTCTTCCATCCGCTGAAGCGCGGACGACACGCGCGAGATGTTGACGATGGACAGCAGAAGCGCGATGGCGCCGAGCGCCGCCCCGGCAAGTCCTGCCTTGTTCACGGACGCCTCCCTTGTTGTTCCCTGGACCCGGCAGGCCGCGGAACGCGCGCGATCTGCCCGTCGTTGAACGATCAGGCATTCTACCCGACGCCCCGATTCCGGGGGCCCGCAAAGAAACCGGGCCCCGGGTTGCCCCGGGGCCCGGCGAAGTCGACTTCTTCCGGACGGATCGAGCTAGTTCCCGCCCAGGTCGATCACCCGCACCTGCAGGCGGTCGATGCCGCTGCCGTCGTCCAGGTTCTTCACCCAGAAGATCGCGCTGCCGTCGATGTCGCAGCAGACGCAC
>JADLHC010000160.1 GCA_020849035.1 Planctomycetia bacterium
CCCGCGCGGGTACGCGGGTGCGCAGGAGCGCGGGTGCGCAGGAGCGCGGGTTCGCGGGATGAAGAACAGCCGCTGCCGCGACCTTCTGGTTGCCCTACTTCGTTTCTCACGCCCACCTGCGCACTCGCGCACCTGCGCACTCGCGCACCTGCGCACTCGCGCACCCGCGCACTCGCGCACCCGCGCACCCGCGCACTCGCGCACTCGCGCACTCGCGCACTCGCGCACTCGCGCACCCGCGCACCCGCGCACCCGCGCACCCGCGCACCCGCGCACCCGCGCACCCGCGCACCCGCGCACCCGCGCACCCGCGCACCCGCGCACCCGCGCACCCGCGCACCCGCCCACTCTACTTCACCTTCGTCGGCCCCTGCAGCGTCGGCGGCAGCTTCAGCGCCGCCTTGATCGCCTGCCGGATCTCGCGTTCGCGCAACCCGATCCAGAACACGGTCCAGTCCTGGAACTTGATGGCGCCGTGGGACTGCTCGAAGTACCACGAGTTGATCGGGTTCGTGGCCCGGGAGCGCCAGAACAGGCGCGGGTATTTCTGCAGCATCGCAAGCCACACGTCGCGGCCGAGGCCTTCGCCCTGCGCCTCTTTGCGGACCGCGAACTTGTCGAGGTAGTCCATCCCCGCAATCTTGCGCATGACCGCGCAGCCCCGGTACTTCGGGTCCAGGAAGATCGTCGTGACGTCGCGCTTGAAGTAGTCGCTCACGAGCTTGCGGCCGAAGCTCGCCTCGATGAGCGTCCGCATCCGGTCGCGGTTGATCCCCTTCCAGCTCGAGTGCTCCTCGATCTCGGAGCCCAGCTTGATGAAGGTGCCGGAGCCCTTGACGGTGAACAGCTCCTTGATGAGCGAGTGCGGGCTCGTGATCGTCACGAACATCGTGGTCGGCAGCTCCTCGAGCAGCTGCTTGGTCTCGCGCAGCTTGAGCGCCATGCCGCCCGTGACCTCGCCCCGCTCCTGCATGCCCTGCAGGTCGGCGGTGAGGTTGATGAACGGGATGATCTTCCCCTGGGGGTCGCGCACGCCGCCTTCCTCGGTCAGCAGGATGAATTTCTTCGGTCGCAGCGCCAGCACGATCGCGCGCGCGACGACGTCGGCGTTCACGTTGTAGGGGTTGCCGTTCTCGTCGAATCCGACGGGTGACACGACCGGGATTCGGTCCATGCGGATCGCGCGGTAGATCGGCTTCAGGTCGATCCCCGTCACCTCGCCCACGAACCCCAGGTCCCGGTCCGGGTGCGGCCGCGCCTTCACCGCCATCCGGATCCCCTCCGCGTCGCCGCCCTGGGAGCGGATCGCGTCCACGAGCCTCCGGTTTGCGTCCTCCAGCACCTCGCGGATCACGTCGATCGCCTCGCGCGACGTCACGCGCAGCCCGTTCTTCTTCTCGAACTCGATCCGCCGAAGCTCCAGCTCCTTGTCGATCTGCGGGCCGCCGCCGTGAACGATCACCGGGAACAGGTCGAGGTTCGTCAGGTACGCCAGATCGCCCGACAGCACCGGCATCGAGTCCGTCAGCGTCTTGCCGCCCACCTTGATCACCGCGAACCGCGACGGATTCCCCTTCTTGAACAGCCGGAGGTAGGTGTTCGCCTCCTTCGTGTTCCCGATGTTCTTGAAGAAGTTGATGATGAATTCGTAGTTTTCCACGTTCGTCTTCCTCACCGGCGCCGCGCTGTCCGCGCCGCGCGCCAGCCCTTCCGGGGGGTGCCACGGGAGAAACGGGTCGCCGGAACGGGGGCCGCCCTCCCTGCGCTCGCTCACGGGACGCCGGCCGCGCACGTCGCCGGGCCCCTTGAACAGCCCCTCGCTCACGGTCGGGCCTGCCTCGCCGCCGTCACCGTCGACAGCCCGAACAGCTTCACGAACGCCGTCGCCTCGTCCGGCGTCCAGGCGCTCGACTGCGCGTACACCGTCCCCTTCTGCCTCAGCTCGTTCGGCGACTCGTACGCCACCGGCAGCACGGTCCCGCGGTGCAGCTTCACCGTCACCGTCCCCGTCACGCTCCGCTGCATCGCCTCCAGCATCTCCTCCAGGGTCCGCGCCAGCGGATCGTAGAAGAGCCCGTTGTACGCCAGCTCCGTCCACTTCTTGCCGATCCCGTCCTTGAACTGGTTCTGCTCCTTCGAGAGCGTCGCCTCCTCCAGCGCCCGGTGCGCCACCAGCACCGTGTGCAGCCCCGGGCACTCGAACGCGATCCGCCCCTTGATGCCGATGACGCAGTCGCCGGTGTAGATGAAGCGTCCCACGCCGTGCCGGCCGGCGAGTTCGTTCAGTCGGCGCAGGATTTCGATGCCGTGCATCTTTTTCCCGCCGAGCGACACGGGCAGGCCGCCCTCGAAGCCGATCGTGACGCGGTCCGCCCTTGCCGGCGTCCTCTCCGGCGGCGCCGTCAGCGTCCACGCGTCCTCCGCCGGCTCCTCCCGGCGGTCGATCTCGCTTCCCGAGATCGTCACCCCGAACACGTTCTGGTTGATCGAGTACCGCGTGTGCTTCTTCGAAACCGGGAACCCGCGCTCCTCGAGGTACGCCTTCTCGCGGTCGCGCACCGGCCCGCCGCCCAGCGCCTGGAAGTCGCGGATCGGCGCGAGGATGTTGTCGCAGCCGAGGGCGCGGAGCGTGACGTCGAACCGCACCTGGTCGTTGCCCATGCCGGTGCAGCCGTGGGCGACGGCGTCGGCCCTGAAGCGGCGGGCGAAGTCCACGGACTTCTCGACGATGAGGTAGCGGTCCGCGCACATGACGGGGTACATCTGCTGGTACGTCCCGTTCGCGCGGATGCAGTGGCTGATGAGGCGGTCGTAGATCTCCCTGCGGCCGTCCACGAAGAAGTGTTTCTTCGCGCCGAGCTCTTTCGCGCGCCGGCCGATCTCGCGGATCTTGTCGGGCGAGAAGCCGCCCGTGTCGACGAGCACGGTGATGACGTCCCACCCGCGCTCCTGCAGCCACGGCACGCAGAACGACGTATCGAGCCCGCCGGAGAACGCGAGCACCGCAAGGCGTTTCTTTTCCGACCGCGACTTTGCCGCCTTCGCGAGCGTCTTCTCGATGTTCGCGAGCGTGCGGCGGTCGGAATCCGAGAGGAGCGACTCGGCCTTCTGGACGAGCGACGCGGACGTCTTCATCGGCGTGCAACCCCGAATGGGCGACTGGGCGAGCGGCGGATGATAGCGGGGTGGGGGGGTGGGGGCAAGGACATGGGCGGGCCGCCGGGATCCCCTCAATCATCGCGGGAGCGCCCAGGCGGTTCGGGGAAAGGACTTCCGGGGGGCACAGGCAGCAGTCCCTTCACGCCGCCGCTTCCGCGTTCTACCCTCCGCCCGATGCCGCAGCCCCCGCGCCGCCTGAAACGCTCGCTGATGAACACCGGCGGCCCGATCACGCCGTGGGGCGAACCGGGCGCTGCGGCGAAGCTTGCGGAGTGCCTGGACGTGGACCCGGAGGTGCGGCTGCCGTTCACGCACGGGTTCCACACGTACCCGGCGCGGATGCACCCGCACACGGCGGAGCGGGCGATCGTGAGGTTCGGGGGGAAGGCCGGGGCGGTGCTGGACCCGTTCGTGGGGAGCGGCACGGTCGCGGTCGAGGCGCTGCGCGCGGGGCGGGCGTTCACGGGGGTGGACATCAGCGCGGTGGCGCTGGAGATCGCGTGGGCGCGGACGCGCGTGTTCCGCGGCGGGGAGGAGCGGCTGGTGGAGCGCGAGGGGGTCGAGATCGCGCACCGGGCGTCGAAGTTCGAATCCGACGGGCTGCCGCTTCCGGGGTGGGGTCCGGACGTCGAGGAGTGGTTCAGCCCGCACACTCTCCGGGAGGTCGGGCTGGTGGCGGCACTGGTGGACGAGGTCAAGCGGACTGACCTGCGGCGCGTCCTCAGGGTGGTGCTGTCCTCGATCCTCGTGCGGCTCTCAAAGCAGGCTTCGGACTCGGTGACCGTGGTGGACCGCGACTGGCGCCCGTGGCCGCCGAAGGCGACGTACCGGATGTTCGCGGAGAAGTGCAGGGAGGTAGCGCGGAGCTACGGGTTCCTGGCGAAGGACCTGCGCGAGCGCGGGGTGAAGGCGACGGAGCCGGAATTCTGGCTGGAGGACGCGCGGGCGGTGAAGCTGCCGCGCGGGGCGTTCGCGCTGGGGCTGACGTCGCCGCCGTACCCGGGGACGTACGACTACGCGTTCCACCATTTCCTGAGGTACCCGCTGTTCGGGGAGGACGCGAGGTTCGCGCGGTCCCGCGAGATCGGGCCGCGGCGCGAGTTCAAGAAGGGCGGGGACGCGCTCCGGCGCTACGAGGACGACATGACGCAGTGCGTCAAAGTCGCCCTCGACGCCCTCGCTCCCGGAGCCCCCCTCCTCCTCCTCATCGGCGACGGCCGCTTCGGCACCCGCGACGTCCGCGCCGACGACCTCGTCCGCGACATCGCCGCCCGGCTCGGCGCGGCTGTCCCCGCCGGCGCCTCCCAGGAGCGCACCGAGTGGTCCTTCGGCGGCCGCAGGCGGAAGAAGGCGGAGCACCTCGTGCTCGTCGCCCGCTGATCCCGGATCCGCGCGCCGGGGAGGGCTTCCGCGGTTCAACGCCCCCCGCCCTACTTCGCCCCGCCCGCCGCCTTCTTCAGCTCCGCCTCCAGCATCTCCTCGCTCCCGCCTTTCACCAGCTTTCCCTCGGGATCGATCAGGATCAAGGTCGGGAAACCTCGCACGCCGAGCGCCTTGATCGTGTCGCCGGAAGCGTCGAGCAGGATCGGGAACGGCAGCTCCTTGCCGCCCCACTTGTCCCGGATGATCGGCTTGAGCTTCTCGTCGAGCTCCTCGAACGTCTTTGCCCGCGCGTCGTGGAACGCGAGGATCTCGAACCGGTCCCGCTGGTCCTTGTGGTCTTCGTAGAACTTCATGAGTTTCGGCAGACTGCCGCCCGTGCAGGGCCCTCACCAGAACCCCCAGAACTCCACGAGCAGCCATTTGCCCTTGTAGCTCGACGGCTGGACCGACTTGTCCACGCCGCGCGCGTCGCTGACTTTCCAGTCGGGGAAGGGCTTCCCTCTCAGGGTGGCCAGGGCGTTCGGCGCCACCGGCAGCTTGCCGAGGTCGAGGGCCGTCCCGTCCGCCGGGACGTCGAACGACTTCGACAGCGGCGCCGTGTCCGGGTGGTACGTCCAGAATCCCCAGGGGCCCGGCGGCAGCCGGACGCTCCACGCCGCCGACGTCGCGTGGAGGTTTCCGATGCGAGCCTTCCCGAACTGCCACTGCACCGAGGACCCCACGGGGGAGACCTCGGGGTCCTCGCATGCCAGCTCGCCCTTCACCTCGGCGGTCGGGGCGAGGACGAGCACGAGGGGCTCCTTTGCGGACTCGGCGGTCACGACCACGGCCGCGCCGCGCTCGCGTTTCGCGTCCATGGCCAGGAGGGCGACGGGCGGGCGGAAGTACCGGAGCGCGATCTCGAAGGAGCCGTCCTCGCCCGTCCTGAGGCCGGAGTACGGGCGGGAGTCTGGGCCGAGCTGCCAGTTGTCGCCGATGTCCACCCCGGCGACGCCCCTGGCGTCCGCGTCCACGACCCTCCCGCGAAGGACCGTCGCCTCCTCTGCACGGACCGCCAGGGCGGCGGCGGACAGCACCAGGACCGGAAGAAACCAGCGCACGCGTTCCTCCCCTCGGGACTACGGGCAGTACTTGGAAGCGACCCACACGTGCATCTTCGCGATTTCGTTCACCACCGCCTTGCGGTGCTGCTCGGCGCCCTTCCAGTTGCTGTACGCCCCTGCGCTGACCTCCGCCCGGCGGTGCCCGGTGTTCTCCAGGCCGCCCTGCGGCTTGATCAGGATCGTCGTGTCGTGCCAGCTCTGCCCCGCGCCCACGATGACCCGCGCCGTGGTGCTCCCCAGGTTGAACTCCAGCACGTCCGCGCTGAGCGCGAGGTCGGCTGAGGCGGCGTCCTCGACGACCGTGTAGCCGTAGTGCTTGAGCAGGTCCTTGGCCGTCTTCTGGATCTCCGCCTCGGTCCCCGCCTTGTCGAGTTCGGAGTGGCAGTTCGTGATCTTCGCAGGGCCCACGTACACCTTGCGTCCCGCCACCGGCGTGATGTCCCGCTCGTAGTCGATCGGCCCGCATCCTGCCGAAACCAGCACGGCCGACACTCCCAGCATCACGGCGACGAGGCGCTTCATGGATTCCCCTCCCAAGGTTCCCGTGTCCCCGGCGCGGACGGCCGCGCCGGCGGATGGCCGGGGATTGGACCACGGCGGCGAAGGGGGGATCAAGGACCGCAGCGGACAAAAAAAACCGCCCCGGAATCGGGGCGGCGACGGCGGGCGGGGGTGTGGTTCCTGACTCCTTCACGACACGGGCAACGTCACGGGCACCACCACTGAACGTCGAACAAAGCCACGGTCCAGTCACGTCACGGTCACGGTCCGTTCAGCGTGTCGCACGAGCCTCCTTTCCGACTGCGGATGACCCACACCGGCCGCCCGGCGGGCGCGCGTCGCCGGCCGAGGGCACTTCACGGCCAACTCGCCCCGGACCGCACACGCGAAGGACGCGCGCCCCGTCCCTGTCTCCGCGGGAGGCCGCTCGCGATCTGCGGATGGCTGCCGCGGACCTGCAAGGCGTCCGGGAGAGCCTCTCGAGGACTCGGCAGGAAGTCCTTACTCCGTCCTCCCGCCGTTCGTCGTTGGGGAGCTTTTCGCTCGTCTCGGGGCTCTCGGCGGACCAACCGAGAAGCGTGCAATGGACGTGCCGTCCGGTTTCCGAGGGAGCCCGGTCGCCGGGGCGCGAAAAGTGGCTGCTTTTCCGCGCGGGGCTGTGGAAGAGGAGCCAGCTCTACCGGCGCAGGATCGCCAGGCCGGTCGTGTCCACCGTCGCGTCCGCCCAGCGCCGCTTGTAGGGGAGGTCCACGCCGAGGTCGTACTCCTCGATGCCGTCGCCCGTCAGCTCCGCGATCTGCTCGACCTGCAGCAGGCTGCCGAGGGAGAGGCTGCGGAATCGGGCGTCGTAGCTGAACTGGAAGCCGCGGTAGGTTCCGCCGCGCACGCCGCCGAGGATGTAGCCGACGTCCTCGCCTCCCTTCCGCGCGAAAATCGCCCGCAGCCGGCGCCGCGCCCGGAGCCGCGCCGCCATCGCTTCGTAGAACGCCCTCATGTCCGGCGAGGCCAGCCCCGTCCCCTCCGCGCCTTTCCAGCTCCGCAATTCCACCGCCGCGGCCCGCGCCACTGCGTCCGCGGCCTCCGAGGCGGGCTCGAACGTCACCCCCGCGTCCCTGGCGCGGCGGGAGGCGCTCCGGAGGTTGGAGCGCAGCTTGGCGCTGCGGCGGCGGAGGAAGCCGCCGAGGCCGCCGCGGAGGCTGGCGACCTGGCGGCGGGCGTGGCCGACGGGGCGGACGGGGCCAAGCTGCCCGAACTCGTCCGAGACGGCCCGGAGGAGCGGCGAGCCGTCCCGCAACCCGTGGAGCAGCAGGATGTTCCAGCGCTGCGCGGCCAGCTCCCCCGCGGCCCACGCCGCCAGCGGCGCGGGGTCGCGCCCGACGAGCGGGGAAGCGAGCCCCCACATCGCCTCGAACCCGTGCATCACGACCGGTTCGGCCTGCTCGCGGCCGCGCAGGAAGGCCAGCCAGCCCGGCTCTCCCTCCAGCACCACCGCTTCCTCCCCCTCCCCCCACGCCTCGCGCGCCGACAGGATCCACTCGCTGCCGGAGCAGAAGCGGTCGATGCCGGCGGCGGCGGCGACGTGCGCGTCGTAGTCGTCGCGGCGGCGTTCGAGATCGCTGAGCGAGACGCGGGGCATGCGCCCATTTTCCCACGGCCCGGCCGGTTCAAGTCCTCAAGATGCCCCGGGCGTCGCCGGGCGCGCCTACAATACGCCCATGAGCCACGCACCCTGGACCACCGACCTCGACGCCGCCCTGCGCACCGCGAAGGCCTCTAACCGCAAGGTCCTCCTGGAGTTCGGCGCCGACTGGTGAGGCGGCTGCAACGAGCTCGAGCACGAGCTCGCCGACGCCCGGGTGGCTCCGCTGCTGGAGAAGTTCGTCCTCGTGAAGGTGGACCTGACGGACCGCTCGCCGACGAACGCGGGACGCCCGGTCGCCATGAAATACGGCGTCCGCTACCTGCCCGACCTGCGCGTCCTCTCCGCCGACGGCCGCGAACTCGGCACGATCGACCCCGCCGACGTGGACGACCTCATCGCGCAGCTCACGTCGCACGCCTGACGCGCCTTACCCCAGGATCTCCGTCAGCATCGCCCGCTGCCCGTGAATCCGGTTCCCCGCCTCGTCGATCAGGCAGCTCCGCGGCGAGTCCGCCACCTCGTCCGTCATCTTCACGTTCCGGCGCATCGGCAGGCAGTGCGACACGTACGCGTCGTTCGTCTTCGCCATCTTCGGGGCGTCCACGATGAAGTGCCGGTACGGCTCGCGGACCTTCTTCTCCTCCTCCCACCGCCCGAAGTAGTTCAGGTTCCCCCAGCTCTTGCAGTAGACGAAGTCCGCGCCCTTGTACGCCGCGTCAATGTCGTCCGTCACCGTCACCGACCCGCCCTGCGCCTTCGCGTTCTCCCGCGCCTGGTCCATGAACATCGGGTCGAGGTCGTACCCCGGCGGCCGCAGCACCGTCAGGTTCATCCCCATCTTCGTCGAGATCAGCGCCGCCGAGTTCGCCACCGCCGTGTTCAGCCCCTTCGGATGGAACGTCCACGTCAGCAGGAACTTCTTCCCGTCCGTCTTCTTCAGCTTCTCCTTCATCGTCAGCGCCAGCGCCAGCTCCTGGCACGGATGCACGATCGTCTCCATGTTGATCACGGGAACGCCGGCGTACCGCTCGATCGCCCGCAGCATCGAGTCCTGCTTGTCCACCGTCCAGTCCTGGAACTTCGGGAAGCACCGCACGCAGACCGCGTCGAAGAACCGCCCGAGCACCCGCGCCGCGTCCTTCACGTGCTCCTCCGCCTCCCCGTCCATCGGGATCCCCTCGCGCCACTCCATCGCCCACGCGTCCTTGCCCGGCTGCAGCGTCACCGCGTGCCCGCCGAGCTGCCACGCCGCCAGCTCGAACGAGGAGCGCGTCCGCAGCGACGGGTTGAAGAACAGCAGCGCCAGCTTCGGCTTCGACTTCAAGGGCTTCCACCCCGACTTCTTCTGCTTCGCCGCCGTCGCGAGGATCTGCTCGATCTCTTTCCGGGTGAAGTCCTGCGTGCTGAGGAAGTTGCGGCCTTTGAGGGGCATGGGTGGTCGTCCGAGTTGGGGAAGGGGCGGATGATAGCGGGCGACCGTGGTGACGGGAAAGAAGCGACGCGCGGCGGGCGCGGGGCCTGGTGGAAGGCAGGGTATGATCACGAAGATGGTGCGTCCCGAAACCGATCGAGTCGGAAACGACACGATCCGCCGCTGTGCCAAGCTAGCGGGTGAAAGTCCCGCCGCGGAAAGCGCCGGTGCGCCGCGTAGCAGGCTCCGGTCGGAGGAAGAG
>JADLHC010000161.1 GCA_020849035.1 Planctomycetia bacterium
CGCGACGTTGATGAGCGTCGAGCCGCGCATGCGGCGGTCGCCGATCTCGTCCCGCATGCGCAGCACCTCGAGGTCGGCGGCCAGGGCCGCGCCGAAGTCGCCCCGCGCGCACAGGACGTTCGAGAGATTCTGCAGCGCCGCGGTGATCTTCGTGCGGTCGCCGATCGACCGGGCCACGGACAGCGCCTCCTCGTAGGCGGCCCGCGCCTCCCCGACCTCCGCCCGGAGGAAGCGGACGTTCCCGAGGTTGATCAGGATCATGGCGCGCATCGCCGGCTCGCCGGTCCCGGGCGACGCCGCGGCGAGCGACTGGAGCTCCGCGAGCGCCTCGTCCACGCGGCCGCTGCGCAGGTGGACCTGCGCGAGCAGGACACGCGCCTCCTCCCTTGCCGATGGGGAGGGCCTGTGGCCGGCCAGCGGCGCGCGCCCCAGGACCTCCAGGGTCTGCCGGACTTCGGCCAGCGCCTCGTCAAGCCGGCCGAGGTGGAACTTCACGTACGACGACGAATGAAGCGCGCTCAGGAGGATGCGGTCGTCCGGCTTCGTGGCGAAGACGGACTCGATGATCCGGAGGGCCGAGTCCATCCGGCCGCGCGCCGCCTCGGCGTTCGCCTGGACGATCCTGGCCTGCTGGGACTGGAGCGGCGTGATGGCGGGATCCCGGAGGACGGACTCGGTGATCTCCACGGCCTCGGCGGACCGCAGCGCGTTGGCCGCGGCCCGGGCCGCGGCGAGGCGGGCGCGCGGGTTGTCCTCGGCCGCGCGCGCCTTGACCGCCCAGATGCCGGCCTCCTCCACGGAGGCGGCGTCGAGCGCGTTCTCCGCGGCCTCGGACCAGAGCGCGGAGGCGAGGGACGGTTCCCCCGCTTCCTCGCGATGCGCCGCCGCCAGGGCGACGGCCCGCCGCGGCCTTCCGGGAAGGGACTCGAGCGCCTGCGCCGTCGCGCGGTGGAGGCGCGCCCGGTCCCTGCGGGGCACCAGGGCCCGCGCCGCTTCCTGCAGCAGGCCGTCCGTGAACGCGTACTCCTCGTTCCCTGCGAGCGTCGAGTCCTCGGCACGGGCCACGAGCCCGAGGCGCTCGGCGGCGGGGAGCGCGTCCGCGGCGGCGTCTCCGGCGACGCCGCGCAGGATGCCGGTCCAGAACGTCCGTCCGATGACGCTGGCCGACTTGAGGGACTCCTTGACCTGGGTACCGAGCGCGTCGAGGCGGGCCTGCAGCAGCGGTTGGAGGCCGCGCGGGATCCCCGCCGCGGGCCCGGACAAGCGCAGGGGCTCGCCTTCCACCAGATTCGCGTCCTCGAGATGGCGCGCGAGCTCGAGGACGGCGAAAGGACTCCCTGCGGCGCGCTCGGCGACGAAGCGCAGGAGTTCCAGGGACGCGGCCCGGCGGAAAGCGGCGGCGGCGAGCGCGGTCGAGGCCCCGGGGGCGAGGGGAAGGAGGGGAAGGGCCTCGAACCCGTCGGGCCGGGCGGCCCCGGGCCGGGCGGCGGCGGCGATCGTGACGGGGCAGCCGCGGAGGCGCGCCGCGAGGCGGCCAAGAAGGGCCAGGGTGGCGGGGTCGGCGGACTGGAGGTCATCGAGCACCAGGGTGACGGGCGCGGAGGCGGCGCGGAGCCTGAGCCAGCGCTCCCAGGCGAACAGGGTTTCCTCGCGTCGGACCTCGGCGGGGAGGGCCAGCACGCGGGCGCCGGGGAGGTCCTCGCCGGCGGAGAGCGCGACGAGGTGGGCGAGGTTCTCCCGCTCGACGGCGGCGTGGCCGCCGGCGGCGAAGGTCGCCTCGAGCCACGGGGCGAGCCCGCGCGCCCCCCCGCGCCGGGCCGCGTGCCGAAGAGCCATCGCCGGCGCCGCGAACGGCTCGCCTCCGCCCTCGGCGGCGCGACCCCACGCGGACAGGCCTTTCTCCCCGGCCCTCTCGAGAATCGCGAGCAGCAGCCGCGACTTCCCGATCCCCGCCTCGCCCTCGATCCAGAAGAACCCGCCGCGCCCGGCCTCCCTTGCGGCCGCGACGGCGGCCAGTTCGCGGTCGCGTCCGCAGAGCGGGGTCTCGACGCCGGCGAACGCCCCGGTGCCCGACTCCCGCGGGCCCTCGCACTCGAAGGCCGCGACGGGCTCGACCCGGCCGCGGACCGCGATGAGTCCTGCGGTGGTGAAGCGGGCGCGGCGGCGGGCGAAGGGCTCGACGGCGGCGGAGACGAGGATCTGCCCGGGGGCGGCGACCGACTGGAGGCGCTGCGCGACGTTGACCGCGTCGCCCATGGCGGTCGCGCGCTCGCCCGCGACGCCGGCCCAGAGGACCTCCCCCGCGTTGACGCCCGCGCGGAAGCCGAGCTGGACGCCTCGCGCCCGGGACTCCGACTCCGTCTCGCGCCGCAGGTCCGTCGCCGCCAGGACCGCCCGCGCCGCGTCGTCGCCGTGCGCCACGGGGGCCCCGAAGACGGCCATCACCGTCTCGCCGGCGAACTTGTCGACGGACCCTCCGCGCGACTCGACCGCGGCGCGGACGCGCCTGAAGAGGGCGTCGGCCAGCTCCGCGCCGGCCTCGACGCCGCGGCCCTCGAGGGCACCCGACAGCCCCGCGAATTCCGCGAAGACGATCGCGACGAAACGGCGCTCGGCGGGGCGCTCGGTCATGCCGCCACTATAAGGACGCGCGAGGGATTCCCCCATCCCGGAGGAGGGAACGGCACCGCGGTGTATCCTGAGCCCGTGCGCGCCGGATTCTACGTCCACATCCCGTTCTGCGTCCGCAAGTGCGGCTACTGCGACTTCAACTCGCACGCCTCCACAGGGGAACTTCACGCCGCCTACCAGGAGGCGCTGCTCGGCGACATCGCGGAAACGGGCCGGCGCTACCCGGGAGTCGAGGTCGACACCGTGTTCATCGGCGGCGGCACGCCGTCGCTCTTCACCCCCGCACAGATCGGCGCCATCCTCGATCGGCTCGCCGCCTCGTTCGCGCTCCGCGCCGCCGAGATCACGATGGAAGCGAACCCCGGCACGGTGGAGCGCCACGACTTCGGGGACTACCGCCGGGCGGGCGTGACCCGGGTGTCGATGGGAGCGCAGTCGTTCGACGCCGCCGAGCTGGCGATGCTCGACCGCATCCACTCGCCGGAGGAGATCGTCGCGGCCGTCCGGGCCGTCCGCGCCGGCGGCTTCGACAACCTCAACCTCGATCTCATCTTCGCCCTGCCGGGGCAGTCCCTCGGGACCTGGCGGGCAAACCTGGCCGCCGCGATCGCCCTCGAGCCTGAACACCTCTCCGCCTACAACCTGATGTTCGAGCCCGGGACGGAGTTCTTCCATAGACGCGCCCGCGGCCTGCTCGCGGAGAAGCCCGGGGAGGAGCAGGCGGAGTTCCTCGCGGACACGGCCCACCGCCTCGAGGCGGCCGGCTACGAGCCCTACGAGATCTCGAACTTCGCCCGGGCCGGCCGCGCCTGCGCCCACAACCTCCGGTACTGGCGCCGCGAGCCCGTCCTCGCCGCCGGCGCCGGCGCGCACGGCTTCGACGGCCGCGTCCGCTGGTCCAACGTCCGCTCTCCCCAGGAGTACATCCGCCGCGCCCGCGCCGGCGAATCCGTCGAGGCGACCCGCGAGGAACCCGGCCGCGAGGAAGGCATGCTCGAGGCCGCCATGTGCCGCCTCCGCCTCCGCGAAGGTCTCGACGAGTCCCGCTTCGAGCGCGAATTCGGCCTCTCCCCCGGCACCGCCTGGCCCCGCACCCTCCGCATGGCCGCCGACCGAGGATTCGTCGAACGCCGCGACGGCGCCCTCGCCCTCACCCCGGCCGGCATCCTCATCAGCCAGGCGCTCTTCGCCGAATTCGCCCGAGAACGCGCCTAGGCCGGCCCCGGGGGCCGCCTGCCCCTCGCCAGGAACACCTCGATCGCGAACCACACCCCGCCCGCCCCGAGCAGCCCGTCCACCGCCAGTACCCACCAGTCGCGGTTCCCCGAAGCCACGCGCCAGGCCCCCGCCGCCAGCAGCCCCACGCTGCACAGGCCGATCAGGAACGCCAGGACCGGACTGGCCATCAGCCCCGGCTTCGCCCGCGGTTCGCTCATCCGCCCATTATCGGGCCCATTCGCCCCGGGCGCACTTTCCTTCACCCCCTCCCGGCCGCCCCATAGAATGCCCCTTTCCAAATCCTTCACCATCGGGAGGACTTCCGCCATGCACCCCGCCGTCCTGACGGAACTCAAGAAGCGCTGGGAGAAGGTCAAGGGGAACCACGAGTCGGTCCACATCGGCGAGTACCCCGAGGCCGACTGGATCAGCGGGCGCACCACCGGCGACCCGAGCAACTGCTGGGTCTGGGACGGGAACGACCTCAACGAAGTGGGCGCAGATGTCCGCCAGGACCGCAAGGCCAAGGCCGGCGGCGTGTTCGTGCAGGCGGGAATGCGCTTCGCATTCAACCCGGAGGAGGAAGGCCAGGTCCTGGTCGAATTCGTGACCGGCGTGCTGTCGGGCTCGGGTGCCTTCATGAAAGTCGCCGGCGACGGCGAGTCGCTTCTCAATGTGCCCGACGGCCAGAAGTGGGGCGCGTAGAAGGGCGGGAGATGTCGGTCGACAAGCTGATGGACGTGGCGAGGCACATGGTCCGGGCCGGACCCGGCCAGGACATGTACCGGACGCTCGTGACGCGATCGAGGCGCGCGCTGGGTCGCGGCCACGGGACGTCGTTCTTCCTCGTGTATCGGGCGAGCGACCTGGTGCTGCCGGTGGCGGAGTCCTCGGAGAGCGGCAAGAGGCTGCACCCGCAGGCGTACACGCAGAAGATCACGGCGGGGATCATCGGGCACGTGGTGAAGAGCGGGAAGACGTACTACGCGCCCGACGTGGCGGCCGACCCGCTGTTCGTGAGCGGCGGGCAGACGGCGGGAAGCGAGCTGTGCGTGCCGGTGAAGTTCGACGGCGAGGTCGTCGGGATCTTCAACATCGAATGCGCCCGGAAGCACGGTTTCCCTCCGGACCTGGTGGCGCGCGTGGAACTGCTGTGCGATGCCGCCGCGGTGCTGATGAACACGGGCGTCGCGCAGGAGCAGCAGCAGGCGATGGAAGCGCAGATCCGCGGGCTCGAGGAAGGCCTGTCCCACGCCCGGGCCCGGTTCGAGGGGCTCGCGGGGCTGGTCGGCGACCTCGTGGTCGTCCTGGACTCCGCCGGCAAGGTTTCCTGGCAGAACGGCGGGATGAAAGGCGTGCTGGCCTCGGCCGCCGGAAAGGAATTCGCTTCCCTTCTCGCCCCCGAGTCCGCCGATGCATGGAAATCCGCGGTCTCCCGGCCGGGCGGTGCGCGCCTGTTCCTGCGCACCGGACGGACGCAGACCTCCGTCGCGGCCCGCGTCCTGCCGCTGACCGCGCCCGACGGCCCCGCGGGGACGCTGCTCCTGCTGTCGCCGGCGCCCGAAACCGCGAAGCCCGCCCGCGGGAAGCGCGGAGCGAAAGCCTCGAAGAAGAAGCGCCGGTAGGGCGATGCGCCGGGCCTTCCTGGTCGCGTTCCTCGCCGGTCCGCTTCCCTATTTCGCCTGGACGACCTCGATCCTGCGGGCGTCGAGACCCGACCTGATCGCGATGACGCTGGGATCCCTCCTGCTCACGGTCCCGTGGCTGTGGTTCCTGCAGCGATTCGCCCGCCGCCCGATGTTCCTGCTGTGCTGGTTCGCGACGGGAGGGCTGTTCTTCTGGACGGCGATTCGCCAGGCGGTCCTGCACTCGACCTCGGTCGGATCGTCCCTCGGGACGATCGCCCTGTTCCCCGTGACCGGCGCGGCGACGATGGCGGAAGAACGGCTGCTCCTGGTCCCGATCGGGCTCTTCCTGTGGGGCGCAGTCTCGGGATTCGTGAGGATCCTGAGGCGCTCGGCGGCGCCGAAGTGGGAGCACGAGGCGCGCGACGCGGCGAGGAAACCCGTGGAAGCGGACGAACCCGGGCCGCCGCAGCCCCCGGAGCCGGAGGCGTATTTCGTCGAACGGCCGCCGCCGAAGCCCAAGGGGCCGGCCTATACGCCTCGGAAGAGAGACACGCCGCCGCCGCGGCCGAAGCGGGTGCCTGGCGCGTGAACGCGATCAGCGCGCGCGGGGCGATTTCTGCATCAGGCGCATGACCGGCCGGTAGCCGAGCCGCTCGTAGAACCGGATGGCGCCGCGGTTGAACTCGTGGACGCCGAGCTGGAGCGCGGTCATGCGCCCGCGCGCCGCCCAGGCTTCGGCAGCACGAACGAGCACGGTGCCGATTCCGCGGTGGCGCGCCGCGCGGTCGACGACGAGGATCGCAAGGCAGCACCACGGCGCGCGCACGAGGTCGCCGGGCCCCTCCTCCCGCGTCGCGTGGAGGAAGCCCAGCACCCGCCCGCCACGTTCGGCGACGAGCACCACCTGCGCCGTGTCGGCCATGGCCCGCCTGTAATGCTCACGGACCCCTCGGCGGACGTTCGCTGCCGCCGCCTCTCCCCCGCCCTTCAGGAGTCGCCGGCTGTACTGCGACTCCAGGACCTCCAGGGTCCCGAGGTCCCGGGGCCCTCCCTCCCTCACCACGATCTCCCGCGCTCCCACGTTCGGTTCCCCGAATGTCCCGCATTCACCGGCAGCAGCGTACAATCCGCCCTCCATGACGAGCGCCATTCCCGGCGTCACCGCCCTCATCAACATCTTCCGCACGGCCGGCGGCGTCTTCCTCCTCGCCCTGGAAACCCTGCGCGCGGCCGTCGGCCGCTGGCCCCGCCGCCGCGTCCTCGTCGACCAGTTCTACCTCATCGGCTACCGCTCCACCCCCGTCGTCCTCACGACCGGCCTCTTCACCGGCATGGTCCTCGCCGTCCAGTCCTTCAACCAGTTCCGCCGCGTCAACATCACCTCCATGGTCGGCGCCGTCGTCGGCGTCTCCATGGTCAAGGAACTCGGTCCCGTCCTCTCCGGCCTCATGCTCGCCGGACGCGTCGGCGCCGCCATCACCGCCGAGATCGGGACCATGCACGTCACCGAGCAGGTCGACGCCCTCCGCGCCCTGGCCACCAACCCCGTCCGCTGGCTCGTCCTCCCCCGCGTCCTCGCCGCCGTCCTCATGACCCCGATCCTCACCCTCATGGCCGACGTCGTCGGCATCGCCGGCGGCACCTTCATCTGCGTCGGCTTCCTCAAGGTCGAGTGGCACTTCCACTACATCAACATGCTCGACTGGCTCCGCGTCTGGGACGTCTCCGTCGGCTGCGCCAAGTCCTCCGTCTTCGGCCTCCTCATCGCCCTCACCTCCGCCTACAAGGGCCTTAACACCGAGCCCGGCGCCGCCGGCGTCGGCAAGGCCGCCACCGAGGCCGTCGTCACCTCCTGCATCCTCATCCTCATCTCCGACTTCTTCCTCTCGGTCTTCTTCAACGCCATCAAGCCCGAGTGGGCCAACTGATGCTGGAGATCCGCGACCTCCACAAGCACCTCGGCGGCAAGCACGTCCTCCGCGGCGTCAATCTCACCGTCCCCACCGGCGAGGCCCTCGTCATCATCGGCGGCTCCGGCTGCGGCAAGTCCGTCCTCCTCAAGCACATCCTCGGCCTCTTCAAGCCCGACTCCGGCCAGGTCCTCGTCGACGGCGAGGACACCGTCCCCCTCCCCGAACGCGAACTCTTCCGCGTCCGCAAACGCTTCGGAATGCTCTTCCAGGGCGGCGCCCTCTTCGACTCCATGACCGTCGCCGACAACGTCTCCTTCGCCCTCGACGAGCACTCGAAGTTGCCGGCCTCGGAGAAGCTCGCCATCGTGCAGAAGAAACTGGCGGTCGTGGGCCTGAAGGGCGTCGAGAAGGTCTACCCGGCGGACCTGTCGGGCGGGATGAAGAAGCGCGTGGCGCTGGCGCGGGCGATCGCGGCGGACCCGGACTTCCTGCTGTACGACGAGCCGACGACGGGGCTGGACCCCATCATGAGCGACGTGATCAACGAGCTGATCGTGAAGCTGAAGACGACGCTGAACGTGACGACCATCGTGGTGACTCACGACATGGCGAGCGCCCGGAAGATCGCGGACAAGATGGCGATGCTGCACGAGGGGACGATCCGGATCCACGCGACCCCGGACGAGCTGTACGCGAGCGACGACGACGTTGTGAAGCGCTTCATCAACGGATTGGCGTCGGTCGAGCAGATGAAGGAGGTCTGGGGGGAGGAGGCGGAGAAGCGGATGGCGAAGTAGTGCGCCGCGGCTACTGCCAGGCGGGGGGTCGGCCGGGTTCCTCGACGAGGGTGAAGGGGTGATGGGCGGGCCAGCCGGGCGGGAGGAAGAACCGGGCGTCGCGGAAGAGAAGGCTTTCGCCGTCCTGCTGGACGACGGGAAAGCGCGCGAACTGCAGGAACGCACGGCCGTCCGGGGACGACCCGAGGCGCGTGCGGTCTTCCGCGGTGGGGCGCCGGTGGGACGATTCGCCGAGGAGGCGCCCGCCGAGGTCGAACCAGGCCTGGTGGACGGCGGAGTCGCCGACGGCGATGCCGCTCCAGCGGGCGGCCCACGGGGGCATGGGGACGGCGGCGGTCTCGACGGGGACCCAGCCGCGGTCGCGCGCGATCGCCTCGAGACGGCCGACCGCCGCGCGGTGCAGGAGGCCGCAGACGGCGAGGTAGGCCACGAGGACCACGAGCCCGGCCCGCGCCGCCGCGGGAGACCCCCGCCAGCGCGCCGCCGCCGCCGAGACGAGCAGGATGCCCGTGAAGACGGCGTCGAGGATGAACACCGCGTCGAACTGGACCCTCGCCCGGGAGAACGGGTACAGGACCATCGTCCCCCACGCGTTCACGCAGTCGAACAGGATGTGGATGGCGGTGCCGGCGGCACACAACCCGAGAAGCGCGCGGAAGTCGCGGCGGCCCGTGAGAAGCCACAGGGGCGCGGCGACGAGAAGTGCGGTGGGGAGGAGGCCGGGAAGCGAGTGCGTGAACCCCCGGTGCTCGAGGAGTTAGGTGGACCGGCCGGCGAGGGCGAGGATCCCGTCGAGGTCCGGGGCGACGGAAGACAGGACCAGCGCGGCCCGGGCGCGCCCTCCCCAGCGACGGGCCGGGCCGGCCTCGGCCACGGCCCAGCCCGCAAGCGCGTGTGTGATGTCGTCCATCCCCGGATGGTACGCTGCGCGCCGATGGACAGGGGAACGGAGGCCAGAATGGAAGGCGCGGGCGGAAGCGGAGGCGGGGCGTCGGTTGGCACCTCTTCGACGCCAAGGTCGATGCGCCGCCGGCTGGTGCGGTGGACGCTTTTCCTCGTATCCGGGGCGATCGGCACGGTCTTGCTGGGCACGCTTGTCCGGGCCGTGTCCATCCGACGGGCGGAGGCGATCGAGAAGCCCCGGCACGAACAGCGCATCCGCCGATGGGAGGCGGAGGTGAGGACCGGCAAACGACCCGTCTTGGCGCCCACCGCTGAGCCCGGCAACGCCTGGGACGACTATGAACCGGCCTTCCGCGACTGCTCCGGGATCACGGAGCAGGACCTGAAGGTCGTGACGGCCGTCGTCGAGCACAAGGGCGGGGAATCCGAGCTGAGAAGGGCCTCTGAGGCGCTGGCGAAGTTCCGGCCGTCCCTGGACCGCCTCAGGGCGGGTTCCAGGAAGAACGAATTGAGACCGCCCTGGCCTCTCGAGAAGCAGTTGCCGGAGCCCCTGCCCCAGTTGCGGGGCGCGCGGGATGCGGCGAGGCTGCTGCGGCTCGCGGCGCAGGAGGCGGCAAGCGGCGGCGACCTGGCGGAGGCGATCGAGATCTGTCTCGCGCAGTTGCAGGTCGGCAGCGACCTGCTCCGTGGCCCGACCCTGATCTTCGCCCTCTTCGGCCACCTTCACCTCGCCACAGCCGCCGTGCAGATGGAGGAGCACATCGACCAGCTGGGTGAACCCGAGGCCGCGCGAGTCCTGCGTTTCCTCGAGCGCCTTGACTCGCAGCTCCCGGCCTTCAGCGAATGCCTGGCCTCGGAAGTCCTGTCCGGCGTCGCCGGCCTCCGCGAGCAGCAGGCCGGACTCGGCTTCAGGGAACGCGCCGTGCTGTTCTGGAACTCGACATCCAGTGCCCTGGTGCAGTTCGAGTGCAGCGCGCGCTACGAGGAGATTCTGCAGGGAATCAGGGGCAGGGAGACCGGGACGTGGATGGACGCGCAGCGAGGCTACAGGGCGCCGGACCCCGCGGGACGCGGGCTCGGCGCCATCGTCGTGGACCTTGTCCTCCCTGCCCTGCGGCTGTCGGAGTCGGCACATCGCGCGTCCCGGACACGACTCCGCCTCCTCCGGGCCCACCTTCTGGTCCGATCCGGCCACGCACCCGGAGCCGACGGATGGCCCACCGACCCCTTTGACCTGAATCCGCTTCGCTGGCGCGAGGTGGACGGGACGATCGAGATCTCGAGCGTCTGGAAGGACGGGGTGCCGTCCCCCGGGGGGGACTGGCTGGATCCCGACAGGAGCGAGGGCGATTGCGTCCTGCGCGTGCCTCCGCGCCCGAACCCCCGGTAATCCCGCGGGGTACACGCCGGGTCGTGAGGGCGGCCCACCGGCGCCCGGGTCCGGAACACCGGCCGTGCACCCTCCAACCCTTTCACCCGCGGACGACCTGCATCCCGAGCGCCCCGACGATGGCCCGCGCCGGCTTCACCTTGTTCATGATGTAGAGGTGCAGCCCCGGCGCACCGCGCGCCAGGAGGTCGCGGCCCTGGGCGACGGCGAACTCCAGGCCCCGCGCCGCGGCCGCGTCGTGGTCCGGCGCGCCCTCCACGGCGCGCCGCAGCGCCGGCGGCACCGCGACGCCCCAGTCGCGCTCGAAGAACTTCGGCGACTGCACGGGCATCACCCCGGGCTGGATCGGGACCGCGATCCCCGCCGCCCGTGCCGCCGCGACGAAACGAAGGTAGGCGTCGTTCTCGAAGAACATCTGCGTCACGAGGAAGTCGGCGCCCGCCTGCACTTTCGACTTGAGATGCGCAAGGTCCTCTTCCGCACTGCGCGCCTCCGGGTGCTTCTCCGGGTAGCACGCGGCCCCGATGCAGAACCCCCATCGCTCCCGGATGAACGCCACCAGCTCCGCCGCGTGCCCGAACCCCTCCGGGTGCCGCTCGAACCGCCCCGCCCCCTTCGGCGGGTCCCCGCGCAGCGCCAGGATGTTCCGCACTCCCGCTTCCCACAGCCGGTCCAGCTGCGCGCGGATCGCGTCGCGGCCCTGGCCCACGCACGTGAAGTGCGCCAGCGGGGTGATCCCCATCTTCGCCAGCCGGGCGTTGATCTCGAAATGGAGGCCTACGTTGGTGCCGCCCGCGCCGTAGGTCACCGAGATGTAGTCCGGCCGAAGCGGCGCCAGCTCGTCGAAGGCCCGGTACAGGCTCTCCACGTCCCCGTCGCGCTTCGGGGGGAAGACCTCGAAGGAGAGGACGGGTCGGCCGGGGCGGAAGAGGTCTGCGATGCGCATGGGGGCCGGGAGTATAGCCGCGATTTCGGGCGGCGGCGTTTGGTTCGCCGGGCTGCGTAGGGCACAATCCGCAGCATGAGATCCCTCGAGGCCTACAGGCAGACGTTTGCGGAGATCCAGAAGCGCCACCGCTGGTCGAAGGGGAGCCCCACGCTGCGCATTGCGGCGCTGGCGCTGGCGGGAGTGCCGGGCCCGGACGCGGCCGCGGCCATGGACCGGGCGGCGGACACTCTCCGCGAGACGGCCGGCTTCTGGAATTCGCTGAACTCGCCGGTCCGGACGGTGCTGGCGGCGATGATCCTGCGGCGCGGCCTCGACCCGGCCGCGGTCCACGACGCGATGACGCGGACTGTCGCGCAGTTCGAGAAGCGCGGGCTCAGCGCGTACGGGGTTTTTCCGAAGCTCGCGGCGCTCGTCCTCACGTTCCGGCACGGCCCCGAAACGCCGGCCGTCGTGCTGGACCGCATGCACGGGATCCAGTCGGCGTGGGTCCGCGACCATTTCTGGCTCACCGGGCAGGACGACCTGCCGATGGCCGCCCTTCACGCCTCACGGAGCGAGGCCGTGCCGGCGCTGACGCAGCGGCTGGAGGACATCTACGGGCATCTCGTGCGCCGGAAGTTCGGCCGCGGGAACGCCCTCCAGCTTGCGTCCCACATCCTCGGCGTGCGGCCGTGGGACGGGGCCCGCGCGGCCGGGCGATTCGGGGAGATTGCGGACGCGCTGGAACGGAAGGCGATCTCCGTCGGGCGCAACTACTACGACGAAATCGCCGTGCTGGCGCTGACGGATGCCTCCCCGGAGCGGATCGCCGCGGAGGTCAAGCAGGCGCGCGACGTCCTCTGGAACGACGTCGGGTGGACGGCACGCGAGCTCGCGTTCCCCCTCGCCGCAGGGTGCTTCCTCGCCGAGCAGGCCGCGGGGCCGGACTGGCAGGAGGCGCACGAGATCGCCGCGACGAAGCAGGTCCTGGACATCCTCGCGGCGCAGGCGGCGATGGTGGCAGTCTGCTGCGTCGTGTGAGCGCGGGCCGGGCGGTCGCATTCCCTTCCGCGCCACGGCAGCGCGCGGCTACGCTGCCCGCATGAACAACACACCGACTGCCCGAAAGTCGCCCCTCCTGCTCGGGCTCGCGGGCGCCGCCCTGCTCGCGGCCGCCGCGGGCTGCTCCGGCAACGAGCCCGCCGCCGCCCCGAAGTCCGACCTCGAAGGCGTGCTCGACTCCGTCCACGCCCGCTTCCGGGACGCCGACGCCATCACCGTCGAAACGCTGGTCAGCGTCGGGGGCGGGGGGGCGAGCTTCCTGCGCACGACGTGGGCGAAGCCCTCGATGCTCCGGGAGGAGCGCTGGGACGGGGATTCGCCGGACGGCGAGCCCGCGAGCGTCCGGGTCACGGACGGGACGACGTCGTGGCTCTACTTTCCCGGGCAGAAGAAGTACTACCGCCAGGACATCTCCCCCGACGTCGTGGATCGCGTTCCGTTCCTCCTGGGGTTCACCCGCGAGGGGCGCCTGGCGGTCGCCGGGATCGAGGCGGGCCGCGAGGAGGAGCTGGTGTTCGGCGGCGGCATCCTCTGCATGCCGATCAAGGGAGGCGGGACGCTCGCGCTCGCCGCGGATGCCGAAGCCGGCGGGCAGCCCTGCCGCGTGGTGACCTACACCGTCGGCGGCATGGTCCAGACGTTCTACGTGTCGAAGGCCGACGGAACGCCGGTGCGCTTCACGCTCGAGAGCCGCAGCGAGCACAACGGGAAGACGTTCACGACGTCGGCGGCGAGCGCGGTCAGGCGTGTCGACACGACGGCGCGCCCGGACGCGGCGCTGTTCCGCTGGACGCCGCCGGAGGGGGCGACGCAGGCCGCGAAGGCGGGCGAGGACAGGCTCCTCGCCGCGGGGACCGCCGCGCCGGAACTGGGGGCGGTCGATGCGAAGGGCCAGCCGGTCCGGCTCTCGGACTTCAAGGGGAAGGTCGTGCTCCTGAACTTCTGGTTCCTGGGCTGACACGCATGCCGTGCGGAGTTTCCGCACCTGCAGAGGATGAGCGAGGACATGGAGGCCGAGGACGTCGTGTTCCTGATGGTGAACGGCGTGGACGCGCCGGAGAAGGTGGCGGACTACCTGAAGGAGGGGCGCTACACGATGCCGTGCGCGTACAAGACGGCGGCGGCAAACCCGATGAAGACCTACTCGGTGCAGTACTGCCCGACGCAGTACGTGATCGGGCGCGACGGGACGATCGAGGCGCGGACGGTCGGGGCGACGACGGTGGAGATCCGGCGGATGCTGGACGCGGCTCTTCGGAAGAAATGAGCGCGTTCGACCTCCAGGTCTTCCCTCTCTGCCTCGGAGGCAACGTGTTCGGCTGGACCGCCGACGAGCAGGAGTCGTTCGCGATCCTGGACGCGTACGCGGAGGCGGGCGGCAACTTCGTCGACACCGCCGACATGTACTCGGCGTGGGTGCCCGGGCACGCCGGCGGGGAGTCGGAGGCGATCCTCGGGCGCTGGATGGCGGCGCGGCACTGCCGCGACCGGATGGTGATCGCGACGAAAGTCGGGCAGCTGCGCGGGCTCGAGGGCCTGTCGGCCGCGACGATCCGGACCGCGGCGGAGAACTCGCTGAAGCGGCTGCAGACCGACCGGATCGACCTCTACTACGCGCACCGCGACGACGAGAAGACGCCGCTCGCGGAGACGATGGGCGCGTTCGACGCGCTGGTCCGCGCCGGGAAGGTCCGGCACCTCGGCGCTTCGAACTACACGGCGAAGCGTCTGTCCGAGGCGCTCGAGGCGTCGCGCCAGGGCGGATTCGCGCGCTTCACGGCGATCCAGCCGCACTACAACCTCATGCACCGTGCCGAGTACGAGGGCGAGCTGGCCGCGCTGTGCGCCCGGGAGGGGATCGTCTGTTTCCCGTATTTCGCGCTGGCCAAGGGGTTCCTCACGGGCAAGTACCGTCCGGGGAAGACGGTCGAAAGCGTGCGCAGCCGCGGCGCGTCGCAGTACCTCGACGCCCGGGGCCTGCGCGTCCTCGAGGCCCTCGACGCCATCGCCGCCGCGCACCGCACGACCGTCTCCGCCGTCGCGCTCGCCTGGCTCAAGGCGCAGCCGACCGTCGGCGCGCCGATCGCCAGCGCGAGGACGACGGGGCAACTGAAAGAGCTGCTTCCGACCGCGGGCCTCTCCCTCTCCGCCGAAGAACGGACGAGGCTGGCGTCAGCGTCGGCCTGAGGTTCCCTACGCGGGAAACAGCTCCTCCATCTCTCTCTCCAGCGCTTCCGCATCCGCCACGCTCTCCGCGACCACCTCGCGCACGATGCCGGGCAGCCGCTGCCGCGCGTGCGACAGACGGTTGTCGACGTCCGTCTCCCGGATCCCGAGCGCCGCGGCGACCTCGCGGTAGGTCGGCTTCGCCCCCTCGGCCAGGTCCACGCGGCGGAACACCTCGAACCAGTCGCCGCGCTTCTCCGACTCGTACGCGGCCTTCATCCGCCCGACCGCCTCCGCGACGAGCGCACGCCGCCACTCGCGGTCGAGCGACGCCTCCGGCGGCTCCCCGGGATCGGCCGGGTCCAGCGGCGCGTCATCCCCCGCGTCCAGCGGCACCACCGCCACCCCGCCACCTCGCTTCAGCCGCCCCTCCGCCCGCTTCGCCTGCCTCACGGCATTGTCCAGGCACGCCTTCACGAACGCCCGGAACCGCCCGCGCGACGCCTCCACCTCGCGCAAGTACTTCCCTTCCAGCATCTCCCCGAAGAACTCCTGCGTGGCGTCCTTGGCTTCTTCGCTCGACATGCGCCAGCGGATGCGGAGGTGGCGGTAGATGGGGCGCCAGTAGAAGCGTGCGAGTTGCTCGACGCGTTCGCGCCAGCGGGGGTCGTCGCGGTCCTTCGCGCCGGCGATGACGGACCAGTGTGTTTCCGGGAAACCGCGCGCGGGTCCGCCGAGGACGGTGTCGTCGCCGCTCATGGGGGAAACGGTATCAAACCGGAGATGCGGGGCGCGCGGGAGTCGTAAGATCGGGGCATGACCGAGCCCCCCGTTCCGCCCCGCGCGCTCGACGCGCTCGCCGGCGCGATCGGCAAGGCCCGCGCCACCCCGGGCGCGACGCCGGGCGAGTCCACGTTCGGCTGGGTCCCGGGCTCCGGTGCCCCCGCCACCATCGGCCGCTTCCGCGTCGTCGCCCCCATCGGCCGCGGCGGCATGGGCGTCGTCTACGAGGCCGTCGACCCGCTCACCAACAAGGCCGTCGCGCTCAAGTCCCTCGCGGCCGGCCCGGCCTCGCGCCTGACACGGGAAGGCGAAGCGATCGCGCGGCTCGACCACCCCGCGATCGTGCCGGTGCTCGAGACCGGCGAAGAGCACGGCAGGCCCTTCCTCGTCATGGAACTCGTGCACGGGCAGGCGCTGGACGAGGCCTGGAGCGGCTGGGACCTGCGGAGGCGGGTGGAGGCGCTGAAGGCGATCGCGGAGGCTCTCGGGCATGCGCACGGCC
>JADLHC010000162.1 GCA_020849035.1 Planctomycetia bacterium
ACTCTTTCAGTTCACTGTCTATCCATGCCGTCACGCACCCCTCCCCTCAGGAGAGGGATGTCAGAATCATCGGCAACGTCGGCACAAGGCCTGAACAGCCACGCAGAATGTGGGTAATTGAAAGGTTACGGGTACGGCTACGGTTATGGCGAGGCGAGCGACAGGAAGTCCAGGACGGAACCGGCGAAGTCCGGAGACAAGGCATGAGCGTCGACCCCTCGCGCCGATTGGACGAGGCGGGCCCCGCGCCGGACGACTCCAGTTTCCGGGACAGCTGTTTCCGCACGCGGCAGAACATCCCGAGTTCGCGGGCGCTGGCCGGATCGGCCATCAAGACCCTTCCCCCCGCGCTGCGCGCCGTGCTCAACCTGGCCGTGACCAGGGGACGAGGGAGCGGCTACGGACCGGCAGCCGGAACGGGCTCCGCGGGCGGCGCGGAATGAGCCCGCACGCCGGGTTCCTGCTCGCGCTCTACTTTGCGGGCATCACCGCGGTCGCGTCGGCCCTCCTCACCCCGCTCTGCATGCGCCTGGCACGTCGCTGGGGGGTCGTTGACACGCCGAGCGACCGATCGCTCCACGCCCGACCTGTGCCCCTCCTCGGCGGCCTCGCCATTTCGGGTGCGCTGTCGCTCGTCGTCTGGTCCCACATCACCGGCGCCGCCATCGTCCGTGCCACCCCTGACTTCCTCGAACACTTCACCGACGACCTCCAGGGCCCCCTCCTAGGATGGTCCGGCAACGGGTTCCGCCTCGCCATCGTCTTCATTGGCGGCGCCCTCATTGCCGCCCTTGGGCTCCTCGACGACGTCCGAGGACTCAGCGTCCGCCAGCGCATTTACCCCCAACTTGCCGTCGCGGCCGCCGTCGTCGCCCTCGGTATCCGGCCCGAGCTCGGATTCCTCCCCTCCTGGCTCTCCTACGCCCTCGCCGTCCTCTGGCTCACCGGCATCACCAACTCGTTCAATCTCATCGACGGGGCCGATGGCCTCGCCGCCGGGCTCGCCGCCATCGCCGCCCTCCTCCTCGGCACGGCCATGCTCCTCGCCGGCCACGCCGCCTCCGGCTCTCTCTTCTTCGCCATCGGCGGCGCCGCCCTCGGCTTCCTCCCCTGGAACTGGCACCCCGCGAAGGTCTTCATGGGAAGCGCCGGCAGTCTGTTCTTGGGTTACACGCTCGGCGCGACGACGATGGTGGCAACGTTCATGAACGAGGGGACGGTGTGGCTGTTCCCCCTGCTGATCCCGATCCTGGCCTTCGCCGTGCCTCTTTACGACACAGCCAGCGTCATCCTGATCCGGGCCGGCATGCGCGCGTCGATCTTCGCCGGAGACCGCCGCCACTTCCATCACCGCCTCATGCAGATCGGCTTCAGCCACCGCCAGTGCGTCGTGTTCATGTACCTGCTCGCACTGGCCTTCGGGACGTCGGCTGTGCTGATTTCCAAGTCGAGCCTGCTGCAGGACGTTGTTCTCCTGATTCACTCCGCAGTCCTTGTCGGCGTGGTGATCCTCATGGAGCGCGTCGTGAACCGCGTCGCCACGCTGCCGGGAGCCCGCGAACGCCCTACCGACCAGAAGCCCCCCGCGGAAGGGCCGGATGCGGCGGACCGGAGCGAACGCGCGAGCGACGCGGTGGACACGCGGGAGAGGGCCTGAGGCCATGGGTGCGCAGAGCCTCCCGTCCGGAGCGCGATCCCTCCTCTGGAGGCTGGGCCGCCGGGTTTACGCCTATGCCCGGGGAGAGCGATCGAACGACCCGGTCACCAACGGAGAATACTGGCTGCTCGAGCGCCTCCTGGCCGGCTCGTCCGGCCGCCGGGTGCTGCTCGACGTCGGCGCCAACGTCGGCGACTGGACTGCGAAAGCCTGCCAACTGGGCGGCAGCCCCGAAGGCCTGATCATCCACTCGTTTGAACCGTGCGCGGGCACGCGGCAGCGGCTGGCCGCGCGGTTCGAGGGGCGCAAGGAAGTCCTCATTCACGGAAGTGCCGTTTCCGACACGGCCGGAGAGCGGACCTTCTACAGCAGGGAGGACGGAGCAGGGACGAACTCTCTCGATCCACTGTCCGGACCGAGGTCCGAGTCCGTGAAGGTGACGACCCTCGACGGGTTCTTCCAGGAACAGGCGCTGGAACGGGCGGTTATGGTGAAGATCGACACGGAAGGATTCGACCTGATGGTCCTCAGAGGCGCCTCCCGTCTCCTTCAGGAGGGGCGGATCGAGGTCCTGCAGTTCGAGTACAACTGGCGCTGGCTGGTCAACCACGCGTGCCTGCGCGACGTCTTCGCGCTGGTCGAAGGACGGCCCTACTCCCTCGGGAAACTCGTCGGCTCGGGCATCGAGTTCTACGGCGAGTGGCACTTTGAGCTCGATCGCTTCTTCGAGGGCAACTACGTCCTGGTGCGGGACGGAAGCACCTTGAAGTTGCTCGGTACGGAGATGAAGTTTGGCCCTTCGAACACGGCGGTGGCGACATGATTCCCGCGGCTGTCGCCGACCCGCGCCCGCACCTTGCGTCTCCCCGTCCGGAGTCTTCAGCAGCGGCACCATCGATCCGTCCGCCGGCCATCACTGCGAATGGAATCACCGCGCTGGCATCGCTCGGCCACCTTTTCCTCGGCGGCGTCGCACTCGCCGTCTCCCCTTCCATTGGCCGCGAAGAGTGGGGGTGGCTGGCCCCCTTTTGCCTGCTCAGCATCGCGTTGATCGCTGCGATGCTGGTCGCCATGTGGAAGTCGTGCGGAACGGCGATCGTACAGGAAACCGCGGCGTTCCTCGCGCTCTCGACGGGTGTCTACTTTTCATTTGGTCCGTTGTTGCACGTCTTCGGCCCTGCCGACGCGATCGCCTATTCGAGATCCTGGTTTCCGATCGGGGCAGAAGATGCCGTCCGGATCACCGGGATCAACTTCGTCGGATTTGCGATTTCGGGCCTGACCTGCGCGTCGATCCGGCTCGGGATCATCAGCCACATCGCGGAGAGAACCGCCCGGTCCTGGGCGCGTGTTCCACCGGCCACGGTGTTCCTCCTGTTTGCTCTTGTCGGGGTCGTAACGCAGTTCCTGTTCGTGCTCCCCTACGACCTGCGGCTGAGCCAGGCGGCTCCCTCGGGTCTCCTGCGGCAGGCCGAGAACCTGGGCGTCATCGCCATCATGGTTGGTTGGGCAAGTCGCCGGAACGGTCCCCGATGGGTCGATCCTTGCGCGAAGGCCCTGCTCGTGCTGGAAATCTGCATCGGGCTGCTTCAGTTCAACAAGAACGCGAGTCTTCTCCCGGTGCTGGCCGCCGGCATCGGCGAATACCTTGGAACCCGCAACACGCGAAACGTGCTCATCTCCGCGACGCTTGCCATCCTGCTCTACTGGTTTCTGGTACCGATCGTGACGTATGGACGGCAGGAACTCTCTCCGCGGTCGGGCGGTGAGCCCGCACCGGCGGACCTGATGGAGCGCAAGGACATCGTGATGCGCTATTTCACGACACGTCAATTCCGCGATCCTGCCGACGAGATCCCGAGCGGTTGGTGGGTGCGGCTCAACTACCTTTCGCCTCAGCAGGCGGGCCTCGAGATGTATGAGCGCGGCTACGGCGGCGACGACTTCGGACGCGTGGCGTGGATCGTCGTTCCTCGCTTCATCAACCCTGACAAGCCGGAAATGACCGTCGCCGGAGTTGACTTCAACCAGAAGGTCGTCGGATTCCGGACGACGTCGACAGGCACAGGGGTGTTCGTTGACGGGTACTACAACCTCGGTTGGCTTGGGGTGCTCATTACGTCCCTGACGTACGGCCTCGCACTTCGTGTCTACGCCAACATCGCACGTCCCGTCCTTCAGGCCGGCGCCTTCATCATGTACCCCCTGGTGTTCAAGGGCGTCCATGTCGCGCTCCGCGCGGACGGCTGGTGGCTCGCAGACGTTGCGGGTCCCGTTGTCTTCGTGGTCGTTGCCATGATCGGACTGGGGGTCGTTTCGCGGAGATGAGCCCAGCCTGCGCTATCCACCTAGAACTGCACTTGATACGCCGGAGCATGCCATGACCGAAGCGTCCTACCAGGGCTACCGCGAATGGAAGGCCTGGAAAGCATGCGATTTCGGGCGCTTCAGTCCGGATGAGGCCGCGACTTTTGCGGAGGAACTGCGCCGCTGCGGAATCGGGAGTCTCCAGGGAAGGCGGGTTTTGGAAGTAGGCTTTGGCAATGGCGGCTTTGCCTCATGGGCTCGCGGAGAGGGAGCCGAGGTCTTCGGCACGGAACTGTTACCGGAGCTGCAGGAGCTAGGAGGCAAGGCAGGTCTTCGCGTGATCGACGCCGCCGCGCCGCTGGCGGGGCAGGTAGGCGCGGGAACGATGGACCTTGTCGTTGCGCTGGACGTGTTCGAGCACCTGGGTATCGACCGTCTTCAGGCCCTGCTGCCGGACTTGCGCGATTGCCTCCGCCCTGACGGGTGCCTCTTGGGCCGGGTTCCCTCCGGCGACAGCCCCTTCTCGAACGCCATCCAACACGGGGACCTGACACACAGGTCGGTCCTGGGAAGTTCGGCGATTCACCAGCTTGCAGTCGCCGCGGGATTCGTGGACGTGGAGACCCGGGAGCCGGCCCTGCCTCTCCGAGGGGCCGGGTGCCTCGGGGCCGTGCGGCGGCTCCTCGTCCGGGCGGGCCGCCGGATCGCGTTTCCGCTGATAGCCCGGGTCTTCATGGGCGGGGGGCATCCGATCCTCTCCCCGAACATGGTCTTCGTGCTGAGGCGCTCGTGACCCGGGGCAACGGGCGCGCCACGATCGCGCTCCTGGTGCCGGGGCTGGCTGACGGCGGCGGAGTTCCCGCCGTCGCGCGTTTCGTGCGCGACACGGCGCTTCGAAGCGGCCGCTACGACGTGCGGGCGATCTCGCTGGCCACCGCGTCCGCGGACGCCTGTCACGCACGCATCCTGCGGCCCTGGACCTGGATTCGTGGCGCGTCCACGGTGGCAGGAACGTGGGAGGGCACGCCGTTCGTGCACGTCGGCGCGGTCGCCGGCGAGATTGAAACGAGGCGTTATCGGCGGCGGACGGCGCTCGCGCGGGCCGTCGAGGGCTGCGCCCTCCTCCAGGTCGTCTGCGGATCCCCCGCGTGGGCATGCGCCGTCCTCGGGCTCGGGCGACCTGTCTCCGTGCAGTGCGCCACTCGCGCCCGGATTGAGCGGAGGCTCCAGCATTCCCGATCCCACGGCCCCTTGTCCTGGTGGCGGCGATGGATGACCCGGCTCACCGACCGCCTCGACGACCGGGCCCTGCACGAAGCCGACGCGATCCAGGTCGAGAACCCGTGGATGCTGGAGTACGCGAAATCGCTCAACGCCGGTCGACGCGTCGATCTCCGGTACGCGCCGCCGGGCGTGGACGAACGGAAGTACCGGCCCCTCGAGACGCGCGCGCCGGGCCCGGATTCGGCGATCCTCTGCGTCGGTCGCCTCGACGACGTGCGGAAAAACATCGGACTGCTGCTGGAGGCGTGCGCCCGCATCCCGGAGGCCGAACGCGCGAACCTGCGGGTCGTGCTCGCGGGCCAGGCAGGCCCCCCCGAGTCGTTCTGGCGCCAGTCCGAGGCGCTGGGGCTGCGGGACCGGATCGAGTTCGTACACCGGCCGACGGAGGAACACCTGATCGCACTCTATCGCGAAGCGGGGATGTTCGTTCTGCCCTCGGACGAGGAGGGGCTGGGCGTCGTGCTTCTGGAGGCGATGGCCTGCGGGATTCCGCCGGTATCGACGCGAAGCGGCGGGCCGGACGGGATCATCACGGACGGCGAGGATGGATTCCTCGTGGAACGCGACGACGCAGGAACCCTCGCCGACCGGATCCGGCGCCTGCGCGCGGACCTCGGCCTGAATCTCGCGATGGGCCGGAAGGCGCGCGCCACGATCGAAAACCGCTATGCTGAAGAGGTCGCTGGGAAACCGTTCCTCGAGACCTGGGACAGGCTGCTGGGCCGTCCGGGGGGACCATGACATGTGCGGGCTGATCGGCGCCTTTCCGGCGGGCAGCGCGCGCTTCCTCCCCGAAGTCGTCGCGCCCGCGCTCGAACGCATGCGACGCCGCGGGCCCGATGCGTCCGGCGTGCGCGAGGACGGAGGCGCCGTGCTCGGGCACCGGCGCCTCGCGATCCTCGACCTCGACCCGCGTGCGCACCAGCCGATGGTCTCCGCGGACGGCCGGCTGTCGATCGCGTACAACGGGGAGATCTACAATTTCCGCGAGTTGCGCTCCCGTCTCGAGGAATCGGGCACGCGATTCCGGACGACGTCCGACACCGAGGTCCTGCTGGCGCTCTTCGCCTCCGAGGGAGAAGCCATGCTGCCGAGGCTGCGCGGGATGTTCGCGTTCGCCATCTGGGACTCGAAGTCGCGCCGCGCGTTCATCGCGAGGGACCCGTACGGGATCAAGCCGCTGTACGTGGCGAGGACAGCGGCCGGCTTCCTCGTGGGATCGCAGGTCCGGGCCCTGATGGCGACCGGGCAGGTCTCGCGCGAACCGGACCTCCGGGGGCGGGCAGGATTCTGGATGCTGGGAAGCGTCCCGGAACCCCGGACGTGGTTCCGCGACGTCTCGGCGCTTCCGGCCGGACACTGCGCGTGGATCAAGGACGGCCGCCTGGGGGATCCGCGCCGGTGGTGGGACGTGGCCTCGGCTTGGCGTGACGCCCCACTGGCCGGCATGAAGGCGCCGGACGTTCCCGCGGCCACCCGTGCGGCGCTTCGCGAGTCGGTCGCGGCGCACCTGGTGTCCGACGTTCCGGTGGGCGTCTTCCTCTCCGGAGGCGTGGACTCGGGCACGGTGGCGGCGCTCATGGTCGAAGCCGGCGCGCGCGCACTGGAGGGCATCACCGTCGCCTTCCGTGAATTCGAGGGACGGGAAGAGGACGAAGTGCCGGTCGCGAGCCGCGTGGCGGGACAATACGGCATCGCGCATCGCGTGCGGGTCGTGGAGCGCGCCGAGTTCGAGTCGGACCTGCCGCGCATCCTCGAGGCGATGGACCAGCCCAGCGTGGACGGCGTGAACACCTGGTACGCCGCCAAGGCCGCCGCGGAGCGCGGTCTCAAGGTCGTGGTCTCCGGGGTCGGGGGCGACGAGCTCTTCCAGGGCTACTCGAGCTTCGCGCGGATCCCCCGCCTCGTCCGGACCTGGGGCCCGCTCTCCCGGGTCCCGGGCGCGATGACGGTGGCGCGCGCGGCTGCCGGCCTCAAGGCGCGGAGAAGCGGCAACAGCCGATGGAGCCGCGTGCCGGACTGGGGGCGGTCGGTCCAGGGCGCCTGGTGGCTCAGCCGCGGGCTGTTCGGGGCGGAGGACCTCCCGGGGCTCATGGGCGAAGAAGCGGCCGCCGAAGCGCTGGCGGGCTTCGACCCCCGCGCGTGGGTGGACGAGATGTCGGGGCCCCTCGCGCCGGACCCCCGCCTTGCCGTCGGGCAGATCGAGTCCACGACGTACCTGCGCAACCAGCTCCTGCGGGACAGCGACTGGGCCAGCATGGACCACGGCGTCGAACTGCGCACGCCCCTGGTCGACGCGTGGCTCCTCCGCGACCTCCAGCCGGCGCTGGCGCACTTCCGGGGTTTCCCCGCAAAGTCCCTCCTCTCGGGCGCGCCGGCCGAGCCGCTTCCGACGGAGGTCACGCACCGGAGGAAAACCGGGTTCGGGATCCCGCTGGGCCGGTGGATGTCCGCGGGCCGGTCGGCGGGCGACCAGAGCCGCGCCTGGGCGCGCCGGGTCGCCGCGGCGTTCGCGGGGAGCGGCGCCCGATGAAGCTCGTGCACGTCGTCCCGCACGTCGACGAGGAGGCCTCCGGCCCCGCCTACTCGGTTCCCCGCCTCTGCCAGGCGCTGGCCGCCTGCGGCCACGAAGTCGAACTGCTCTGCCTCGCGGCACGCGCGAAGATCCCGGGCGTGAAAGTCACCGTCCTCCCGCAGTGGCGCGCCTTCGGCCGCTTCGCCATGAGCCCCGCGCTCGCCCGCGAGCTGGGCCGGCGGGCCCGGGAGGCCGACGTGGCGCACAACCACAGCCTGTGGGCGATGCCGAACGTCGCCGCCGGGTGGGTCGTCCCCGGGAGGCGCGCAAAGCTCGTGACGTCGCCGCGCGGGACGCTGGCGCCGTGGGCGCTGGAGCGGTCGAAGTGGCTGAAGCGGGGGATGTGGCTGGTGCAGAAGCGGGCGCTGTCCCGCGCCGACCTGCTCCACGCGACGAGCGAGCAGGAGTTCGAGGGGATCCGGGGGGCGGGGCTGCGCGTGCCGGTGGCGATCGTGCCGAACGGCGTGGACATCCCGGAGGGCGAGGCGCCGCCGCCGCCCGGGGACGCAAGGACGCTTCTGTTCCTCGGCCGGATTCACCCCGTTAAGGGGCTGGACCGGCTCCTGGATGCCTGGTCGAGGCTGGAGCCCGGGTTCCCCGCCTGGCGGCTGCGGGTTGCGGGCCCGGGCGAGGCGGAGCACGAGCGCGAGGTCCGCGACCGGGCGGCGCGCCTCGGGCTGAAGCGCGTCGAGTTCCCGGGCCCGGTCTACGGCGCCGGGAAATCGCGCGCCTTCCGCGAATCGGACCTGTTCGTCCTGCCCAGCCACACGGAGAATTTCGGCCAGGTCGTCGCCGAGGCGCTCGCGCATGGTCTCCCCGCGGTGGTCTCGCGGGGCGCGCCGTGGAAGGGGCTCGCGACGGAGGGCTGCGGCTGGTGGGTCGAGAACACGCCCGAGTCGCTGGCCCGGGCGCTGGGGGAGGCGATGACGCTGGGCCGGGAGGAGCTGGGGGAGCGGGGCCGCCGCGGGCGCGACTGGATGCGCCGCGAACACGCCTGGGACGTGATCGGCCGCCGCATGTCGGAAGCGTACCGGTGGCTCACCGCCGGGGGCGGCATCCCGGCCTTCGTGAGGGTGGACTGATGACGGAGAGCGCGGGCGCGGCGGGCGGCACGGCCGGGGCGAAAGTCCCCGTCGCCGTCGTCATGATCTCGCTCAACGAAGGTCACAACATGGCCGCCGTCCTGGAAAACCTCGCCGGCTGGGCCCAGGAGGTCTTCCTCGTCGACAGTTACAGCACCGACGACACGGTCGACATCGCCCTCCGTCACGGGGTCCACGTCGTCCAGCGCCGCTTCCGCGGCTTCGGCGACCAGTGGAACTTCGCCCTTCGCGAGCTTCCGATCAAGGCGCCGTGGACGATGAAGCTCGACCCGGACGAACGGCTCACGGACCGGCTCAAGGCCTCGATCGCCGAGGCGACGGCCCGGCCCGACGTGGACGGGATCCGGTTCCGGCGCCGGCTCTGGTTCATGGGACGCCCCATGCCGGTCCGCCAGACGATCCTGCGCGCCTGGAGGACCGGGAAGTGCCGTTTTACGGATGTGACCGTCAACGAGCAGCCGGTCGTCGAGGGCCGCATCGCGGATGTCCCCGGCGACCTCGAGCACCACGACAGCCCGGACCTTCATCACTGGTGCGACAAGCAGAACCGCTACATCAGCGCGGAGGCGATCGCCCAGTTCGAGAAGCGGCCGCAGGCGGCCGAGGCGAGGCTGTTCGGCGACGGCTTGGAGAGGCGGAGGTGGCTGCGACGGGCCTACTGGTGGATCCCCGGGCGCTACACGCTGATGTTCCTGTACCACCTGCTCGTGCTGGGCGCCTGGCAGGCCGGCCGCGTCGGCTGGATCTGGTCGAGGCTGCGAACCGAGCTGTTCCGGACGTGGGCGTACAAGCTGTACGAAATGCGCCTCAGGGGAGTTCCGCTTCGCCTGCCGCCGTCGCGGCCCGGGCAGCCCGACCCTCGGGTGAAGCAGTATGATTAGGCGGTCCGGCGCCCGGTGACCGGGCCCGGCACCACCCTGGAGGGCACGCGACGTGTTTCGCCGCTTCATCGAACGTGTGAGCCGGGGCCGCGTGCTGAAGCGGCACCTGCCGGGGGACATGGGTGGCGGTCCGCTGTACGTATCGCCGGACGCGGCCCTGCAGTTCTGGAAAGGAAGCCTGGAAGAGGCGGGGCGCGACCTGTTCGACTTCGCGACGCGGCACGTGAAGGAGGGCAGCGTCGTGTGGGACGTGGGGGCGAACGTGGGGTTGTTCACGTTCGCCGCGGCGCACCGTGCCGGGGCGGCGGGGACCATCGTGGCGGTCGAGCCCGACCTGTTCTGCGCGGAGCTCCTGGAACGATCGAGGGCCGCACAGGCGCCCGGGGGCGCGCGGGTGCTGATCGTGCCGCTTGCCGTCGGGGCCGCCCCGGCCGTTGCGGACTTCCACATTGCGGAGCGAGGCCGTTCCGCAAGTCACCTGGCGGACTGCCCCGGGAGCACCCAGTCGGGCGGGGTGAGGTCCACGGTGCCGGTCCCGGTCGTCACCCTGGACTGGCTTGCCGGGCTGGCCCCGCCGCCCGGCGTCCTCAAGATCGACGTGGAGACGGCGGAGGCCCAGGTGCTGCGCGGGGCACGGTCGGTCCTGTCCCGCCACCGTCCCGTGATTCTCTGCGAGGTCGCCAGGGAGTGCTCGGCCGACGTGACGTCCGAGTTCAAGGCGCAGGGTTACCGGCTGTACGACTGGGAGAAGCGGGACATGAAGCCGGTCGAGTCCGCGCCTTGGATGACCCTGGCGGTGCCGTCATGATCGCCCCCGCGACGCGCCCGCCCCTGAGGCCGCGCCCGTGAACGACCTCAAGCGGGAGGTCCACGACTTCTGGAACGAAGCCGCGTGCGGCGAACGCCTCCTGCTGGACGGCACCGACCGCGAGGGATACCGCGAGCAGTTGCGCCGGCGCTACGAGCTCGAGCCGTTCATCGAGCCCTTCGCCCGGTTTTCGGAATCCCGCGGCAGGGACGTCCTCGAGATCGGGGTCGGCCTGGGTGCGGATCACCAGAGATTCGCGGAAGCGGGGGCGCGGCTCACGGGGATCGACCTCACGGAGCGCGCGGTCGAGCACACCCGGCGCAGGCTCGACCTGTTCGGCCTCCGTTCGGACCTGCGCGTCGCGGACGCCGAGGCCCTTCCCTTCCCCGATGCGTCCTTCGATGTCGTCTATTCCTGGGGGGTCCTGCACCACAGCCCGGACACGCCGCGCGCGATCGAGGAGGTCCGGCGCGTCCTGCGCCCGGGCGGGACGGCGCGTGTCATGATCTACCATTCGCGATCGCTCGTCGGCGACATGCTCTGGGTGCGGTACGCGCTCCTTCGCGGGCGGCCGTGGCGTTCCCGCAGGGATGTCTACGCGCATCACCTCGAGAGCCCCGGGACGAAGGCGTACACCGTGGCGGAGGCGCGGGACCTGTTCGGTCGCTACTCCACGGCGCGCATCTCGACGGTCCTCACCCACGGCGACCTCCTCTCGTCCGGAGCCGGCCAGCGCCACGGCGGCTGCCTCCTGTCCCTTGCCCGCCTGGTCTGGCCCCGCCCGATCTTCCGCCTGCTCTGCCCGCGACGCGGGCTCTTCATGCTCGTCGAGGCCACCAAGTGACCCGGCGGGGGCGCTGATGTGCGGAATCGCGGGATTCGTCGGCGGCTTCGTCCCCGGCCTGGGGAGGAGCATGAACGCGGCCCAGGCGCACCGTGGCCCCGACGGGCAGGGGGTCCATGAGGACCCGGACGCGGGGGTGATGCTCGCACACGTCCGCCTCGCGGTCCTCGATGTCACGCCGGCCGCCGCGCAGCCGATGACGTCCGCCGATGGCCGATTCACGCTGGTCTACAACGGCGAGATCTACAACTTCCGGGAGCTCCGGAAGTCCCTGGCCGGCGCGTCGTTCCGGTCGTCGGGCGACACGGAGGTGCTCCTCGAAGGGCTGGCGCGGCACGGCGTCGAGTTCCTGCCGCGGCTGAACGGCATGTTCGCGTTCGCCCTGTGGGACCGGGAGACGCGGCGGCTGCTGCTGGCGCGGGACAATGTGGGAGTCAAACCCCTCTACGTGGCGGAGCCGGCGCCGGGCTCGCTTCTTTTTGCCAGCGAGATCAAGGCGCTGTTCGCCCACCCGGGCGTCACGCGGGAGCCGGACTTCGAGGCGCTGCAGGAGCACCTGGCGCGGGGGCATGCGAGCGGCGCCCACACCGCCTTCAGAGGCGTTCGGCGGGTCCTGCCGGGCACGCTGGTCCGCTGGGACGCGGCGACACACACGCCGGAGCTGGAGACGTGGTGGCGCCCGTTCACGCGGAGCCCGTTGCCCCGCGCCCTCGCCGTCGAGGACCTGCGCACCAAGCTCCTGGCGGCAACGCGCCGGCAGATGGTGTCGGACGTCCCCGTGGGACTGTTCCTGAGCGGCGGGCTGGACAGCAGCCTCGTGGCGGCGTGCGCCGCGAAGGACGCCGCGGGTCCGCTTCGCTCCTACACGGTCACCTACCCGCGCAGCGAGAACGTGCTCGACCAGTTCGACGACGACGCGCCGCACGCCCGCTCCGTCGCCGGGCACCTGGGACTGAATCACGCGGAGATCGAGATCCGGCCGGACGTCGCCGCGCTCCTTCACCGCCTGATCCGGCACAGCGACGAACCCCTGGCGGACCCGGCGATGATCGCCGCCCACCTCGTGAGCCGCCGGGCGCGGGAGGACGGCCTGGTCGTCATGCTCACCGGCCAGGGGGCCGACGAGCTCTTCGGCGGCTACCCGCGTTATCGTGCCATGGCCGGCACCCGGTGGCTCGAAGCCCTTCCCGGGGCCATGCGCCGCGCCATCTCCGCGGGGGCGAAGGCGCTGCCGGGGGCAAAGGAAGGCCGCGCCGGGGGGCTGCTGCGGCGGGGGCGCCGCGTCCTCTCGTCCGCGTCCCTGTCGCGCCCGGAGCGCTTCATGGCCCTCTGCTCCTCGACGCCGGACTCCGAGATCGCCGCCGTGCTCAGTGACGGCGTGCGCCTGCTGGTCGGCGGGCACGACTCGGCGGCGGAGGATCTCGCCGTCATGGGAAGCGCCGTTCGGGCCGGCGACGATGCGTTCCTGTACCGCGACCTGATGGTCTATCTCCCGAACCACAATCTCCACTACACGGACCGCATGAGCATGGCCTCGGGGCTGGAGGCTCGCGTGCCCCTTCTCGACCTGGAGCTGCTCGAGACCGCGACGGCCTACCCCGCCTCGTGGAAGTTCTCGGCCCGGGGGACGAAGTTGATCCTGCGGGAGGCGGCGCGGGGGCTGGTCCCCGAGTCGATCATCCGCCGGCGGAAGGCGGGTTTTGGGGCGCCGTACCGGAAGTGGCTGCGCTATGATCTCGACGAGTTGTGGGGCGACGTGATGTCGGAAGCGTCGGTGAAGCGGCGCGGCTGGTTCGATGCGGCGGGATTGAAGGCGGCCCGGGACCGGAGCCAGGGCGGGCGCGAGGACCTGTACATGCTGCAGTGGGCCGCGCTGGTGATCGAGCTGTGGGCGCGGGAGTTCATCGACCGGAGGCCTTGAGGAGGCTCATGCAGCAGGTCCTGCAGAACATCCGGAACGGGAAGCTGCGGGTGGCGACGGTGCCGGATCCCGTCGTGCGGCCGGGGCACGTGCTGGTGGCGAACGCGCGGTCGCTGATCTCGGCGGGGACCGAGAAGATGCTGATGGAGCTGGCGCGGAAGTCGCTGATCGGGAAGGCGCGCGAGCGTCCCGACCACGTGCGGCGGGTGCTGGAGAAGCTGAAGAACGAGGGATTTTTCAGCACGGTGAGGCAGGTGCTGGAGAAGCTGGACGAGCCGATGAGCATGGGGTACTCGTCGGCCGGCGTGGTGCTGGCGTGCGGGGCGGGGGTGCAGGAGTTCCGTCCCGGCGACCGGGTCGCCTCGAACGGGCCGCATGCGGGGATCGTGTGCGTGCCCAGGCACCTGTGCGCGCGGGTGCCCGATGCCGTGCCCTTCGACCACGCGGCGTTCACGGTGCTGGGGGCGATCGCGCTGCAGGGGGTGCGCCTCTCGGAGCTGCGCCTGGGCGAAACGGCGTTCGTCATCGGCCTGGGGCTCGTCGGGCAGCTCACGGTGGCCCTTCTTCGCGCCGCGGGGGTGCGGGTGCTCGGCACCGATCCCGACGCCGCGCGCTGCGACCTGGCCGTCCGCCTCGGGGCGGCGGCCGCGCGCCCCGGGATGGGCGCCCGCGACGTCGCCGACTTCACCGGGGGCCTCGGCGCCGACGCCGTCCTCATCGCCGCTTCCACGAAGTCCGACGAGCCCGTCGAGCTCGCCGGCGAGGCCGTCCGGCGCAGGGGCCGCGTCGTCGCGGTCGGCGCGGTCGGGCTGAACCTGCCCCGGCGGCCGTACTATTTCAAGGAGGCCGAGTTCGTGGTGTCGTGCTCCTACGGACCGGGGAGGTACGACCCGAAGTACGAGGAGGGCGGGCAGGACTACCCCGCGGCCTGGGTCCGCTGGACGGAGCAGCGGAACATGCAGGCGGTGCTGGACCTGATGGCCGCGGGACGCCTGGACGTGGCGCCGCTCGTGACGCACCGGTTCGGGATCGAGGACGCGGAGAAGGCCTACGAGATGGTCGCGAAGGGGTCCGAGCCCTGCCTCGGCATCCTGCTCTCTTACCCGGACGTGGACCCGGCGAAGCTCGTGCGCCGCATCGAGCTTTCCGCCCCCGCCGCGGACGGCCGCATCGGGATCGGCTGCCTCGGAGCGGGGAACTTCGCGCGCATGGTGCTGCTCCCGGCGCTGAAGGCGCACCCGAAGCTGCATCCCGCGGTGGTGTGCTCGGCGGGCGGCGTGTCCGCCTCGCAGAGCGCGGACAAGCTCGGGTTCTCCGCCGTGGCCACGGACGAGGACGCCGTGATCGCGGACCCCGCCGTCCGCGCGGTCTTCGTCCTGACGAGGCACGACCAGCACGCGCGGCAGGTCGCGAAGGCGATCCGGGCCGGGAAGCACGTCTTCGTCGAGAAGCCGCTGGCGCTCACGGTCGAGGAGCTGGACGACATCGAGGGCGCGCTGGCGTCCCCGGGGCGCCCGCCGCTGCTCGCCGTCGGCTTCAACCGCCGCTTCGCCCCCGGCGCGCGGCAGGCGAAGGCGTTCTTCGCGGGGGTGAACGCGCCGCTGACCGTCTCGATCCGGTTCAACGCCGGCGACGTTCCGCCCGGCCACTGGACGCAGGACGAGGCCGCGGGCGGGGGGCGGATCGTGGGCGAGGCGTGCCACGCGATCGACCTCGCGACGTTCCTCGCAGGGGCGCCGCCGGTGCGCGTGACGGCCGAGGCGGTCGGCGGGTCGTCCGCGCCGGAAATCCGCGACGACCAGTGCTTCATGATCCTGCGCCACGCCAACGGCGCGATCAGCAGCATCGGGTACCTCGCGGGCGGCGACAAGGCGTTCCCGAAGGAGCGCGTCGAGATCGTCGGCGGCGGCCGGATCGCCGTCCTCGAAGACTGGCGCGAGCTGACGATCTGCGCGGGCGGGAAGACGAGGACGGCGTCGCTCGGCGCGCAGGACAAGGGACACCGCGCGGAGGTCGACGCGTTCGCGAAGGCCATCGCCTCGGGCGGGGCCGCACCGATTCCCTGGGAGGAGCTCCGGGCCGTGAGCCTCGCGGCCATCCTCGCGGTGCGGAGCCTCCGCGAAGGCGTGCCTTTCGAGATCGCGTGATGCCCGCCCTGCGGACGCTGCGCACGGTCCGGCACCTTCGCCTCTCCCAGATCCTGTGGCGGATGCGCTACCGGCGGATGAGGGCGAGGGAAGCGCGTGCGGGGTACGACCTTGCAGGGAGGCTGCGGGCGGCGACCACGGGACTCGAGCGCGACTCCTCGTACACGGCCCCGAAACCGCTGCCGGGGGCCGGGGCGCGCTGGCGTGAGGGACGCCTCACGCTGCTGAACGACGAGCGGCCGTTTGCGGGAGGCGCGGACTGGCATCCGCCCGCGACCTCGGGGCGGCTGCGGCAGGCGCACCTCCACGGGCACCGCTGGATCGAGCATCTGGCCGGTGAGGGCGGCGAGGCGTCCGCCGCAGCCCGGGGATTCCTCGCGGACTGGGTCGCGAGCTGCCCCCCGGGGGTCCGCGGATTCGCGGACTTCGGATGGAACAGCTACAACATCGCGACCCGCATCCTGGCCTGGTCCGTGCTTCCCGCGGCCTGGCTCGACCCCTCCCTGACGTCCAGCCTTGCGGCGCAGGCGGAGTACCTTGCCGGCCACATCGAATGGGACCTGCGTGCAAATCATCTCCTCCGCGACGCCGCGGGTCTGGCGCGCGCCGGCAGGATCTTCCGCGGCCCGGCGGCCGACCGCTGGTTTGCCGCGGCCACGGAGCTCGCCCGCGAGCAGATCGAGGAGCAGGTCCTTCCGGACGGAGGGCATTTCGAGCGAAGCCCGATGTACCACCTGCACGTGATGGAAGACCTGACAGCGCTGGCCTGCGACCTGCGCGATCCCGACACACTCGCGAAGCTGGCCAGCGCCTGGGGACGCATGGCGGAGTGGGCGGCGTGGATGCGCCATCCCGACGGGCAGGTCCCGCTGTTCAACGACGGCGCCTTCAACGGCGCTCCCCCGCCGTCCGCCTTCCTGGCCGCCCCCCCGGCAACCTCCCCGGAGCCGCGCTACGGCCTCCGGCACTTCTCCGACACCGGAATCATCGCCTTCCACGGCCGGCCGTGGACGGTGTTCTTCGACGTCGGCCCCGTCGGGCCCGACTACCAGCCCGGCCACGCCCACGCCGACTCCCTCGCCCTCGAGGCGTCCTTCGACGGCGAGCGCCTCTTCGTGGACCCCGGCACGTTCTCCTACGACGACGACGCGCGCCGCCGCTACGACCGCTCCACCGCCGCGCACAACACCGTCTGCGTGGATGGGCTCGACTCGAGCGAGGTCTGGCACATCTTCCGGGTCGGCCGCCGCGCGCGACCTTCCGGCGTCGAAGCTGCCGTCGCGGCCGGGGGGTTCCGGGCGAAGGGGACGCACGACGGTTACGCCTGGCTCGCGGGTTCGCCGGTGCACGCTCGCGAAGTGTCGGTCGATGGAATCCGCCTCGGGATCACCGACACCGTGCGCGGCAGCGGCGCCCATGCCCTGTCGGGCGGCTGGCTGCTGGCCCCGGGATGGACGGCTGAAGAGGCGCCCGGTGGTTGGCGCGTTGCGAAGGGCAGCCGGACTCTCTCCGTCACCGTCTCGGGCCCGGCGGGTCTGCGCCGGTCGCTGGAGCGGCGGCCCTGCCATCCCGAATACGGGCTGGAGATCGAGACTCTACGGCTCGGCTGGAGCCTCGACGCCACTACCCTTCCCGTGGAGGTCCGCACGGCCGTCGAGTGAGGCCGGAGACCCCATGCGAATCCTCTACGTGTCGCAGTACTTCCCGCCGGAGATGGGAGCGCCGGCCGCCCGCGTGCACGAGCTCTCCCGGGAGTGGGTCCGCCGCGGGCACGACGTCACCGTCCTCACCGGCTTTGCGCACCACCCGACCGGCGTGCTTGCGCCGCAGGACCGCGGCCGGCTGACGCGAAGGGAGCGCGTGGACGGCATCGACGTCATCCGCAGCTGGGTCTGGGCCACGCCGAACGCCGGGACGCTCCGGCGCATGATCTCGTACGCGTCCTTCATGGTCTCGGCGACCGTCATCGGCGCCGTGCGCGCGTCCCGCCCCGAGGTCGTCGTCGCCACGTCCCCGCAGCTCCTCTGCGCCTGCGCCGGCTACGTCCTCGCCCGCTGCCTCCACGCCCCCTTCGTCTTCGAGGTCCGGGACCTCTGGCCCGAGTCGATCATGGCGGTGGGGGCGATGGACGAGAACGCCCTCGTCGGCGGCCTGCGCCGCGTCGCCTCCTTCCTCTACCGCAACGCCGACCGGATCGTCACCGTGGGCCACGGCTACCGCGAGGAGATCCACGCGCGCTACGGCATCCCCCTCGACGCCATGGACGTCGTCCCCAACGGCGTGGACGGGTCGCTCTTCGTCCCCGCCCCCCGCGACAATCCCGTCCGCGCCGAATTCGGATGGGGAGACCGGTTCGTCGCCCTGTACCTCGGCACCCACGGCATGGCGCACGCGCTCGACTCGGTTCTCCGCGCGGCGAAGCGCCTCGAGGCGCGCCGGGACATTCTGTTCGTGCTGGTGGGCGAGGGGGCCGAGAAGGAGGACCTGAAGCGGCAGGCGGAGCGGGAGGGGATCACGAACGTCCAGTTCATCGGCCAGCAGCCGAAGGACCGGGTCCGCCTGCTCTACGCCGCGAGCGACGTCGGCCTCGTGACGCTGCGGGACACTCCCCTGTTCCAGAGCGTCCTGCCGTCCAAGATCTTCGAGAACATGGGCATGGAGCGGGGGATGATCGTCACGGTCGGCGGCGAGGCGCGCCGGCTGGTCGAGGAGGCGGGCGCCGGCCTCTACGTTCCCCCCGAGGACCCCGCGGCCCTCGCCGGCGCCGTCGCCGCGTGCGCCGCCGACCGCGAGGCGCTCGCCGCGCGCGGCCGCAGCGGCCGGCGCTTCGTCCTGGAACACTACGACCGCGCCGTGCTGGCGGAGCGGTACCTCGGCCTCCTGGCGCGCGTCGCGGGCCGGGCGGCGCGCTGACGGGGCCGCTGTCAGGCCCCCCGCGCTCTTGGTATCCTCTCCCGGATCGGCATGCAGACGATCATGCACATCGTGGGCGCGCGGCCCAACTTCATGAAGGTTGCGCCCGTCATGGCCGCGATGGCGAAGCGCCCCGGGGAGTTCCGGCAGGTGCTGGTGCACACGGGGCAGCACTACGACCGGAACATGTCGGACGTGTTTCTCGAGCAGCTGGGGATGCCGCAGCCGGACGAGTTCCTGGGGATCGGGTCGGGGACGCACGCGGAGCAGACGGCGAAGGTCATGCTCGGGTTCGAGCCGGCGCTGGCGAAGCACCGCCCGGACTGGGTGGTCGTGGTGGGGGACGTGAACTCGACGCTGGCGTGCGCGCTGGTGGCGGCGAAGCGCGGCGTCCGGGTGGCGCACGTCGAGGCGGGTCTCCGCAGCGGGGACTGGACGATGCCGGAGGAGGTGAACCGTGTGCTGACCGACCGCCTGTCCGACCTGCTTCTCACGCCCTCGGAGGACGGGGACCGGAACCTGCTGCGGGAGGGGATCGGCGAGGCGCGCATCCGGCGCGTCGGGAACGTGATGATCGACTCGCTCGTACGGCTGCTCCCGGAAGCGCGGAAGACGCCTCTCGTGCACGAACTGGGACTGGTGCGCGAGAGGTTCGTGCTCGTGACGCTCCACCGCCCGGACAACGTCGACGATCCCGCCGCCCTACGGGTGATCCTCGATGCGCTCGCGGCCATCGCGCGCGCGATGCCGGTCGTGTTCCCGGTCCACCCGCGGACCCGCAAGCAGATCCAGGCTGCCGGCCTCGAGTCCGCCGCGGGCTCGATCCGGTTCCTCGAGCCGCTCGGGTACCTGGACTTCCTCGGGCTGACGGACGCCGCGCGCGTGGTAATCACGGACTCAGGCGGGGTCCAGGAAGAGACGACGTACCTCGGCGTGCCGTGCCTCACGCTGCGGCCGAACACGGAGCGGCCGGTGACGATCGAACGCGGCACGAACCGGCTGGTCGCGCGCGCAGGGCCCGCAGTCGCGAGAGCCTTCGAGTCCGCCATAGCCGACCCCGCCCGGAAGACCTGCGCCGTGCCGCTCTGGGACGGAGGGGCGGCAGACCGCATTACGGACGCGATCGCCGCCGCGGGGCCGCGGAGCGCAGGGCGGTGACGGCAACCCCGGGAGCGGTCTGCGGCAGAGTCCGCCTCGGGATCTTCGCGACCCACCCGATCCAGTACTTCGCCCCGGTCTGGCGGATCCTCGCCTCCCAGCCGGACATCGACCTTCACGTCTATTTCTTCAGCGACCACAGCGTGCGCGGCGGAGTCGATCCGGAGTTCGGCGTCCCCGTCGAGTGGGACGTGCCGGTCCTGGAGGGCTACGCCCACACGTTTCTGCGGCGCGACGCCGACCTTTCGAGGCCCCGCAGCGTGTCGCTCACGGGGGCGGCGGGGATCCTCCGCGAAGAGCGCCTCGACGCGGTTCTCGTTCACGGCTACATGCACGCGTTCGAACGGCAGGCCGTGTCATCCGCCCGCGCCGCCGGCCTTGCCACCCTCGCCCGCGGCGAGTTCACGGACGCCCCGCCGCCGGGCGGCCGCTCGTCCCTCCGGAGCGTGGTCCGCGATGCCGTCCTCAGGCGCTTCTACCGTCACATCGACGCCTTCTGCGTCATCGGCACCCCCGCCCGGCGCCACCTCCAGCGCCTCGGCGTCCCGGCGGAGAGGCTCTTCCACTCGCCGTACTCCGTTGACACCGCGCTGTTCGAGAAGCAGCGCGTAGCGTTTCCCCGCGAAGCGTCCCGCGCGGCGCTCGGCCTCGCGCCGGAGGATTTCTGCGCGCTGCTCAGCGCCAAGCTCATCCCCCGCAAGGCGCCGCTGCTCCTCGTTGAGGCCGCGCGCCTCCTCGCCCGGCCGCGCCTCCGCCTCGTCTTCGTCGGCGACGGGGAACAGCGCGCCGCGGTCGAATCTGCTGCGCGTGCCGCGGTCGGCGACCGATTCCGTATCGCCGGGTTCGTCAACCAGCGGGACATCGGGCGCTTCTATGCCGCCGCGGACGCCCTCGTCCTCCCGTCCGTGCAGGACACATGGGGGCTCGTAGTCAACGAAGCGATGCAGTTCGGGGTGCCGGCGATCGTGAGCTCCGCGGTCGGCTGCGCGGAAGACCTCGTGACAGACGGCGAGACGGGCTTCGTCTTCCCCGCGGGCGACGCCGCAGCCCTCGCCTCACGCCTCGCCTCGCTCCTCGACTCGCCCGGCGCGGCTGCGCGCCTGGGGATGGCCGCGCGTCGACGCATCTCGGCGTGGAGCAGCGACGCCGCCGCGTCGGGAATTCGCGCCGCGGTGCAGACCGCGATCAGCGGCCGCCCGGAGGGGAAAGGCGGGCGGAGGTGAAGCTCCTGTACGTCGGGGAGACATGGCTCGGGTCGTGCGCCCGCAGCATGCGGGAAGCCCTGTCCCGCAGGCCGGGCGTGACGCTCGAGGAATTCCCGGAGGACGCGTGGTTCCCGGCGCGGGAATCGCTGGTTCTCCGGGCGATGAACCGGCTGTCCCGACCCATGCGGATGCGGGGATTCCGGGCCGGATTGCTGGAGGCGGCGACGCGCTCCCGGCCCGATGCCGTCATGACGTACAAGGGAACCCACGTGGACACCCCGGCCCTGAGGGCGCTGAAAAAGGCGGGAGTCGCGACCGTGAACGTCTATCCGGACTGTTCCCCGCACAGCTCCGGAGTCACCCATCGGTCGGCCGTCGGGGAGTACGACCTCGTGCTCTCGACCAAGCCGTTCCATCCGGCGCGCTGGAAGGACGTCTACGGCTACGACAACGCGTGCGAGTTCGTCCCACAGGGC
>JADLHC010000163.1 GCA_020849035.1 Planctomycetia bacterium
CACGTGAACGCGAAACGCATCGCGTGCGCCGCGATGAGGTTGACCAGCATCAGCGCGCCGATGGTGTAGCCGCCGGGGAGGGGGAAGCCCCCCGGGACGCCGGACTGCCCCGCCTCGGGTCGCGGGAGGAGCACCTGGAAGGGGACCCAGACGAAGAAGCTGTGGAAGTACTTTTTCTGCACCTGCCAGATCCCGGTGTCGACCTGCGCCCACGTCCCGGCGTAGACGAGCAGCATCGAGACCGCCAGGAGCGCGACGGTCAGCTTGAGCGACGCAAGGGCCTTGAGCGCGGCTTTCACGGTGTCCCTACTCTCCGGTTGTCCCGAACTCGATCGAGGCGGCGAAGTCGACGAGCGCCTTCTTCTGGGCCGCGACCAGCGCCGCCGGCCCCGTCAGTTTCAGGTACCACAGGTTCCCCGCCCGCACCGCCTGCACGACGATCATCCGCTTTCCCGAGGGCGCGGGCTCGCCCTCGTCCCCGAAGTCCCACAGGGTGCCTTTCACGTCCCCGACGGCGATGGGCTCGCCCGCGGCGGCGGCCATGTCCTTCACGGGACCGAGGCCGATCTGCGAGCGCCACCGGTTGATGTTTGCTTCCGGCGTGCCGGCCTGCTCCCCGGGGAGCATGCTGACGACCGCTTCCCCCTCGCCGCCGTCGCCCTGGACCCGGAACGTGGCGACGCGCATCGGGCGCGGTTCGGGGTCGAGCGTCCACCCGGCGGGCGTGCGGTACGACTTGAGCCCCGGCGTGGCGTCGCCGCCCGATGGCTTGCCGCCGCCCTCGAACGAGATCGACCTCAGGAACGCATCGTACTCGGCCGCGTGCGCCGCGACCTTCGACTCCGCGCCCGTGAACTTCAGGAACCACACCTTCCCGGGGACGGGGATGATCGCGGCCAGCATCCGCACCCCCTCCGTCTCGCCCGCCGGCGCCGGCCCGTGAATGTCCACCGCGCTGATGGTCAGCCCGTTGCTCTCGAGCCGCGTGACCACCTTACCCAGGTCCGCCTCCGCCGTCGGTTTCGCCCCGATCTGGCTTTCCCAGCGGTTCACGTTCGCCAGCACCGCCCCCGACTCGGGCCCGAAGTTGTACACGACGACCTGCAGCTTCGGGTCGCCCGCGTCCACCTGGAACGTCGCGAACCGCATCTCCTGCTCGCCCAGCTTCTTCCACCCCGCCGGCACGACCCACTTCGGCGCCGTCACCGCCGGCTCGTGCGTGTGTCCCCCGCCGCCGCGCGCCAGCGGCGACGGCACGTCCTTCGGCGCGCGGTAGACGCGCGGCTCCTTCGAGTCGCCGCATCCCGCGGCGGCAAGCACCGCCGCGGCGAGGAGGGGAGCGGACATCCGGGGGGGGCGCAGGGGCATCGCCGGACTGTAACAGCGAATCCGGAAGTTGGCATTCCCGGAGTTGCCGGAAAGCCCCCGGATTTCTCAACGGTTTCCTTGCGAAACGGTCCCGGCCGGCGGAGGGACTTCGAACGGGGCCAGCCCGGCCCCGGCGCAGGCGGAGGTCATCCGCCCGGACAGCCGCCGCAGCGCCCCCGTGTCGCCCAGCCCGGACAGGATCGCCGCCCCCTCCGACCAGGCCGCGGCCGCCCCGTCTCCGCGGCCCGTCGCGGCGAGGACGATCGCGAACTCGCAGAGGGAGATTCCCTCGAAGCGGCGGTCGCCGACGCGGCGGTGCCGCTCGAGCGCCTGCCGGAACAGCCGTTCCGCCTCCTCCGCGCGGCCGGTCCGGCCCGCAGGACGGCCAGGTTGCCCAGCGTGATCCCCTCGTAGCGAAGGTCGCCGACCTCCCGGTGAATCCGGAGCGCCTCCGCGTAGCGCCGCTCCGCCTCCTCCCCTCGGCCGCTCCCGGCGAGCAGGTTCCCCAGGTTGCTCAGCCCCATCCCCTCCGCCGCGCGGTCGCCGACCTCCCGCGCGATCCCGGTCGCCCGCTCCTGCGCCTCGAACGCCTCCGGCAGCCGCCCCGCGTCCGCCAGCAGCCCCGCCAGGTCCGACAGCAGCACCCCCTCCGCACGCCTCTCGCCCGCCTCCCGCAGCATCGCAAGCGCTTCCCCGAACGCCTCCTCCGCGCGCTCCTCCCGCCCCGTCTCCCGGTACAGGACCGCCAGCGCCGCGATCCCCGCCCCCACGGAACGGCGGTCCCCCACCGCGCGAAGGAGTCGAAGCGACTCCAGCGCCGCCTCCTCCGCCGGCCCGGGTTTCCCCAGGAGCCTCAGCACCCCCGCCTGGCTTCCCATCACCGCCCCCTCCGCCTGCCGGTTCCCCACCTCCCGATGAACCTCCAGCGCCGCGGCCAGCAGCTCCCCGGCGCGGTCCAGGCGGCCCGAGTGCTGGTGAAGCGCCCCGAGGTTGCCGAGCACGATGCCCTCGGAGGCGCGGTTGCCGACGCCCCGGTGAATCTCCAGGGCCCGCTCGTACGCTTCCTGCGCCTGGGCCGTCCTCCCCGTGTTGCGCAGGAGGATGGCGAGGTTTCCCAGCGCGACGCCCTCCAGCCGCCGGTGCCCAGCCGCCTCGAACGCCGCCAGCGCCTCCCGGAACAGCGCCTCCGCCTCGCGCGATCGCCCGGCCCGAAACGCGTCCACCGCCGCCCGCCGCAGCGCGTCGCCGCGCCCGACGCCGTCCAGCAGGTCCGCCAGCGCCCTCCAGTGCCGCTCCGCCTCGCCCGCGCCGCCGTGCGCTTCCGCATGGTGCGCCGCCCGCCTCGCATAGAGCCGGAGCGCCTCGCGAAGCTCCGCGGCGGACCCGCCGGGCGCGCCGGCCGCGAGGCGGGCGTGCGCGGCGAGCGCGGCCGCCAGGGGGTCCGTCGGATGCGTCGCCCACCGCCGGCCGAACGACTCCTCCAGCGGCGGAAGCGCCGGCGGCCGCCCGCCCGACACGGCCTCGATCGCGGCGAGCGCCACCGCGTGAAGGCGCGCGCGGTCCGTCGGAAGCTGGAGCTGGTAGGCCGCGTCCCTCAGGACGGCGTGTCGAAAGAGGTAGGCCTGTTCGCCATGCACGGCCGCATGGTACACGGGGCGGGGACGGGCGCCGCGGCGCCGGCCGGGAGCGCGGCGAACGCGAGCGCCGCGGCGAGAACGCGGACGAGCGCACGGCGCATCAGAGTGATTCCCTCCCCGGAGACTGCGCCCGTCTGAAGCGAGATGGGGCAGGAGAGGGCGCCCGGCCATGCACACAGGTTGCACGGTTTGCAGCCATAGACAGGTGCGCTGCCCGCCGTCCCGGCAGCCGGCATGACGGCCCCATGCTCCTTTCCGGTAGAATGCCCCGCATGACGACGATCCAGGTCACCCTTCCCGACTCCGCCTTCACCGCGCTGCGGCGCGCGCCGCACGAGTTCGCGGCGGAACTGCGGGTCGCGGGCGCGATGCACTGGTACCAGCAGGGGCAGATCAGCATGGAGCGCGCCGCCGAGATCGCGGGCATGGAGCTGAAGGCTTTCCTCGCCGAGCTGGCGCACCGCACGGTGGACGTGTTCCAGGTGGACGCGGAGGACCTGAAGCGCGAGATCGCGCGTGGCTGATCTCGCCGTGGTCAACGCCTCGCCGCTGATCTTTCTCGGCGCGGCGAACCGGCTACCTCCTCGCCGTCGAGGTCTTCCCCAGCCCCGGCCGCCCTCACTTCGTCAAGTCCGACGGATTCCCCGCGGGCGTCTACGTCCGCGTCGGCTCCTCGAACCGCCGGGCCGACGCCGCCGTCGTCGCGGAACTCGCCCGCGTCGTTCACGGCCGCTCGTTCGACGAGGAGCCGATGCCCGACCTGGACTCGGAAGCCATCGACTTCCGAGCTGCTTCCGAGTGCTTCGCCCCCGTCCGCCGCCTGACCCGCGCCGGACTCCGCGCCCTCCACCTCCTCGTCAGGACCCGCAGGCGCGAAGTCCCGACCGTCGGCGGCGTCCTCCTCTTCGGGAAGGACCGCCTCGCCCGCTTCCCCGACGCCTGGCTCCGCGCCGGGTGCTTCGCCACCTCGGATCGCAGCCAGATCCTCGACTCGGCGAACCTGACCGGATACCTGCCCCTCGTGGTGGAAGAAGCGCTTCGTTTCGTGCGCCGCAACACGCGCACGGCCCTCCGGATCGCCGGCGCGCGGCACGCGGAGGTGCCCGAGTTCCCGGAGGTCGCGCTTCGCGAGGCGATCGTGAACGCCCTCGTGCACGCCGACTACTCCCAGCGCGGGACCCCGCTGCGGATCGCGATCTTCCGCGACCGCGTCGAGGTCGACAACCCCGGCGGGCTTCCACCGGGGCTGACGATCGAGGACATCCGGCAGGGCGTCTCCAAGCTCCGGAACAGGGTCATCGGGCGGGTCTTTCATGAGCTGGGGCTGATCGAGCAGTGGGGAAGCGGGGTGCAGCGGATGATCGAGGCGTGCCGGCAGGCGGGCCTGGCGGACCCGGAGCTCGAGGAGTTCGGGAGCGGGTTCCGGGTCACCCTGCGGCGGGAGCGGAAAGTTGCCCCGGCCCTGGATCCCATCGACGCGCGGATCGTGGAGTTCGTTCGCCGCACGCCGGGGGTTTCCACGCGGCGCATCGCGGTCTCCATCGGCCGCACGTCCCGGGCCGCGCAGGATCGGCTGCGGCGGCTGGTCGACCTGGGGCACCTGGTCGTCATCGGCAGCGGACCGCACGATCCGAAGCGAGTCTTCCATGTGCGCGCCGCTCCGTAGCCGACGCCCCGGTCTGGAGGGGCGGCGGCGGATCCGATGACCGCCCCGCGTCAGTCCTGTCGGGGGCGGTCCGGGTCAGCGCGTGGGCGGAAAACACTGCAAGCCGCGAGGTGATCGCGGCTTGCTCCGACGAGGGCGACGGGTCTCGAACCCGCAACCTTCGGATCGACAATCCGATGAAGCGAGACGGGGCAGGAGAGGGCAGGGAAGGGCAGGAGAGGGCACGGTGGTCCGCGCGGAAAGCCTCCCCAAAAACCCATCGAGTGGGCAGGAGAGGGCAAGAGAGGGCAGGACGGGGCAGGAGAAGGCGCCCGGGCGTGCACACAGTTGGCGAGGTTCTCGCGCAGAGATGCGTCGCGGGGCCGCGCGACCGGCCTGTATAATTCCTCCCAGCATGCTGCGACACCACCCCCCGACCCCCGACGCCGAACAGCTCGCCGAGGA
>JADLHC010000164.1 GCA_020849035.1 Planctomycetia bacterium
AGCGCTGCGCCGGGTGTTCGCAGCCGGCGCGCGGGAGGCTGCGCCGGGGGAGTTCACGCGGCGCGCGGTGGAGAACGGGCGGCTCACGCTGGCGCAGGCTGAAGGGGTGATGGCGGTGATCCGCGCCCGGGACGACGCGGCGCTCAGGGCTGCGGCGGACCGGCTCGCGGGCGCGTCGGGCTCGGCCCTGGCAGCCGTTTCCGGCGAGCTCGCGGCGCTGCTCGCCGACGTCGAGGCGTCCATCGACTTCATCGAGCACGACGTTCCCTGCGCGCCTCGCGCGGAGATCGCGGAGCGGATCGAAACGCTTCGGGAGTCGCTGGTCCGGGCCGCCGGCTCCGCACCGCCGGACGAGGGCGCGCTCCTCGTCGTGCTTTCGGGCCCTCCCGGGGCGGGGAAGACATCGCTGTTCAACGCGCTGACGGGCGGGACGGGCCTCGTGTCCGGGACGCCGGGGACGACGCGGGACGTTCGCGAGGCGGCCCTGGCGCTCGGCGCTGTCCTCGTCCGCCTCGCCGATGCGCCGGGCGACGCGGCGTGGCCGCCGGGTCCGGACGCGGACGCGGCGAGTCGAGGCAGGAGCGCCCGCGACCGCGCAGACATCGTGGTCCATGTGCGCGACGGCACCCGCCCGGGAGCGCCGCCGGCCTTCGACCCGGCGCGGGAGCTGTTCGTCCTCTCGAAGGCCGACCTGGGGTCCGCCAAACTCCCCGGCCGTGCGCTCCGCGTCTCCTCCGTCACCGGCGCAGGCATCCCCCGCCTGCGCGCCCGCATCGCACTTCTCGTCCGCCGCGCCTCCGCGGCCGGCGCGGCCGCCCTGTCCTCGCGCGAGCGCGACGTTGCGGAGCGAGCGGGGAAGAGCCTGTCGGCGGCGCGCGCCGCGGTCGAGGGCGGCGTGGCGGAGGAGTTTGTCGCGCTGGAGCTGCGCGAGGCGCTGGATGCCCTCGGGGAGGCGACGGGGCCGGTGACGCCGGAGGCGATCCTGGACCGCGTCTTCGCGCGGTTCTGCATCGGCAAGTAGGGCTACCGCCGATCGAGCCGCTGGAGCAGTTCGCGCGCGCGGGCGGCCGCCTCGCGGTCGCGGCCCGCGCGGACCTGCACCAGCGTCGCCCGCGCCGCCTCGCCCGCCCGCGCGAGCCCATGGCTCGCGCGCTCGCGCACGAGCGCGTCCTCGTCGGCCAGCTCCTCCGCCCACCGCGCGATGTCCTCCGCCGTCACCGGCGTGCGCGCTTCGCGGAATCCGTCCAGCTGCTCGCTCAGCGCCGCCGACCAGTCCGATGCCTCCGCGCCGCCGGGCTCTCCCCCCCGGGAGTTCAGCTCGGCGGCGTAGAGGTCGTGAAGCGTCTTGGCGAAGCAGAGGCTGGAGACCAGCCGGTAGAACTCGCGGGCGCGGCCGAGGACCCCGCGTCCTGCCCGGAAATCCTCCAGTTCGCGCGCCAGGGAGACGCGGCGCGACTCCCATCCGGGCGACCAGAGCGCCCAGCGCTCGAGGCTGTGTTCCGGCAGGCAGTCCGCACGCACGCGCTGCAGTTCGTCCGTCAGTTTCACGATCCGGTCGTAGGCGCCGCCGAGCCAGGCCGACTCCGGCTTCGAGTAGGCATCGCGTTCCTCCTCGGTGCCGCGGGTCACGCCGAAGCGCGCCGTGGCGCGCGTGGCGGAGATCTCCAGCGAGTAGCAGGCCGCAGGCAGGCGACCGGGGCGGAGGAGGCTGGAGAAGCGGCCGTCGGAGGCGATCGTTTCCCGGGTGGCGACGACGAGGGGGTCGTCGGCGACGCGGAGTTCGAGGGTCATCGGACCGTCGGGAGCGGTTCCCTCGACCCAGAGGGCATGCGACTCGGGGGAGAGGGCGATCCATTCGATGGTGGTTGTGGCGATCTGCTCGGCCCAGGCGGGAAGGGTGAGAAGTGCGAGGGCGAGCAATGGACGCATGGGGACCATGAGGAGCAAACGGAATGCCCGCATCGGCAGCTTCTCGATTGCAAGTATCATGGCAGCAATGGGTTACGCGCGCGTTGTTGCAGGGAGGAGTTCTCCCGGTTACGCAGGGCATGAGTGTTACGTCAAGGTAACACCAATCCCAGTCCTTGACGAAGCCCGCGTCTTGCGTCACAATTCACACTATCCCTTGAGGGTGAACGGCTAGCCGCCCACAACATCATGCGTTGCCCCTTCTGCAAGGCCGATGACGACAAGGTCATCGATTCACGCTCGACCTCTGATGGCGCCTCCATCCGCCGACGCCGAGAGTGCCTCGCCTGCTCCCGACGCTTCACGACCTACGAACGCACCGAAGAACAACCCCTCGTCGTCATCAAAAAGGACGGCTCCCGTCAGCCCTTCGATCGCCGCAAAATCCTCGAGGGCATCCAGAAAGCCTGCCAGAAACGCCCCATCGAAACCCAGCGCATCGAGGACGTCGTCAACCGCATCGAACTCGAACTCTACGAACGCTTCGAACGCGAAGTCCCCAGCAAGGAAATCGGCGAGCTCATCATGAAGGAACTCCGCGACCTGGACTCGGTCGCCTACGTCCGCTTCGCCTCCGTCTACCGCGATTTCAAGGAGGCGAGAGACTTCGTCGAGGCCGCGCAGCCGTTCGGGGAAAAGGGCAAGACTTAGCCGCCCGCGCGCCCTAGAATCCGCCCCCCATGAGAATCCTCGTCACCGGCGGATGCGGCTTCATCGGCTCGAACTTCGTGCGGTTCCTGCTCCGCGAGCGCCCCGAGGCGCACGTCACGAACTTCGACGCCCTGACCTACGCGGGCAACCTCGAGAACCTCGCCGAGGTCGAGGAGCACCCGCGCTACCGCTTCGTGCGCGGCTCCATCACCGACCGCGCGGCCGTGGACGCCGCGCTGAAGGACGGCGCGGACGTCGTCTACAACTTCGCGGCCGAGTCGCACGTGGACCGCTCGCTTTACGAGCCGCAGACGTTCCTGGACACGAACGTGAAGGGGACGGCGACTCTGCTGGAGGCGGCGGTGAAGGCGAAGGTGAAGCGGTTCGTGCAGATCTCGACGGACGAGGTGTACGGCTCGCTCGGGAAGGACGGGTTCTTCACGGAGACGACGCCGATCAAGCCGTCGAGCCCCTACAGCGCGGCGAAGGCGGCGGCGGACCTGTGGGTGCTGGCGTACCACCACACGTTCGGCGCGGACGTGGTGGTGACGCGCTCGTCGAACAACTACGGGCCGTTCCAGTTCCCGGAGAAGCTGATCCCGCTGTTCGTGTCGAATGCGCTCGAGGACAAGCCGCTGCCGGTCTACGGCGACGGCAGGCAGGTCCGCGACTGGCTTCACGTCGAGGACAACTGCCGCGCCATCGAGCTCGTGGGGACGAAAGGGAAGTCGGGCGAGGTCTACAACATCGGCGGAAAGTGCGAGCGCGAGAACCTCGTCGTGACGAAGGCGATCCTGAAGGCGGTCGGCAAGACCGAGTCGCTGATCAAGTACGTCGCCGACCGCCCGGGGCACGACCGCCGGTACGCGCTCGACATCTCGAAGATCGAGAAGGAACTCGGCTGGAGCCCGAAGGTGAAGTTCGAGGAAGGGCTGCCGGCGACGGTGAGGTGGTACCTGGAGCACCGCGAGTGGTGGGCGCGCGTGAAGAGCGGGGCGTACCGGGAGTACTATGAGAAGCACTACGGCAAAGGGCTGTAGTCGTCCCTTGCCCTTGCCCTCGCCCTTGCCCACCCCGCTCCGACACCAGACCGCTTCGCAGGGCAAGGGTCGCATGGGAGGTGCGCTTTCGTTTCATGGGCTCTTCCGACCCCCCGATCTTCCCCGACGGCGACATCCCGACGTTCCCCCGGGAGCGTGAAATCGACCGCCTCATTCGCGCCGCTGTCGCCGCAGGCGCGAGCCAGGTTCTCCTCGCGCCGTCGCGTCCGGTGACGTTCCGCGTCGGCACCAGGCTCGAACGCCCCTCGGCGGAGCCGCTGTCGCTCCAGTTTCTGCGAGACCTGATGGACCTGCTGACGACTCCGCCGGAGCGCGAGCTGCTTTCGCAGACAGGCGATCTTGAGATGGAGATCGTCGTCACGCCGTTCCTGCCGTGTCCCGCGAGCGCATTCCTGGCCGGGACGTTGCCTCACCTCGTCATCCAGATCGCGGGGGGTGAAGTCGAGCGGCGGCCGGCTCTCGAGGAGCCGGTCGCGCTCGAGCTCGCCGTGGCCGGTGCGGGAGACACCAGCCGGGAGTTGCTGGCGCGTCTCGCCGCGTGTCTCGACAAGGCGGAGGCGCGGCGCCGGGAGACGCAGGACGCCTACGTGCGGTCCGGTCCCGATGCCGTCCGGGAGCAGGCCTCACGGGCGGAGCGTCGCCTGCTCCGTCTGGAGGCCGTCGTCGCGGAAGTCCGGGCCTTGACCCGGGACCTGCGCCCCTCGACGGGCCGGGAGATCCTCGAGGCGCGCCTTAGGCTGGCCCTGTCGGCCCTCAAGTCCGTGAGCCTCGGCGAAGCCGATTCCGGAGACGGCGGCGCCGGCGTACCAGCGCGCCTTCCGGAGGACCCGCCCTCGCGTCCCCGCCCCGGCCTCCACGCCCCGCCCCCGGAATCTCCCGAAGGAGACCCTCCCGCCACCCCCGCCTGACTTGGTAAACTCAGCGACGCTTCACCACACGCCCTCGGACCCGCACCGCGACTTCAGGAGGAACGATGGACGACCTGAAAGATCTCGCCAATCTCGGGAAGGCCGACGACCAGCCGCAGCAGCAATGGAAGGACATGGAGAAGCTGTTCATCGCCATGACGAAGAACAAGGCGAGCGACCTGCACCTGAAGCCGGGGATGCGCCCGGTGTTCCGCATCGCGACGGTGCTGCACGACGTCGGCAACAGGCCGCTGAAGCTCGATGAAGTGCGGCGGATGATCTACGAGATCCTGAGCGAGCAGCAGATCGAGCAGTACGAGCGCGAGCTGGACCTCGACTTCGCGTACTCGATCCAGGGGTCGGGGCGCTACCGCGTGAACATCTTCCACGACCGCGGCCAGCCGGCGATGGCGGTGCGGCGCGTGAACACGGAGATCCCGTCGTTCGAGATGCTGAACCTGCCGCCAGGGGTGAAGAAGATCCCGACGTTCAACCAGGGGCTGGTGGTCGTGGCGGGCGCGACGGGGTCGGGCAAGTCGACGACGCTGGCGTCGATCCTGAACTACATCAACGAGACGCGCCGGGTCCACATCATCACGGTCGAGGACCCGATCGAGTACCTGTTCGAGGACAAGAAGTCCTTCATCAACCAGCGCGAAGTCCACATCGACGTGACGAGCTTCTCGAGCGCGCTGAAGCACGTCGTGCGCCAGAACCCCGACGTGATCCTGGTCGGCGAGATGCGCGACCACGCGTCGTTCGACGCCGCCCTGCAGGCGGCCGAGACGGGCCACCTCGTGTTCGGCACGATCCACGCGTCCAGCTCCGCGCAGACCATCGGCCGCATCCTCGACCTGTTCCCGACCGAGCGCCAGGACCTCATCCGCCAGGGCCTCGTGTTCAACCTCAAGGCGATCGTCTGCCAGAAGCTCCTCCCGTCGTGCAAGGAAGGCGTCCGCATGGTGCCGGCGGTCGAGCTGCTCATCGTGAACTCGACGGTGCAGAAGATGATCGCGCAGCGCGAGGACAAGAAGATCAGCGACATCGTCCGCGGCGGCGCGGAGGAAGGGATGCAGGACTTCAACCAGTCGCTCGTGGCGCTGATCAACCAGGGGCTGATCACGAAGAAGGTCGGCCTGGCGTTCTCGCCGAACCCCGAGCAGCTGAAGATGAACCTGCAGGGGATCTACCTCGGGGAAGATCACAAGATCCTGGGGTAGGGCGAGTGGCGAGTGGCGAGTGGCGAGGAACGACGAAGGCCCCGCGAAGGCGGGGCCTTTTTCATCGGTCACGGGTCAAGGGAGTGTAGTTCGGATCCTGGCCTCGATGTCCTCGCGCCGAGCTCGTGTTTCCGGACGGAGGTCGGCGGACAGGCCATTGAGGACAGACGCCGCCAGCCTCGCGTCCCCGCTTCGAAGGACGCAGTCGGCCGTCTCGATCCGTGAGTCGTCGTCGTCGGGCCTGATGGACAACCGGAAGCGGCCCAGTTCGACGGCCAGATCGAGCCTGCCTGCGGCCGCCAACTCGGCGATCGCTGCGCGGACCGCAGGAGCGTTCCGTCGGGGGGTGCGAAGGCGCCGGACACGGAGGGACCGGAGCGACTGGAGCCCCATCGGAAGCGCGAGGATCAGAAGAAGCGCGGCGAGCCCCGGCAGGAAGTCCACCACCGCTTCGCGCCCGCTCGCACTTCCGACTGCGGCGAGCGTCAGCAGGCCGAGCCCCGCGAAGACCAGCCACGCCGTCCCGGTTCCGTCTTCGCGCGACACGGCGACTCCAAGCTCGGAGTGAAGGTCCAGGCAGATCCCGCGACTGACGGGATCCAGCCGCTGCGGGTCGACCCGGGAAAGGACATCCGAGGCACCCACCGGCTCCGCACTGCGGGCGAGGAGAGAGGCCAGGCCTAAGCGGGCTGCGTGCTGCTCCGGTTCCCGGCTCGCCACGGACTGGGCCAGCGCGACGGCTTCGGCCCAGTTCCCGGTCGTATGGAGCCGCTCTGCAAGGAGAAGCGGATGGCCCGGAGCGGAGACGACGGGCAGCCGCGGCGGCGCCACGGCCGACGCAACGGCACATGTCGCGCACGCGGCCAGCATCACCCACATCGTCGCGTCCAGCCAGGGATGCGCCCCGGCGCCGGTGAAAGCTTCCGCGCCGCCTGCCAGGAGGGCGCCGACGAAGTGCGCAGAGGCGAGCGCCGACAGCATGTGTCGCCGATTCCCGGAGCGCCTGGTTCGAAGAAACCCACGGGCCATGCTCCAGCAGGCAAGCGCGGCTATGCACGCCGCGGCGATCGCAACGAGAATTCTCGGGTCCTTGGTCGGCGCGGCGCTCATCGAGTCCCAGTCACAGGTCGATGTCCGAAGCATACAGGACTGCCCGATCGGTTGCGACCATGTCCCTCCTTCCCCCGCCGCGCCGCTTCTGGCATTCTCTGCCCCGATGAAGCTCTTCCGCATCCGCCTCGCCACCCCGGCCTCCGTCGCCGAGGACGCCGCCGCTTCGCTCGCGGAGCTGGGGTGCAGCGGCGTGCACGTGGCGGAGGGGGACCCCGCGGTGCTGGAGGCGCATTTCCAGAAGGACGTCGCGGCGGAGGCGGGGGCGGTGGCGACGGCGTGGGGGGGGAAGGTGTCGGGGGCGGAGTGGGTGGAGGAGCCGGACTGGACGGAGGCGTGGAAGAAGAAGGCGCCGCCGCTGGTGATCGGGGGGTGGTGCGTGTATCCGTCGCACGAGAAGCCGCGGGAGGGGATGCGGAACCTCAAGGTGGACGCGGGGATGGCGTTCGGGTCGGGGGACCACGCGACGACGCGGCTGATGATGCTGGAGATGGAGGAGATGGCGAAGGCGCGGCCGCTGGGGCGCGTGCTGGACCTCGGGACGGGGTCGGGGATCCTCGCGATGGCCGCGATCCAGCTGGGCGCGACGGAGGTCGTGGCGGCGGACATCGACCGCAAGGCGCTCGACGAGGCGCGGAAGAACGTGAAGGAGAACGGGATCGAGCGCGTGCACTTCGTGGAGGGCTCGCTCGCGAAGTGCCACGGGCGGTTCGACTCGATCATCGCGAACGTGACGACCGAGGTGCACCTGAAGCGGAGCGGGGAGTACCCGAAGAAGCTGTCGGCGGGCGGGCGGCTGCGGATCGGGGGGATACGGGCGGAGGAGTCGGACTCGGTGGCGCAGGTGACGGGGACGGTGCTGGCGCGGGCGGGGGAGAACTGGACGATTCTGAAGTACCCGGGCGAGGAGACGCACGCGGCGCCGCCGCCGATGCAGAATGGCGTGGCGAAGCCGGCGCCGGGCGTGCGGCGCTCGGAGGACCCTCCGACGCTGCTGCCGGGGCAGATGAAGGCGAGCGACTTCGCCGACGTCGCGCCCGCGCCGCCGCCGCGCACGGTCGACCGCCGCCGGGGCGCCTTCGACTACTTCGAGCTCAACGTGTCGAACCTGGAAGAGTCCCGCAATTTCTACGGGCGTCTTCTCCCGCGCTTCGGCTTCGAGCGCGGCGAGTCCGGGGACGGCTGGATGTCGTTCACCCACGGCGAGTTCTCCGTGTCCCTCCGGCAGGCCGAGGAGCCGTACCGGTCGAGCGGCTTCCACCGCAAGAACGTCGGCATCAACCACGTCGCGTTTGCGGCGCCGTCGAAGGAAGCGGTGGACGTGCTGCACGAGTGGCTGATCTGGGAAGGGATCACGGTCCTGTATGGCGGGCCGATGGAGGAAGGGACGATCGAGGCGCCGCACTACGCGGTGTACTTCGAGGATCCCGACCGGCTGAAGCTGGGGTACGTGTACCGGCCGTAGGCAGTCTCGATGACGGCGCGCTCAGGCGCGGCTCTTCCTCCACATCAGCACGACGCCTGCGAGCACGAACGCCCACATCGCCGGGAGCCAGCGCAGGTCTCGCGGGCCCGGGACGAGCCGCCCGAGCGACTCCTCGACGGCTTTCGCGTCCCGCACGAACGCCGTGCGCGCCATCGCACCGGCCTCCGCGCTGACGCCGTGCGCGAGGGCGGACATGTCCTGCCACGCCCCGTCGAGGGCCGCGAGCGCCTCGCATCCCTCGCCCGCCTGGTGCCCGCGCGCGCGGGCACGCTCGAGCAGGCCGTGCAGGCGGACGAGATCGGCGCGCGTGTCGGCGCTGATTGAGGAGAGCCGCTCGCCGTCGGCGAGCGCCGGCGTGCCGGCCGCGTGGCACTTCCCGCACGATCTCGCGGCCCACGGCGACTCAGGGCGGCGTGCGCCGTGCGCGCCATGGCAGTCCTCGCAGGACATCGGCGTCGCCTCGCCCGTCTGCGGGTCGGTCCGGACGGCCTTCCCGTGCGGCCCGGCGGCGAATTCGCGCGCGGGGCCCTCGTGGCAGCGGCCGCAGTGGGCGACGATCTCCGTCACGGGCGGCACTCGCACGAGGTGGGGACCGTGGCAGCCGGCGCAGGACGGCGCCCCCGAGTCCAGCCCCCGCGCGTGCGGCGAGCCCTCGTACTTCGCCACCAGCCCGTGGCTCAGCCCGTGCGGCTTCATCACCTTCTCGTCCCCGTGGCAACGCCCGCAGGTCTGCGCCTGGCGCGAAGGATGAGCCGCCGACGCCGGGTCGGACGAGCGCGGGGAAGCGTGCGCGTCGTGGCAGTCCACGCACGACGGCCCGTCCGCCGCCTTCTCCTCCAGCACGTTGTGCCCGTGCGGACCCTTCCCGTACAGCTCCACCGCGTCCGCCCGCACCCCGCTCCGCGCCATCGCCGCCCCGTCCGCGTGGCACTTCGCGCACGTCGCCGCCACCTGCAGCCGCGCCGACGGCGCCCCCGCGTCGCCGCAGTCGGCGAGGGAGTGGCCGGAAGGGGTCGCGGCCGCGGCGTGGCACGAGACGCAGGTCGCTCCCGCGGGGTCGCCCTTGCGGAGGGCGTCGAGGTGCGGCGAGGCGGTCCACGCCTGCGCGGCCTCGCGGTGGCAGTCGCCGCACATGGCCGCCCACTCGAGCGCCTTCGGCCGCCCGATGAACTTCTTCTCCGTCGCATGCGCGTCGGTCATCTCCGCGGCGGTGTCGTCGCCGTTGTGGCAGTCCGTGCACGAGGTCTGCGGGTGGGCCGAAGCGAGGACGGGCTCCTCGACGCCCGGGTGGCAGTCGGTGCACGTTCCCGCCTCCGCGGTCGCCGCGGCGGCCGCCAGCAGCAGCAGGAGGCGCTTCATCGCGGCCTCCCGTACGTGTCGAACGCGCGCGTTTTCCCGAACAGGCGCAGCTCGCGGTCGGACACGGCGCCGAGCACGGTGAGCGCGCCCCACGCGAAAACGCAGGCGGCCACGACGGCGAGCGACAGCTTCCGCGCCGACAGCCGGCGCGCCGGGGAGCGGTCGAGGAACGGCAGCAGGGCGAACGCGGCGACGGCGAGGAGGGGGACGAGCTGGGCAACGGACTCGCCGGGGAGGCCGGCCACGCGCGCGGGGGCGAGCTTGAGGAACTGGAAGAGGGCGAGGAAGAACCACTCGGGGCGGAGTCCCGCGGGCGTGGGGCCGCCCGCGGCGGCGGCGGGTCCGGGCGGGTGGAGGGCGGCGACGGTGAGGAGCGCGGCGACGGCGACGGCGGCGCCTGCGGCGGCGCGCAGCGCGAGCTGCGGGAGCCACGCCGCGCCGCCCTCGCTGCACGCCGCGTGGCCGCGCGCGGCCTCCTCGTCGGCGGGCACGCCCGGGGCGAGCCCGAGGCGGCGGACGAGGCGGAGGTGAAGTGCGAGGAGCGCGGCGAGGAGGGCGGGGAGGACGGCGACGTGGAGGATGTAGAAGCGGGAGAGGGTGGCGGCCCCGACGTCGTCGCCGCCGCGGAGGAGGCGGGCGGCGGCGGGGCCGGCGAGGGGGGCGGACTCGACGTGACCGAGGCGGACGGAGGTGGACCAGAAGGCCTCGTTGGTCCAGGGGAGGAGATGGCCGGTGACGGCAAGGCCGAGGACGGCGAAGAGGACGAGGGCGCCGGCGACCCAGGTGAGCTCGCGGGGGCGCTTGTGCGCTCCCGAAATAAAAACCTTGGCGGCCTGCAGAAGCGCCAGCGCCACCAGCGCGTGCGTCCCCCACGCGTGCACCGACAGCCACAGCCACCCCAGCGGCACCGTGTCCCGGATCGCCGCCACGCTCGCGTGCGCCGACTCCGGCGACGCGCGGTAGTGCGCCGCCAGCACGAGCCCGCTCAGCGCTTCCAGCCCCAGCACCCCCAGCGCCGCGCCCCCGAGCGCCACCCCCCATCCCGCCCGCGCCGGCTGCGGGCGCGCCAGCTCCGCGGCCGCCCGGGCGCGCGCCTCGCGCCACCCGAGCCGCACGTCCAGCCCGTCCAGCAGCCCGCGCCAGCTCAACCCGTCACCTCCCACGCGTCCCCCGCGTCCGTCACCGCAAGGCGCTTCAACGGCGCCGGCGGCGGACCCGACACGACCCGCCCCTCCGCGTCGAACGTGCCGCGGTGGCAGGGGCACACGTAGCGACGCTCGCCTTCGTTCCATTTCACGAGGCAACGGGCGTGCGTGCAGACGAGGGACAGGGCGAGGGGGCCGGCGGGGGCGGCGACGAGGACGAACGGGACGCCGCGCAGGGAGCCCGTCGCGCGGCCGTCCTTCAGCGCGGATTTCCCGACGCGCGCCGTCGCAGGCGGCTCTTCGCGCGGCCACAGCGAGACGCCCGCCGCGGCCGCGGCTCCGGCCGCCGCCGTCGTGGCCCAGGCGCCGAGGGCGAGGCCGAGGAAGTCACGGCGGGTGGCGGGGGAGTCCATGGGGGCTACGTTAGCCGGGGCGGTGGGAAGTTGCGAGGTGGCAGTGGGCAGGTGGCAGTGGGCAGGTGGCAGTGGGCAGGTGGCCGTGGGCAGGTGGCCGTGGGCAGGGATAGGGAGGTCGTACGTGGAACACGCCGGTGCGCGGCTGGTTTCACTTCAGCCGGTAGATCCTGCCCTCCCAGCGCTTTTCCCAGGGAAACTCCGGGGGGAGGACCGCGCTGAATTCCAGCTCGAGCCGATCCGCGGGGATCGAGGAGAACGTCCCCGTCGGGCCGAGGGAAGACTCCCACGCCACGTGCGTCCCCGGAGGCAGCGTCCTCCACTGGTCCGGACGCCTCCAGTCGCCGCCGGCAAGCCGCGCGACCGTCGGATGGTCCGTGACGATGCCCCGGTACGCGATCGCCTGCGCCCCGTGGAACGTGACCGGCCGGTACCAGGCGACGAACAGCGCCGCCGCGGCCGCCACCGCGAACAGCGCAGGACGCGCAGCCCCGCGCACCGCTTCGAACCCGAACGCCCCGAGCAGCGCAAGCGCGGGCACGATCGTCACCAGGTACCGCGGCATCCCGTACGAACCCAAGATCCCCGCGGTCCAGAGCACCGAATGCCCCGCCACCACCGCCGCACACACCACCGCCGCAATCCGCGGCGCGCGCTTCACACCCGCCGCCGCCGGCACCACCAGCGCCCCCGCAGCCACCGGCAGCAGCGCCACGAACGTCCACCACGGGCCGCTTCCGTAGTGAGAGTGCCCCCACGGGTGCGGCTGGTTGGCGAGGAGGAAGCGCGCGTTTCCGGTGGCGGCCCAGCCGGCGAGGTGCCAGAGCACCGGCGCGGCCGGCAAGGCCGCGAGCCCGGCCCAGGAGCGCTTCCGGACCAGGAACGGCGTCCACGCCGCCCAGAAGAAGACGGCGTCGAAGCGTGCGAGGAAGGCGAAGGAGGTGGCGAGGGCGGAGAGGGCGAAGCGTTCGCGGGACCAGAGCCAGAGGGCGAGGGCGAGGAAGAGGGCGCAGGAGGTTTCTGTGAGGGCGGAGGCGACGCCGCGGACCCAGAAGGGCGCGAGGCCGGCGAGGGCGACGGCGAGGAGGGTTTCGCGTTCGCGGGCGCCGAAGCGCAGGGCGGCGGCGCGGACGAGGGCGAGGGTGGCGGCGGCGAGGGCGGCCTGGACGAGCTTGACGCCGACGGCGCCGCCGCCGAAGAGGAGGACGCCGGCGATGAGCGTGGTCAGGACGGGCTTATGCCACGGATCGAGGAGCCACGCCGTGTGGTCGAGGGCGAACAGCGCGCCGAGGAGGCGCGCGTCGCTGTCGGCCTCGTTGAGGTAATTCCCGGTGGCGAACGCGAGGACGGCGTAGGCGGCGAAGGCGGCGGCGGGAAGCAGGAGGCTGGGGTATCTCATGCAACGACGATTCCCGGGTGACCCGCGCTGGAGCACGCCGGCGCCGACTCGAGGATCAGCATGCCTTCCCGATCCTCCTGCGGGGAGAGCGCGGCAGACCCGGTCGCACTATCGATCCCTGCGCTCGAGCGTGGCGCTCGCCGCGCTGCCCGTGGGGGACCGGATCGCGTCCACGCTGAAAGGGAAATCCGGCAACGCGCCCGCGTCCCGCCACTCGACGAACATCAGGTCGTCGACCCACAGGTCGCAGTCGTCGCCCACAGGATAGAGCGCCACATACAGGAGCGCCTGATTCGCTTCATCGCTTCCGACCGGATCCCACGTCGACGCGGGAATGTCGACGACGACGTCATGCCACTCCCCGTCCGACGGCACGGACCAGGTCAACTCCACCGTGCGCAGGAACGCCGCATCCGGCTCTTCGTTCGGCACGGAGGTATCGAAGTGGTGCACATCGAGGATGAGGGTCGTGGTGCCCTCGCCGCTGCGCCGCGCCCTGAGGAGGACGGACCAGGACGCGGTTCCGTCCGCGGGGATTGCGAGGCCGCCGGCGTCGGTGAAGAGGCGGTTGGCGGTCGTGACGATGCGGGCGACGGGGCGGACCCTGGTCCGTGAGATGTTGGAGGAGAGACGGCGCAGGAAGAGGGAGTGGAAAGGGGAGGGGGCGTCCCCGGGGGCGAGGATGCGCTTGTGGTCGAAGTCGGCGGCGGGGGTGTACCAGAAGAACCCGCCCTTGGAGGCCCCGTCCGCGGCGGCGTCATCGAAGTGACCCCAGCGGAAGATGTCCCGGCCGAACTGGAGGGGTGGAAGCGGGGCTCCGCCCGAGGCGCGGGAGCGGGTGAGGGGGGCGTCCGTGAGTAGGGCGAGTTCGCCGGCTTCGAGGTCGAGCGGGAAGGCGGAGGTGGAGCCGGGACCGGGCTGGATCCTGACGAGGTGGCGGTCGAGCACGAGTTCGGGGTGCTCGGAGCCCGCAGGCAGCGGCGTGAGCACGGCCGCGACCTGTCCGGACAGGCGGAAGAGGCGGGCGTCGACGAGCGACCTTTCGTGGAGGAACCGCATCACGTCGCGGGACGCCGGTCCTGCTACCGGGATCGGGCGATACCGGTGAATGGTCAGCGGGACGAGACGAAAGTCGAGGACGGTCGATTCCTCGAAGACGGCCCGGAGGAACGCGGAGGTGAAGGTGGGGAGGAAGTCCTGGTCGAAGACGAAGTTCCCGAGGCTCGAGACGATGAGCTTCCCGTTATAGAACTCGAGTCCGTTGAGGACGTGGGGGTGATGGCCGACGACGAGGTCGGCGCCTGCGTCGATCGCCGCACGGGCGGAGTCGCTGGCAAACATGCTGGCGAAGTCGTCGTAGGTGTTGTAACCGGAGTGAATCTGGACGACGACGAGGTCGGCGCCGGCCGCCCGGAGGGCCGGCACGTCGACGGCGACACGGCTGGGGAGGAAGTAGTTCGCGCCGCCGTGTCCCCGGCGAGCGACCCAGTCCTGGAGTTCAGGGTAAACCGCGATCGCGGAGGACCACAGGGCGGCGCGCTCCGCGGGGTCCAGGGAACTTGAATCCCAGGCGTCGATCTCGACCCAGGCAGATCCGATGCGGCGCGACGCTGCCGGAATCGTGACGATGGGCCCGGAGTAGCCCCAGCTCCGGAACTCGTACTTCCACGCCTGACCCGGATCGAGAGGCGAGGGCTCAGGATCCGCGTCGAGCGGGAACTCGTCGTTCACCGTGTCCCCGGACATCGTCGAATAGCAGAGGAAGCCGATCTCGAGCCCGTTGACGTCGTAAGTGGCGGGCGCGGCTGCCTCCGCTTCCGTGAGCCCCGCGCCCGTGCGGGGAATTCCCGCGGCGTCCAGCGCGGAGAGAGTCGAGGAGATTCCCGGCTCCTGCCAGTCCCTGATGTGGTTGTTCGCAAGGACCGCGACGTCGATTCCCAGTTCGTCCAGCAGCGCCGTGATCTCGGTCACGGACTGGATCGTGAACAGCTTCTTCGGATAGGCCGCCGACGCAGGCAGGGGCCCGATGACGGACTCGACGTTCACCGACTGAAGGTCGGCGGCCCTGAAGATCGGCGCGATGGCGGAGACGACGGCCCGGGCGCTGGTTCCTCCGTCGCCCGGGACGACGACGGGCGTGTCGTCGTCGACCGGCGCGACGTATCTCCTCCCCAGCATGCAGTCGCCGGCCAGGTGCATCGAGACGCGGCGCTGCCCCGTCGGGGAGATCGCCGCCCACAGGCGCACGTCCTGCACTGCGCCGGCTTCCGGCCGGTCGAAGATCGCGGGCTCGGTCAGGAATCCCGTGGCCGACGCCACGACGGCGATCGGGCCCTGCAGCCCCGCGAGTACGACCGTCCCGTCCGCGGGCGTGACCGGGGCACCCCCTTCCCAGGTCACCGTCGCTCCCACGATCGGCAATCCGGACTCGTCCACCACGCGAATCGCCACGCTGAACTCGGACGGATCCTCGTCCACCGGCTCGGGCGGCGGCTCCGGCGACGGGCTTCCACCCCCCGACGAGGAACTACCTCCCGAGCCGCTTCCTCCTCCCCCCGAGGATTTCTTGTGGCAGGCCGCCTGGGCGAGGAGGACGGAGGCGGTGAGCAGGGCGATCAGGATGCGGAGGCCTCGGTGCACGGGGCGAGTATAACGGGGCGAGAGGCATTGCGGCCCCCGGCAAACTCGGCTAGATTGAGGGGCTTATGTCCCTCGACCTGGTGCTCGGCGTCGACGTCGGAGGAACGGCGATCAAGGCCGGCGCGGTCGACCGGCGGGGGCGGATGGTGGCGAAGCGGGAGGTGGCGACGCCGCCGGGCGGGCCGAGGGCGGTGGTGGCGCGCGTGGCGGAGGTCGCGGCGGACCTGCAGCGCGAGGCGGGGCGGGCGAGGGCGGTCGGGGTCGGGTGGCCGACGCCGCTCGACCCGGAGCGCGGGGTGGTGCTGTTTGACAACAAGCTGGGAAGCGCGGGGGTGAACGTCGCGGGGCTGGTGAGCCGCGCGACGGGGCGGCCCGCGTGCATCGAGAACGACGCGAACGCCGCGGCGCTGGCGGAGTACCTGTACGGGGCGGCGAAAGGCGCGGGGTCGGTGGTGCTGCTGACGCTCGGGACGGGCGTGGGCGGCGGGATCGTGCTGGGCGGCGAGGTGTGGCACGGCCGCGACGGTGCGGCGGGCGAGGTGGGGCACGTGAAGGTTCATCCGGGCGGGCGGCGGTGCCTGTTCTGCGGCCGGCGCGGGTGCCTGGAGGCGTATGCGGGGGCGCAGGCGATCCTGAAGCGCTACCGGGGGGCGGGGAATAAGGCGGACGGGATGAAGGACGTGGTCGACGCCGCGCGGCGCGGGGAGCGCCTCGCGGTGACGATCGTGTCGGAGATGGCGGAAATGATCGGGATGGCCGTCGCGGACCTCGCGAACGTCCTCAATCCCGAGATCGTGGTGATCGGCGGGGGCGTGGCGCGCGCCGGAGAGATCCTCTTCGGCCCGATCCGCGCCGCCGTGGAGCGTGAGGCCCTTCCCAACGTATCGAAAGGCCTGCGGATCGTCCCGGCGAAGCTGGGGAACGACGCGGGCCTCCTTGGAGCCGCCGGATGCGCCTGGAGACGATTCGGAACTTCTGCATCATCGCGCACATTGACCACGGCAAGTCGACGCTCGCGGATCGCATCCTCGAGCTGACGGGCGCGGTCACGCAGCGGGAGATGCAGGCCCAGCTTCTCGATTCGATGGACCTCGAGCGGGAGCGCGGGATCACAATCAAGGCCAAATCCGTCGCGATGAAGTACGCGGTGGACGGGAAGCCGTACCTGATGAACCTGATCGACACGCCGGGGCACGTGGACTTCACGTACGAGGTGAGCCGGTCGATGGCGGCGTGCGAAGGGGCGATCCTGCTGGTGGACGCGACGCAGGGGGTGCAGGCCCAGACGGTGGCGAACACTCTGCTGGCGCTGGACGCGAACCTGGACATCGTGCCGGTGATCAACAAGGTCGACTCCCCGAACGCGCAGATCGAAGAGACGATCACGGAGATGACGAACTCGCTCGGCGTGCACGCCGAGGAGATCCTGCAGATCAGCGCGAAGACGGGGCGAGGGGTGCCGGAGCTGCTGGCGGAGGTGATCAAGCGAGTCGACCCGCCCGAGTCGGAGCCGGGACGGCCGTTGCGGGCGCTGATCTTCGACTCGGTGTACGACAGCTACCGCGGCGTCGTGATCCACGTGCGGCTGGAGGACGGGACGATCAAGGCGGGGCAGGAGATCACGCTGCTGTCGACGCAGACGCGGCACAAGGTCGAGGAAGTCGGGGTGTTCACGCCGAAGCGCGTGGCGACGGGCGAACTGAAGGCGGGGGAGGTCGGCTACATCATCGCCGGGCTGAAGCAGATCCGCGACGTGCGCGTCGGCGACACGGTGACGACGTTCGGCTCGACGGTGGAGATGCTCCCCGGCTTCCGCGAGCCGAAGCCGATGGTGTTCTGCGGCATCTACCCGACCAACGACCAGGATTTCACGGAGCTGAAGAAGGCGCTCGAGAAGCTGTCGCTGAACGACTCGGGGTTCACGTGGGAGCCGGAGACGTCGGAAGCGCTCGGATTCGGATTCCGCTGCGGCTTCCTCGGCCTCCGGCACATGGAGATCGTGCAGCAGCGGCTCGAGCGCGACATGAACGTGGAGGTGATCCAGACCGCGCCGAACGTGACGTACGAAGTCGTGCGGAACGTCCGCGGCGGCGCGAAGGAGACGATCCGGGTCGACAACCCGGCGAAGCTGCCGGATGAGAACGAGATCGAGGAATTCCGCGAGCCGATCTGCCGCCTGAAGCTCATCTGCCCGACCGAGTCCATCGGCGACTGCATGAAGCTCTGCCTCGAGCGCCGCGGGAAATTCGTCGCCCAGGAGTACATCTCCCCGATCCGCGTCATCCTGAGCTACGACATTCCCTTCGCGGAAATCATCTTCGACTTCTACGACAAGATGAAGTCCATCACCCGCGGCTACGGCACGATGGACTAC
>JADLHC010000165.1 GCA_020849035.1 Planctomycetia bacterium
GAAGCGCTGGCCGGCATCGCGGGCCTGGTCGGGCTCGTCGTCGTGAAGTCCGTCGAATGGATGGTCGAGCAGCAGCTCTCCGCCGCGTGGTGGATCCTCGTGGTCGGCGCGGCGCTCATCGGGTTCGTAGCGGTGTTCGAGGTCCGGCGGAGCTGGTACCTGAAAGGCAAGGGCGAGGCGGTGCGGAAGGTGGTCGAGGCCTACCTGTCGCGGTGGCAGTAGGGAGGCGCCATGCGAGCGGACCGGCTCGCCCTCGCCTCGATCGGGATCGCCTCCGTCGCGGCGGTCGGGGCCTGGATCCACTTCAAGCTCGCCCGGCCCGTCGGACCGGGCCCGGCGGGGCCCGCCGTCGCGCGCGAACCCTTCGCGAAACCCTGGTCCGACGCGCCGACAGTCCTCGTCGGCTTCGGGGACAGCGTCACCGCCGGCTACGGCTCGACGCCGGGGCACTCGTACTTCGAGCGGCTCTTCACCAATCCAACCGACGAGTGGGAGGACATGGAAGGGCGCTCGCTGTCGCGGGTTCTGCCGAAGCTGACCGCGCGCAACCTGGCGAGGAACGGGAGCACCTCGCTGGAGCACTTCGAGACGATCCGTGGGCTGCCGGTCGCGCCGGAGGACCAGCGTGCGGTCGTGGTGATGACGACCGGCGGGAACGACCTGATCCACGACTACGGCCGGACGCCTCCCCGCGAGGGAGCGATGTACGGCGCAAGCTGGGACCAGGCGCAGCCGTGGATCGCGGCGTTCGAGGCGCGGCTGGACGAGATGCTGCGGCTGCTCGAACGGAAGTTCCCGGGCGGGTGCGACGTGTTCCTGGCGAACATCTTCGATCCGACGGATGCGGTGGGTGACATCGAGTCGGCCGGGCTGCCCGCGTGGCCGGAAGGGCTGCGCGTGCTGGAGGCGTACAATGCGGTGATCGAGCGGGTGTCGAAGCGGCACTCGCACGTGCACCTGGTGGACGTGCGGGGTGTGATGCTGGGGCACGGGATTCACGGCGGGGAGTCCCGGGGGATGCACTATGATCGGGAGGATCCGCACTACTGGTACTACTCGAATCTCGAGGATCCGAACGATCGGGGCTACGACGCCATCCGTCGCGTGTTTCTGCTGGAGATGATCGCGATTCTGTGGGCGAAACAAGGGGACTGAGCGACCGAGACTGGTCGATTTGTAAGCCGGGCTGAACACGGTTTGATATTCCAACGCAAAGCCATTCTGAGTAAGCACTTGCGCAGCATTGTTGAAAACTGGATCGTAAGTACCGGTGAACATCCGACGGCTGACATGTGCCTACCTGCAATGTAAGTCATTTATAGACAATAACTTAAGTTCTCGCCTCTCCCGCGAGCCCCGGGGCACACCCTTTGCTTTCAGTCCCCCCGCTCAGATCCCTCTCTTTCCTCACCGGAGGCTCGCGATGGTTCACCTGCTCGTGCGGTTCGAAGGCGCCGAAGAGAAGTTCTCCTTCTCCCAGGACGTCATCACCCTCGGCCGCGTCTCGTCCAACACCATCCAGGTCAAGGACATCAAGGCCAGCCGCAACCATTGCGAAATCCGCAGGACCGAGTCCGGATGGAAACTCGTCGACCTCGAGTCTTCCAACGGCACCAGCGTCAACGGCACCAAGGTCAACGCCCACGTCCTCGTTCCGGGCGACCTCATCAGCATCGGCGCCTTCGAACTCGTCTTCGAGCCCGAACAGTCCGCCGCCCTCAAGGTGCCCGCCAGGCCCGCTTCCGAGCCTGTCGAGAAGACCGTCGTCGACACGACCCCGGCCAGGCCGGCCCCGGCCGCCAAGCCCGTCCCCGCCGCCGCCGCTTCCGCCGAACAGCGCCGCCTGACCGGCCTGTTCGTGAAATCCGGAATCGCCGCCGCCGTCCTCATCGCCGGGATCATCAGCCTCAACCAGATGCGCGGCGAATGGGCGCGCCGCGGCGGCCAGGAAGCCCAGTACAACGCCGCCATCAAGGCCGCCGAGGCCGGCGACCTCGCCGACGCGGTGGCGAAGCTCGACGCCTTCCTGTCCACGAAGCCCGACGCGGATCTCCTGAAGCGCGCGACCGCCAAGGCCGAGGAACTCCGCGGGATCATCGTCCGTCGCGAGACCGAGGCCGCCCGCCGGCACGAACAGGGCATCGCCGAACTCCTCGCGCGCCAGCAGGCCGCCGACGCCGCTGCGCGGTTCGAGTCCGCCAAGGCGCAGGTCGAGGCCTTCCTCGCCCGCAACGACTTCTCCGCCGCCGTCGACGAGGCCAAGCGCTTCCTGTCCGACGCCCCCGAGGGCGCCAAGCGCGACCGCATGTCCGCCCTCCTCAAGTCCGCCCTCACGCAGGCCTCCGAGGCCTGGGAAGACGTCGAGGCCGAGGCCAACGCGCTCGTGAAGGCCGAGAAGTACGCCGAAGCGCTCGCCTTGCTCGCCGACGCCCGCGACCGCTTCGAAGGCACGCGCTTCGCCTACGACATCGCCGCCAAGGTCCGCGGCGTCGGCCGCCTGTCCGGCCTCAACGCCGCCTATGCTTCAGGCGCCCCCGAGATGTCGGCGCAGGCGCAGGAATCGATGATGGCGGTGAACGACATGGTCAGGGCGCGCCAGTTCGAGGCGGCGCTCAAGGCCTACGACAAGGTCGTCGCGGCGATGCCCGAGAAGGACCGAGCGGCGTTCGCGTCGCGGCGCGAGGACATCGCCCGCGAGGCGGGGATCTTCCGCAAGCTGCTGGCCGCGATCAACTCGGGAGAGTTCAAGGACTACGCCATCGACCTCGGCGGGAACGTGACGGGCCGCCTGTCACAGGCCTCGTCCGAAGGCATGTCGATCGAATTCAAGGACGTGACCGGAAAGGGCGGCACGACCGGCCGCCGCTGGGTCCAGGTCCCCGGGCCCGAAATGCTCACGTACTTCCGGCAGCTCCGCCTCGACATGAACGAGATGCTCGGCCTCGCGGCGTTCTGCTACGACAACCGCATGCCGCTCGACGGCGCCGACGTCATCCAGGAGATCGTCAGGGCCCAGGAGTCCATGAAGACGGCCGCCTACGAGCTCATTGCCCGCGTCCGCGCCATGGGCGTCCCCAGCGACGGCTTCGTCTACTTCGAGCGCGGCTGGTACACCCAGACCGAGTTCCTCTACGCCAAGCTCGACCACAAGGCGAAGAAGGGCGCCGAGCTGATCGGCAAGATCGACTCGAAGCAGGCGGACCAGGGCTACGCGGTCTACAAGGCCCTCAAGGACGACTCGACGCTCACCGCGGAGTTCATGCAGAAGGCGACCGGGTACTTCGTGACGTCCCTCCAGGAGAAGCGGCAGGGGATCATGAAGGGCCTGCAGAACTCGCAGAACATTGCGAACTTCAAGGCTCTCCAGGAGCTGAAGAAGGAGCTGAACAAGCGCCGCGCCGAGGCGCTTCGGATCATCTACGACAAGACGATCTACCCCGACGAGAACCACGGCATCGAGGGGCAGCCGAAGGTTGACGACGCGGTGGCGAAGGTGCGGGAGCTGTGGGACAAGCCGCTGGCGGTGGTGGCGCGGCTGGACGACGGGGTGCGGGTGCTGGTCGAGGCCGGGGAGAAGACGAACGCCTGGCTGAAGGAGATGGGCGAGGCGGGCGACGACGCGGCGATGGAGGAGTACGAGCTGCTGCTGGGGCACGTGAACGAGACGCTGAACCTGAAGAACGTCTGCCTGGACAAGACGGAGCAGGACATCCGGGACTACAACAAGAAGGTGTTCGCGTACAACAAGACGGGCGGCGACACGCAGATGGTGGGCGTGGAGCTCGAGTGCGCGAAGATCACGAACGAATACCGGGAGATGATGGGCCGCAAGTGCCTCGAAGTGGACGACATGCTGGGGAAGGCGGCGAAGAAGCACAGCCAGGAGATGGTGGACCTGGCGTACTTCGCGCACGAGTCTCCGACGGCGAGGCTGCGGACGCCGATGGACCGGGCGAAGATCGAGGGGTACACGGGCCCGGTGGGCGAGAACATCGCGACGGGGTACGGCGACGCGCGGGCGGCGTTCACGGGCTGGTACAACTCGAGCGGTCACCACCGCAACATGCTGTCCGACGGCTGGAACCACATCGGCCTGGGCTGCGTGGGCGGAACGATGTGGACGGAGAACCTGGGGCGTGGGCCGAGCCACCTGAACGGCAAGACGGACGGCAGCAAGATGGACAACGGCCGCCCGGTGCCGGGGAGCGCGAAGGCGAAGAGCCCGGTCCGTGCGGGCGTGGACGGGCTGCCGGAGCGGAGCGACGCGCTGAACAAGGGGGCCTCGAAGGCTCCGGCCGGGGACGGCAAGGCGGGTGCGACAGACGCGAAGAAGGGCGACAGCCCCTACAAGCAGCCTGAAGGGAAGTGTACGGGCACGACCCCCTACGATGGAGGGGTCGGGAACCAGGACGGCGACGGGAAGAAGTAGCGAACCCAACGGGGGCCATGACGGCCCCCACGACCATTTGAGGTGGCGACGATGCTCAAGCTTTCCATCAGGTCCAACAACCAGGAGCACCTGTTCGAGACGGACCAGCCGGCGGTCACGTTCGGCCGCTCGCCGGACTGCACGATCCAGGTCTCGGACCCGGCCGCCAGCAGACTGCACTGCCGCCTCGAGCAGACGCCCCAGGGCTGGAAGCTCGTCGACCTCGAGTCGTCGAACGGGACGGCCGTCAACGGCCGGATGACCAACGCGCAGCTCGTCGCCGACGGCGATGTCATCTCGATCGGCGCGTTCTCCGCCGTCGTCAACCCCGTGCTCGTCCCGGCCGCCTCCGCGATCGTGAGCGCGCCCCAGGTCAATCACCAGCAGCGCGCCGCCGTCTCGAGCGCCCGGCGCGACCGCGAAGGCGCCCGAGGCCTCCTCGCCGCCGGCGTCCTCTCCGCAGCCCTTCTCACCGGCGGCGTCTGGGCCGCCAACAAGTACCTCGTGAGCGGCAAGGGAGCCGAGCAGCGCGCCGCCCTCGAGCGCGCCGAGCAGCTCGCCTCGCGGGGCGAGATCGACGCCGCGGAGCAGGCCCTCGTCGCCCTCCTCAGCAATCCCGTGCAGTCCGACGTGCACAAGAAGGCGAAGAAGATCCTCGACGACGTCCGCTCGCGGATCGCCGCCCGCGACGAAAAGGCGCGCCGGGACGCCGACGCGGCCTCCCTCGCCGCCGAAAACGCCCGCCGCGCGACCGAGATCCAGGAACAGTTCGAGTTCGCCACCGTCACCGCCGACGCCCTCGTCGTCCAGGAGAGCTACGGACCGGCGCTGGACGTCTGGAAGCGCTTCAGCGCCAGCTACCCCGGATCCACGCTCGCCGCCAGGGTCGAGGGAAGGACGCAGGAAGTCCTCAAGGCCGCGCAGGACGCGTGGGAGCGGCTTGAGGGCCGCGCGAACAGCCTGGTGAAGATGGACGAGGTGGCCGCGGCAGCGGCGCTCGTCGGGTCCTCGGTCGAGAAGTTCCAGGGAACGCGCTACGCGTATCTTGCGCAGGACAAGCTCGCCGCCCTTCACAGGCTCGCAGGCGGCGGGACCGAAATCGCCGGCGCCGGCTCGCAGGTTTCCGCAAAGACCCGCGACTCGCTGCTCGCCGTGGACGACCTCGTGAAGGCGCGCCGTTACGCGCAGGCCCTTCGCGAGATCGACGGCGTTCTCGGCTCGGCCTCGGGCAACGAGAAGGCCGGCCTGGAGTCACGCCGCGCCGAAATCGCCGCGCAGGCGGCGCTGTTCGGGAAGCTGGTCGGCGCGGTCAACGGCGGCTGGTTCCGGACGCGGCCGATGGATGCGGGAAGCGACCTGAGCGCGTACCTCGTGAAGGCGGACGACGACGGGATCGGGATCGACTACAAGGACGAGGCGGGGCGCGGCGGCACGACGACGAAGCGCTGGCACCAGGTCGAAGGAGAGGACATGGTGGCCTGGTTCCGCATGCTCGAGCTGGGCGCGGACGACCAGATGGCGCTGGCGGCCTTCTGTTACAGCAACGGGATGGCGTACTCGGCGGCAGAGGTTCTCCACCTCCTGATCCTGAAGGACGCGTCGCGGCAGGACGCGGCGTTCGAGATGGTCGCGAGGCACCGCGGGATCCCGGTCCCGGCGGGAGGATTCGTCTGGTACGAAGGAGGGTTCTTCGGGCAGGACGAGCTGAAGTACGCGAAGCTGGAGGTGGACGCCAAGAAGGGCGCCGCGCTGGTGGCGCAGGCCGATCCGAAGAAGGCGCAGGAGGGCTACGAGCTCTACCGCCGGGTGGTCACGGATCCGGGCGCCGCAGCCGATCTCAAGTCGCGGGCGACGGCGCAGTACGTGAGCGCCCTGAAGTCGCGGCGGGCGGCGCTGGTGAAGAAGCTGCAGGACAGTTCGGCGCTGTCCGGGCCGGTCGTGATGCGCGACCTGAAGAAGGAGCTCAACCGCCGCCGCGACGAGGCGCTGCGGGTGATCTTCGACCGGTCGGCCTACCCGGACGACGACCGGGGCGCCTCCGGCCAGGCGCGAGTCGACGCGGCCGTCGCGCAGGTCCGCGAGCTGTGGGACAGCCCGATCGCCTGGGCCGCACGGTCGCTCCCCGCGATCGCCGACGTGGTCCGCGGCATCGAACAGTCGGACGGCTGGCTGCGAGAGATGGGCGCGGGAGGGGGAGCTTCCCCGGAGGTTGCCGAGGCTCTCGCGAAGCTGGGCGGCTCGGTCAACATGCGCGAGTACTGCATGACGTCCGGCGAGAGGGCCCTTCTCGACCGCCACAAGATGATCTCGGCGTACAACGACACGCACGCCGGATTCCAGTCGGCCGAGAAGGAGTGCATCCGTGCGATCAACGACTACCGCTTCATGATGGGCCGTCCCGCCCTTGAGGCGCATGAGCTGCTCGGCAAGGCGGCGCGCGAGCACGCGGCGGACATGGCGAAGAACAACTATTTCGGGCACGAGTCGCAGGTTGCGGGACGGAAGACGCCCGCGGACCGGTGCCGTGCGGCGGGGTATCCGGGCGGCGCGATCGGCGAGAGCCTGGCGCAGGGTTCGGAGTCCGGGATGTCGGCGTACGGCAGCTGGCTGGCGAACAGCGCGGACCACAGGAACGTGCTGAGCGACCTGTACACGCAGGTCGGCGTGGGCACGAGCGGCTCCCGCTGGGTCGCCGATTTCGGCCGCGGCGGCACGGCGATCGGGACGACGGCGTCCGCGAACGACGGCAAGGAAGCGGTCAAGGGCGGCGGGAAGAGGACGGGGAGCGGCGGCGGAGTGGAGAACGCCGGGTCGAACAGGGGCTCGGTGATGGGAAGCGGCGTCCGTCGAGGCGGAGTGTCCGGCGGAGTCGCCGGCGGGTCGACGGGCGGAGCCTCCTGAGGGGGCGGATCCTGCCCGTAGCCGGCAGTTGCCGGCTCAAGCGAACGAAGTGACGAGGCAACCCCGGGGGCCGCAAGGCCCTCGGGGTCGCATCCCATAAGACGGGAAGTTCGACAGTCCTTCAGAGAGGAGAGTCCGCGGCACCATGATCCGCCTTCGAATCCAGTCGGGAACCGAACCGCGGGAGCTGTCCTTCGAGGAGTCCGCCCTCACGCTCGGGACGGAGGCCGGGTGCGCGGTGCGGGTCGACGATCCGCTGGCGGATCCGGAGCACTGTCGGATCGAGAAGACGCCCCAGGGCTGGAAGCTTGTGGACCTGGAGTCGCTTCACGGCACGTCCGTGAATGGCGCGGTCGTGAACGCGCGCCTCCTCAAGGACGGCGACGTCATCCGGATCGGCGGATTCGAAGTCGCTTTCAACCCCGCGGCCGTTTCAGCCGCGAAGCCCGTCGCCGCGAACGCCCCCTCAAGACCCGCGGCGCCGGTCCGGGCCGCTTCCCCGGCGCCGCCGTCCCGGCCCGTCCGCTCCCGCAGCGACGCGAAGTTCTGGATCAAGGCGGGCGGCCTTGCGGCGGCCGTGCTCATCGGCACGATCGTGACGGTCAAGCTGCTGCCGGAGGACAAGTCCGTCGCGCAGCGGGCCGCGGTGCGCGCGGCGCTCGACACGGCGTCCCGCGGGGATCTCGATGGCGCGGAGCAGGCTCTGGCCCTGCTCGCGGCGCAGCCGCTCGAGGCGGCGGCGGCCCGTGAGGCGAAGAAGGCGCTGGAGGACGTGCGGGCGAAGATCGCGGCGCGCGAGGAGCAGGCGCGCCGTGACGAGGAGGCCGCCCTGGCGGCTCTCGAGGCCCACAGGAAGGCCGAGGAGCTTCAGGCCCTGTTCGACGAAACAACCGCAACCGCCGACGCCCTCGTCGTGCAGGAGAGTTTCGGCGAGGCGATGTCGGCCTGGAAGCGGTTCGTTGGCGCGAACGCCGATCCCGCCTTCGCGGCGAAGGCGGACGGCCGCATGAAGGAGGTCCTCAAGGCCGCTTCCGATGCCTGGGAACGCCTCGAGTCGCGCGCGAACAGCCTGACGAAGCTGGACGAGTACCGGCAGGCGGCGCTCGCGGTGAGCGGCTCGATCGACAAGTTCCAGGGGACGCGGTACCTGTATCTCGCGCAGGACAAGCTCGACGCGATCAACCGGCTGATGGGCGTGACCGCGGCCTACGGCGGCGGCGGCGCGAAGCTGTCCTCGGGCGTCCAGGACTCGCTCCTGGCGATCGACGATCTCGTGAAGGCCCGCCGGTACGCGCAGGCGCTTCGACAGATCGACGGCATCCTCGCGAACGTCGCGGCCGACCAGAGCGAGGCCCTTCGCTCCCAGCGCGCGGAGATCGCGGCGCAGGGGGCGCTGTTCGACAAGCTGGTGGCGGCGGTGAACGGTGGCTGGTTCGCGAGTCACCCGATTCTCCTGGGGAGCGGCTCGAAGGCCGTTCTCGCGAAGGCGACCGAGGAGGCGCTGGACGTCGAGTTCCGTGACGAGGAGGGGCGCGGCGGCACGTCGTCGCGGCGGTGGTCGCAGATCGAGGCCGACGACATGCTCGGCTACTTCCGCGCGATCGAGCTCGCGCGCGACGACGAAATGGCCCTCGCCGCCTTCTGCTACAGCAACGGGCTGCCTCTTCCGGCCGCCGAGATCCTGCACTCGCTCGTGGCGGCGGATCCTGCGAAGAAGAAGGAGGCGTTCGAGCTGGTCGCCCGCCACCGCGGCATCCGGGTCCCCGCCGAAGGGTTCACGTGGTACGAGGGCGGGTGGTACACGGCGGACGAGCTGAAATTCGCGCGGCTGGACCTGGACGTGAAGCGTGCGGCGCTGCTGCTGGCGCAGATCGACCCGAAGAAGGCGGGGGAGGGGATGGAGCTGTACCGCCGTGCGACGTCGGACCCGTCCGCGGGGACGGAGCTGACGGCGCGGGCGACGCTGGTCTGCACGAACGCGCTGAAGGTGCGGCGGACGGCGATCCTGAAGAGGCTCCAGGACAGCCGGAGCCTGGTGAATCCCGCGGTGATGACGGCGCTGAAGAAGGAGCTGATCAAGCGCCGCGAGGAAGCGATGAAGGTGATCTTCGACACGAAGATCTACCCGGACGAGAACCACGGCGAGGTGGGGCAGCCGAAGGTCGACGAGGCCGTCGGGCGCGTGCGCGAGCTGTGGGACCGGCCGCTGGAGGTCGTGTCGAAGTCGAACCCGGCGATCCAGCAGATGATCGCGGCCTCGGAGCAGACGACCGCGTGGCTCAAGGAGCTGGGCGCGACGATGACGCCCGCCGAGCAGGCGCAGTTCGCCCGGCTGCTCTCGCAGGTCAACGACGCCCTGAGCCTCAAGAACTACACGATCAGCGGCAACGAGCGCTCCATGCTCGAGAAATTCCGCGCGATCATGTCCTACAACGACCGCCACCTCGGGTTCGACGGGCCCGAGAAGGACTGCATCCGCGCCACCAACGAGTACCGCTTCATGCTCGGCCTCCAGGCCGTCGAGGCGCAGGAGCAGCTCGGCCGGGCGGCGCGCAAGCACAGCCAGGAGATGGTGGAGCTCGGGTATTTCGCGCACGAGTCGCCGACGAAGGGGCTGGAGTCGCCGGGGAAGCGCTGCGCGGCGGAGGGGTACGGCGGAGGCGGCGCCGAGAACATCGCGATGGGAAACACGGAGGGGGAGCCGACGTTCCTGCAGTGGTACAACTCGAGCGGCCACCACCGGAACATGCTGGGCGCCCACACGCAGATCGGGATCGGGCGCCACGGGAACCACTGGACCGAGAACTTCGGATCCAGCGGGCCATCCATGAAGGACAAGGTCGCCCCGCTCAAGGCGGCCGGCGTCGCCGGCGGCTCGACCGGCGGCGTGACGTGCGAGGACGGGAGGTAAGTGAAGGTTCGGCAGATTCCGCTGGTATTGACCCCCGGCGGAACGGGAGAATACGGGTCGGGCGACTTCCAGCCGGCCGCGTCGGCCGGCGGGCAACCGCTGCAAACATAGGGAGTGAGGAGATGACCAGAAACAGGCTGTTCCTCGGCGTCCTCGGCCTCGTCCTGGCCCTGGCGCTGCCGATCGCGGCCGGTCCGTCCGCGGCGGAATGGGACCAGATGAAGAAGGACTTCTTCCGCGACTTCGCGAACGCGGACATCTCGGTGAAGAAGTCGGCCCTGGACCGCATCGCGGGGGTGAACACCTCCGATGCCGCCAAGCTCCTCATTTCCGTGTACGGGCAGATCAAGCGCGACGTGGACGCGCAGGACGACAAGTGCAACGCCGCGCTGGCGGACCTCGAGAAGAAGCTCAAGCCCCTGCGTGGCGCGACCCAGCTCTCGGCCGGCGAAATGGACCGCAAGAACAAGCTCGAGGCCGAGCTGAAGGCCGTGTCGGACGACCAGCAGAAGAAGCGCGACGAGGCGAAGAAGCTTCTCGACACGATCGCCTCTTCCATCGGCCGCTTCACGGACCCGGCCGCCGTTTCCGAGCTGCGCACGATGGTGCTGAAGGCAGCGGACTGGACGGACCGGTACGCGATCCTGAGCGGGCTGCTGGAGGCGAAGGCCGAAGGCGTGGGGGCGATCTGCCTTGAGGCCGCCAAGGACCGCGATCCGCGCGTCCGGATCATCGCGCTGGACGGGCTGCTGCGCCTCGGCGACGTGAAGGCCGCGGAGCCGCTTTTCGTCGCGGCCGTCGAGGACTCGGAGTGGCAGATCCGGCTGTCGGGGATCGCGGGCGTCGAGAAGCTGAAGTGCAAGGCGGGAATCGCGGCGATGATCCGGCAGCTGAAGAAGGAGGACGGCCGGCTGCGCGACGACCTGTCGGGCGCGCTGAAGAGGCTGACGGGGATGGACTTCGGCTACAACGCGGCTTCCTGGGACGAGTGGTGGAAGACGAACGGAGAGCGTTGGGACGGGAATCCCGTGGGCGGCGGCAAGGTGGCGGGGAACGACGTGAAGTCGGCGGGCGGCGCGGGCGGGACGACGGCGGAGCCCCCGACGTTCTTCGGGCTGAAGATCACTTCGAAGAAGATCGTCTTCGTGCTGGACGTGTCCGGCTCGATGGCCGATCCGAGCGAGCCGCCTCCGGACAAGGACAAGCCGCCGGTGGTGAACTCGGGCGGGAACGGGCCGGCGCCGGAGCCGTGGGAAGCGGGGCTGAAGGGGACGAAGCTGGAAGTTCTCAAGTGGGAGTTCGAGCGGACGGTGAAGAAGCTGGACGACAAGGTGACGTTCAACATCATCGTGTTCGCGAGCGACGTGCAGCGCTGGAAGGACAAGATGCAGCCGGCGACACCCGCGGTGAAGGCGGAGGCGATCGACTTCGTGAAGAAGCAGTCCCCGACGAGCCAGACGAACACGGGCGACGCGCTCGAGAAGGCGTTCGAGCTGGCGGGGCAAGGGCTGAACGACAAGGCGTACGCGGCGCTGGTGGACACGATCTACCTGATGTCGGACGGCGCGCCGAACGCGGGGAAGTATCCGAACCCGGACGACATCATCCGGAAGGTGAAGGAGTGGAACGTGCTGTCGAAGGTGATCATCAACACGGTCGGTCTTGGCAATCCGACGAACTACAACCCGAACTTCCTGAGCCAGCTGGCGGGGATGACCGGGGGTGTGTTCGTCAAGCGGTAGAGGAGAAAGCTCGAGCATGCGCGCCGGCCGCCCGCGGGGGCGGCCGGCGTTTTTCATGGCGGAGCGGGGCGGTTCATTCCGCTTTCCGGCATTGCGGCCGGGAGTTATCGTTAACGCGGTTTCAGGGAGCACAGGCCCATCGTGAGCGACGCCCGGCAGGTCAAGATCACCCCGGAGACGGTGGAGGGTTTCACCCTCGTGCAGCCGCTCGGCCAGGGCGCCACGGGGTCCGTCTTCAAGGCGAAGCGCAGTTCGGACGGCCAGGTCTTCGCGATCAAGCTCATCTTCCCGGCCCTGGCGAAGAATGCGGACTTCAACGAGAAGTTCGTGCGGCTCGCGCAGATCAGCGGGAAGGTCGACCACCCGAACATCGTCAAGTCCATCGCCTCGGGCGTTTCCAGCGGCTTCCACTACGTGATCATGGAGTACGTCGAGGGGAAGACGCTGGAGAGCGTCCTCTCGCGCGGAGCGATGGACGAGCAGCGGGCGCTCCAGGTCGCGCTCGCCGTCGCGCGCGGGCTTGTGCAGGTGCAGGCGGCGGGGCTGGTTCACCGGGACGTGAAGCCGGCGAACATCCTGCTGCCGCGGGGCGGGGAGGCGAAGCTGGCGGACCTGGGGCTGGCGGTGATGGCGACGAACCCGAAGGTCGTGGGGGGTGCGACGGGGACGCCGCACTACATGAGCCCGGAGGCGGCGCGGAGCGACGCGAATATCGACGTGCGCTCGGACGTGTACAGCCTCGGCGCGACGCTGTTCCAGATGTTCACGGGCCAGACGATGTTCACGTACGGGAACGTCGCGGAAATCGTTGCTGCGCAGCTGTCGGAGCAGCCGAAGGCCGCCCACAAGGTGAACTCGACGGTGTCCAAGGGCGCATCGAAGCTCGTCCAGCGGATGACGGAGAAGAAGGCGGCGGACCGGCCCTGGCCCGCGGACGTGGTGAACCTGATCGAGGCGCTCCTGCGCGGCGAGAAGCCCTTCGACACCGCCGGCGGGCGCCCGCCGCGCGGCAAACCGGCGGAGACCGAGGTCGCCCGCGTGTCCAAGGACTCGCCGACTCCGGCGATGCCGCCCCCCGCGCTGCAGCTGCCGATTCCGCCGCGCCAGTCGTCGCCGTTCGAGGAGACGATTGCGGCGCCGCGGCCCGCGGCCGGGGGGGACAAGGCGCGTCCGGAGGCGCCACCTCCGCCGGGTAAGCCGCCCGCGGGCTACCCGTCGCCCTATCCGCCCGCGCCGCCCGTCCCGCCTCCGCCTCCGGGCCAGCGGATGCCGTCGACGGCCTATCCCACCCCGACGATTCAGCCGCCGCCCGGGCCGGCCGCGCCCTACGCGCCGCCGGGGCCGGCGCAGCCGCCGTGGGGGGCGCCGCCCAGGGGGTATCCGCCCCCGCCCTATCCGCCGGCGCCTCCGCCGCACGGGTACCCGCCTCCGCCGTACGGTTATCCGCCTTCGCCGCAGGGGTATCCCCCCGCGCCCCCGCCCTATCCACCCCCGCAGGGCTATCCTCCCGCCGCGCCGCCCTACCCGCCCCCGCAGGGCTATCCCCCCCCGGCGCCCCCTCCGGCGCAGCCCGCGATCCCGAGTCCGCCGCCGCCCAAGGGTGCGCCTGCGGGTGGCAAGCCCGGGAAGAAGCCGCCGAAGGGGAAAAGGCAGATCGGCCGGCGCTGGGGCGACCTCATCTGAGGATCGGACGGTTCCCTCCCGCGTTTCCACCGGTCCCTGGCGGAAGTTCGAGGCAAAGCACCCGGCCCGCGCGTGCCGAAACGAGCGGGCCCCCGCGTTTCCGCGGGGGCCCGTGGTCCGGACTGCCGTGTGCTACTTCGGGTCGAACGCGTGCGCGAACGGCCTGTACTCCGCAACCGTCTCCGCGTCCACCTGCGCCTTCTTGAGGACCTCCAGCACGGCCCTCTGCGCCTGCGTGTCGAGGTTCAGGTCCACGAGGAACTCCTTCTTACGGTCGTCCGCGGCGCGGCGGCGGACGTGCTGCCGCAGCAACTGCGCGACCTCGCCCGCATCGGCCTTCGTGTTTAACGACTTGAGGAGCTCGTCGAACCCGGGATACGCCGCAGGATCCGCGACCGTCTCCACGGCCAGCTTACGGAACAGGTCCGCGTTCTTGTCGTAGTTCGCCGACAGGTAATCGTCCAGCTTCCCCGAGTCCAGGACCTTCGCGAATTCGAACTCCTTCCAGAGGTCGCGCTCCGGCAGCTTCACCGTGATGTCCGGCACCACGCCGCCCTCCGCCTTCTCGTCCACCTTGCCCGATCGGTCGCGCTCGATGTGGATCGACCGGCCGCTCGGCAGGTAGTACTTCGCGAACGTGTACTTGAACGCCCCGTTCGCCAGCGACTTCAGCGGCGCGATCCGCTGCACCGAGCCCTTGCCGTAGCTGCGCTCGCCGATCGTCACGGAGACGCCGAGGTCCTGAAGCGCCCCCGACATGATTTCCGAGGCGCTCGCGCTTCCCTCGTTGATGAGCACGACGACGGGGAGCTTGATCTCGTCGGCGTCCATGCTCTTCAGCTCCTCCAGCACCTTGCCGTTCCGGTCCTTCGTGGTGCAGATGACTTTCCCGGCAGGGACGAAGCGGTCGACCATCTTGACGACTTCGGGGAGGATGCCGCCGGGGTTGTTGCGGAGGTCGATGATGAGGCCGATGGCGCCGTCCTTGAGGAGGGCGTCGATCGCGGCGCGCATCTCGCTGTTGGTCGATCCGCCGAACGAATTGACCTGCACCATGCCGATCCTGCCGGGGAGCATGTCGCCGGTCGCGGTCTTGATCTGGATCTGGGCGCGCTCCAGCGTGAACTCGCGGGGCTCGGACCAGCCGCGCCTCGCGACCTTCACCCGCACTTTCGTGCCCGGTTCGCCCTTGAGACGCGACACGCACTCGTCGAGCGCCAGCTTGTAGGTGGTTTTTCCCTCGATCTCGACGACGCGGTCGAGCGACCGCAGGCCCGCCCGGTACGCCGGGCCGTCGTACACCGGGCGCTCGATCGTGAGCCAGTCGTCCCGGCCCGACACGTGCGCGCCGATCCCGCCGTACTTCTTGTTGATCCCCTCCGTCAGCTCCTTCAGGTCCTTCTCGTTCAGGAACACGCTGTACGGGTCAAGCGCTTCGGAAATCCCGCGCGCCGCGCCCTCGATCAGCAGCTTCTTGTCCGCCTTCGACTTGTCGACGTACGTCTCCATGATCAGGCCGATCATCTCGTCCAGCAGCGCGTAGTCGTTCCCGCCCGCCGCGGGACCGGTCGTCTTCCGCATCAGGCTGTCCTGAAGCGTCTTGTGCTTCAGGTAGAGGCGCGCGAGCGCTCCCTGCTCGCCGGGCTCGGCGGCCATCTGCTTGAGAAGCGGCATGGCGTCGTCGAAGTCCTCGAGTTCCGCGAGCGCGAACGCGGCCTGCTTGCGCACGTCCATGTCCTTCGCCTTCAGGAGCTTCTTCAGCTCGTCGGTCGCCCGGATGTTGGAGGCGATGCCGTAGAGGGCGCGGGAAAGGGCGATGATGAAGCGCTGGTCGTCGGCCTCGTCGAGGGCGTCCTGGAGGACGGACTCGATCTCCTTGCGGTTGCCGAAGTTGGCGTCGTTGCGGGTGAGGTCGGCGAGGAGGTCCGCGGAGGTGCGGCGGACGTCCTTGTCTTTCTCGCCGATGAGCGCGACGAGGGCGGCGACGGCCTCCTTTTTCTCGCCGCAGCGGTAGAGGGCCTTGGCGGCGCCCATGCGGACGCGGGCTTCGGGGGCCTTGAGGGCATCGGCGAGGGGGCCTGCGGCCTCCGGGCCGATCTGCTCGATCTCGTCGACGAGCTGCCAGAATTCCGCTCCCTTGGCGGCGGGGAGGCGGCCGATCTTCTCCTTCGCGTCCTCTGCGGGGCCCGCGGCGGCAGGGCCGGCGAGGGCGACCAGGAGGGCGGAGAGGACGACGGATGAGAGGAGGAAGGCTCGCGACCTGGTCATGGGATCTCCTGAATGCCCCCGGGGTGGTTAGGGTCGATGGGAGGACGTGAGAGTATACGGGAATCGAGGCGCCGCCGTGAGGGGGGCGGGCGCTTGCGGGGCGCGCCCGGGCGGGCTACCTTGGGCGGCGTGAGGAAGATCCTGGTCCTGCTGGAGATGATCAAGATCCAGCACTCGCTGTTCGCGCTGCCGTTTGCAGCGGCGGCGGCGGTCGTGGCGGCCGGAGGGGAGTGGCGGCCGCGCGAGTACGGGCTGGTTCTGGCGGCGATGGTGAGCGCGCGGGCGGCGGCGATGGCGTTCAACCGCTGGACCGACGCCGCATTCGACGCGGAGAACCCGCGGACGGCGGGACGGGCGATCCCGAAGGGGGAGGTCTCCCGGGGCGGGGCGCTGCTGTTCGCCGCGTCGGCGGCCGCGGTCTTCGTCGCGTCGGCGGCGCTTCTCAATCGCGTCACCCTCGCGCTGTCGCCCGTCGCCCTGCTCGTCGTGCTCGGGTACAGCTACACGAAGCGCTTCACCGCGCTCTGCCACTTCGTTCTCGGCCTGTCGCTCGCCATGGCGCCGGTGGGGGCCTGGCTGGGCGTGCGGCCGGAGTGGCATCCGCTCCCGTGGATCCTGGGCGCCGGGGTGCTGCTGTGGACTTCGGGGTTCGACATTCTCTACGCCTGCATGGACGTGGAGTTCGACCGGAAGCGCGGGCTGCGTTCGGTGCCTGCGGCGCTGGGCGTGCCGGGGGCGCTGCGGATGGCGGCGGTGCTTCACGCGCTCGCGGTGGCCGTCTTCGCGCTTCCGCTCCTGTTCTGCGGCCTCGGCGCCTTGTATGGGGCGGGCGTTGCGGCGATCGCGATGCTCCTGCTGTACGAGCACGCGATCGTGCGGCCGGACGACCTGGGGCGGGTGAACCGCGCGTTCTTCCACGTGAACGCGGTCGTGAGTTTCGGGATGCTTGCGGCGGTGCTCGCGGACTATTTCCTGCGCCGTTAGCCCGCGGCGGGAGGCCGCTTGTAGACGACCTTCACGACCTTCCCGCTGGCGTCGATGAGCGCCATTTCGAGGTCGGGGATGCGCGAGTACTGTGTTCGCAGGAAGGCGGCGACCTTGCCCTTGATGACCTGGGTGGAAGCGTCGAGGGCCTCGGCGACGTCGAAGAACCAGGTCCGGTGAAGTGTGTGAGACGTGAGGCGGATGCGCATGGTGGTTTCCCCCCGCTTTTCAGATCTATGCGTATTATAAGAATTTGAAGAGATTGCAGCATTTGAATTCCACCGCCAGCCACCCGGTTCCCTTCCCGGCGCCCAACCGTTAACCTTCAACCCCGGTTCCATCCATGCCCACCCGCCCCGAGCTCCTCGCCCCCGCCGGCGACTTCGACTGCCTCAAGGCCGCCGTCGAAAACGGCGCCGACGCCGTGTACTTCGGCCTCGACAAGTACTCGGCCCGCGCCCGGGCGCACAACTTCACCGTTGAGGACCTCCCGCGCACGATCCGCTTCCTCCACGAGCGCGGCGTCCGCGGCTACGTCGCCTTCAACACGCTGATCTTCAGCGGGGAGCTGGAGGAGGCGGAGGCGATGCTGAGGGCGATCGCGGCGTCCGGGGCGGACGCGGCGATCGTGCAGGATATCGGCGTGGCGCGGCTGGCGCGGGCGGTGTCGCCCACGCTGGAGGTCCACGCGTCCACGCAGATGACGGTCACCTCGGCGGAGTCGCTGCGGTTCGCGCAGGCCGCGGGGGCCAGCCGCGCGATCCTCGCGCGCGAGCTGTCGGTCGAGGAGATCGCGGCCATCCGCAAGTCCTGCGACCTTCCCGTCGAGGTCTTCGTCCACGGCGCGCTCTGCGTCGCGTACTCGGGCCAGTGCCTCACCAGCGAGGCCCTCGGCGGCCGCTCCGCCAACCGCGGCGCGTGCGCCCAGGCCTGCCGCCTGCCCTACGACCTCGTCGTCGACGGGCAGGGCCGCGACGGCGACGACGTGAAGTACCTCATTTCGCCGCAGGACCTGGCCGCGTACGAGGTCCTCCCGCGCCTTGTCGAGATCGGCGTCGCTTCCCTCAAGATCGAAGGACGCCTCAAGACCCCCGAGTACGTCGCCAACGTCACGCGCTTCTACCGCGAGCAGATCGACCGCGTCTGCGCCGGGGCGGCGGTGGCGCCTTCGCGGGAGCGGGTGCGCGAACTGGAGCTGTCGTTTTCGCGCGGGTTTTCGACCGGGTTCCTGGCGGGGGTGAACCACCAGGAGCTGGTGAAGGGCCTGTCGCCGAAGAAGCGCGGGGTGTTCCTGGGGACGGTGGACGGGGTGTCGAGGGGGCGGGTGAGGCTGCTGACGGCGGTGCCCGTGAAGCCCGGGGACGGCGTGGTGTTCGACCAGGGGCGGCCGGAGGAAGACGAGATCGGCGGGCGCGTGTACGAGGTCCGCGGCGGCGGAGGGCGGCTCGAGCTGGGGTTCTCGCGCGGGCTGGACCTCGGGGGCGTGAGGCGGGGGGACCGCGTTTGGAAGACGGACGATCCGGCGCTGACGAAGAAGCTGCGGGCGACGTGGGAAGGGGAGGAGCCGCGTCGGCTGTCGCCGGTGGACGTGTCGGTGCGGGGGAAGGCGGGGGAGCCGCTCGAGGCGGAGATGAGGGATGCGCGGGGGCGGAGGGGGGGTGCGCGGTCCGAGGCGCGGCTCGAGGCCGCGCGGACGCGACCGCTCGACGAAGGCGCGCTGCGGGCGCAGTTCGGGAAGCTCGGCGGGACGCCGTTCGAGCTTCGCGCGCTGAGCGTGGAGCTCGAGGGAGCGCTGAGCCTCCCGATGTCGCAGCTGAACGCCGTGCGGCGCCGGGCCGCGGAAGCGCTGCTGGCGGCGCGCGGCGACGCGTCCGGGGCGAAGCTCGCGCCCTCGCCGGTCCTGCCCTCGATGCGCGCCTCGATCCCGGGAGACCGCGCCCCGCATTCCCCCGAACTCTCGGCGCTCGCCCGGACCGGGGCGCAGGCCGCGGCGCTGGCGCCGCTCGGCGGCCGGCTCTACCTCGACTACGAGGACCCGGTGAAGTACCTGTCCGAGGTCCCGCGCCTCCGCGCCGCCGGCGCCTCCGTCTGGCTCGCCACGCCCCGCATCCAGAAACCCGGCGAGGAAGTCCGCGTCTTCGGGAACATCCTCAAGGCGAATCCCGACGGCGTCCTCGCGCGCACCCCGGGCGCGATCGACTGGTTCCGGCGGCAGGCGCCGGGCCTGCCGCTCGCCGCCGACTACTCGCTCAATTGCGCCAATGAGCTGACCGCGGCCGCCCTCATGGATCTCGGGCTCGAGTTCGTCACCCCCGCCTACGACTGCGACTTCTCCCAGCTCTCCGACCTCGCCCGCGCCGTTCCCCCGCGCTGGCTCGAGACCGTCGTCCACCAGCACATGCCCATGTTCCACAACGAGCACTGCGTCTTCGCCGCCCGCCTCTCCTCCGGGCGCGACTGGCGCGATTGCGGCCGCCCCTGCGACACCCACCGGGTCTCCCTCCGCGACCGTGTCGGCTACGAACACCCCGTCAAGGCCGACGTCGGCTGCCGCAACACCGTCTTCAACGCCGTTCCGCAGTCCGCCGGCGAGTTCCTCTCCGGCATGCTCCGCCTCGGCCTCTCCCGCTTCCGCGTCGAGTTCCTCGAAGAGGACGCCGGCGGGGCCGTCGCGATCCGGCGCGCCTACCTCGACGCCCTGGAGGGCCGCGCCGACGGCGCCGAACTGTGGCGCCGCTTCCAGTCCTCCCGTTTCTTCGGCGTCACCCGCGGCCCGCTCGGCCTGTAAACGAAAACGCCGCAGGGGGCCACCCCGCGGCGCTCGATTCGATCCGGCAGGCTCCTTCTTTTCCGCGACCTCTTCCTCCAGGTAGACCTGCGCCTCCACCTTGTGGATCACGACCTTCGAATTCCCGCCTATGCGGAACGAGAAGCCTCCCGCGCGCGAGCCCGAAGGAGCGCACCGCCCCGGCTGGCCCTGGAACACCAGGTCCTGTCCGATGCGGAAACGGCCGCCGAACACCATGAAGTCCACGGTGATCTTCTCGCCGGGCTTGATCTTGCCGTTCGACATCATCAGCTTGACGTCGTGCTGGACGGCCGGCGTCGCGTTGTCCCCCGCCCCTTGCCGCTGGAAGATGACCATCCCCTCCTCCCAGACGGTGAACGTGATCCGGAGCGTGAAGTCCTGCCAGCCGACCGACTTGTTCAGCCAGAAGAACATCGCGCCCCCGTCCTTGTTCTCGATCGTCGTCCCGTCCGCCCCCTGCGCAATGATCAGCGCGTCATCGCCCTTCATGTCCGCCATGCTGACTTCGGCCCACGTGAACTTCTTGATGTACTCCGGATCGTCGTAGCGCTTCGCGATCGCGTCCTCCGCGTCGCGCGTGAGCGCCTGGGCGTCCTGGGCGTTGAAGACTTCGGGCGGGAGCGAGCCGGAGATGGTGGTGGCGATGACGTACGCACCGGCGACCAGCTGCCAGTTCGGCGTCGCCTCCCCTTTCGCCCGCTCCGCGGCGGCCCGGGCGGCCTTGAGCACGTCGAGCTGGCGGTTCTGCCAGTCCTTCTGCTCGTCCAGCACCCACTCGACCGACTTCACCAGGTTCATCGCCTTGCGGACCTTGCGCAGGCCCTCGTCCGTGCCTTCGACCGTCGCCAGCACGCTCACGACGCCGCCGATCTCGTCGAGCGCCGCCTTCTTGCTCTTGTGGTGCTCCTTCCGGCGAGCCACCACCTTGTCCGCGTCCTCGAGGTCGGGCTTGTACTTCGGCTGGTTCTGCGCGACCTCGCGGAACTTCTCCAGCGCCGCATCGATCGCCTCGAAGTCCCTCGGCTTCTCGCGGATCAGGCGCTCCAGCGCCTCCTTCCGCTCCTTGCAGTCCGCCAGATTCTGCTTCAGTGCGGCTTCCTGCCGCCCCTTCTTCACGATCAGCGTGAAAAACAAGCCGCCCGCGACCACGAACGCAATCACGCCGCCGATGCTCCACATCATCAGCGTCTGCTTCGACATCGGCTTCACGCCGACACTTCCGTCCTTGAACCCGATTTTCTTGCGAAGCGATCCGCTTTCGGCCGGGTCTTCCTGCGGCGACGCGGCCTTGCGGATGCGGCTCGATGCCGGGCCTCCCGGGGTGGCGGCGCCTGGGGCGCGCCCGAGGCGGCTGGACGCCGGAGTCCCGCGGGCCGGCGTTCGCGGCGGCGGGGCGGCCTCCTCGGCGGGCTCTTCGTCCAGCAGTTCCTGCTGGGGCGGCGGAACCGCGACCTTCCTCGACGCCGGGGCGGGCGCGGGTTTCAGCTTGGTCGAACTCGGCGGGGGAGGCTTGAGCCCGGGGGAGGCGCCTGCGGCGGCGCGCGGGGCGGCGCCGGAAGCGGACGGGCGGGCGGCGACGGCGGAAGCGCGTGAGGCGGGGGCCGCGGAGGCGGGGGCTCCGGCCTTTGCGGCTCGGGCGTCCGCGACGCAGGTCGGGCAGTACCAGAACTCACCGCGCTGGAGGGCGCGGCCTTTCTGCACGTCCGTCGGTGAAATCTGGGCTCCGCAGCGACGGCACTCGGACATGGTGAAGCTCCTCGGGGTCCCGGGGTTGTCGGGCGCGGCAGGATCCGTGGTGAAAGCCGCGCGCAGCCCATTATAGAACCGTGGATCTGGGGAATCTGCAACGAATACGGCCGCGACCGGGGAAATCAATACGCGGTCGTCGCGTCCAGCAGGCCCTTCCATTTCGCCTTCCGTTCCCCGGCGGCCCAGCCGAGGAGGCCGGCGGCGACGCTGGCGGCGCAGAAGGCGGCCAGGATCCCGAGGATCGCGGGCGTCGGGACGGCCTCGAGGACCTTTCCGAAACGGAGGCCGAGGGAGCGGCGGACGAGCTCGAGCCACCAGGTGACGGGGGAGGCGTAGCTGACGAAGCGCATCCACGAGGGGAGGGTGTCGACGGGGAAGACGGCGGCGGAGAAGAGGAAGAAGACCCCGCCGATGGACTCGGTCATGAAATGGCCGTGGCGGGCGACGTGGAGGGAGACGCCGGCGAGGGCGAGGCCGAGGAAGAGGAGGGTGGTGACGCCGAGGGCGAGGGCGGCGGCGAGGAGGAGCGGGTCGAAGGCCGCCGGGCGAAGGCCGAGCAGGAAGGCGCCGGCGATGGAGAGGGCGGTCGCGCCGATGAGGGCCTGGACGGCGCGGGCGAGGGCGTGGCCGGCGAGGTAGGGCACGGCGCTGCCGGGCGCGAGGTAGACGTACTTGAACATCTGGTAGCGCTCGCGGTCCTCGAGGACGGCCCAGGAGGTGCCGCCGAGGACGGCGGGGACGAACTGGAACGCGGCGAGCGAATACCAGGCGGGCTCGAGGTAGCCGGCAGGGCGGCCCGCAGCGGCGGCCATGACCCAGATGACGAGCGCGCCGGCGACCGGCCGCGCCAGCGCGTAGAGCACGTACACGGGAAGCGTCGTCCAGTTCGCTTCCTTCTTCCAGGAGAGCGAGAACGCCGTGGCGACCTTGCGCGCGGTGAGGGCTATTGCCATTTGAGGGTGAGCCTTCCCTCGCGCTTGGCGCGGTTTTCCATGACGCGGAGCATGAAGCGCGCGAGGAAGAAGAAGGCGACGGCGAGGCCGGCGAGGATGGCGGCCTCGACGGGGACGGGGAGGAAGCCGGTGCGGGAGTCGAGGGCGGTCTGGCGGATGGCGTCGATGCCGAGGGCGAGGGGGAAGGCGGAGGCGAGGGCGGCGGCGGTGCGGCCGAGGGAGGCGAGGGGAAAGTTGAACCCGGAGAGGAGGTACACGGGTTCCTGGGCGACTTCGACCCATCGCTGGGCGCCGCGTCCGAAGAGGAGGAAGAGGGAGGCGAGCATCATGCCGAGGCCATAGAGGGCGGCCATGGCGAGGAGGAAGATGCCGAAGGCGGTGGCGAGCCCGGGGAGGTGGAACTGGACGCGGAAGAGGACGATGCCGAGGACGAGGATGACGACGGAGCGGATGGCGGTGCCGAGCATGCCGCCGACCGCCATGCCGAGGAGGATGCTCATGCGGGAGATGGGCGCCATCATGTAGATGTCGAGGTTGCCCATGTCCTTCTCCCAGAAGAACTGGGCGGCCATTCCCCAGAGGACGTTGAGCCAGAACGCGGTCATGACGCCGCCGAGGATCACGTAGGATTCGAACTCGGGCGGCGCGCCGAGCGCGCGATAGACGAGGACGTAGCCCGCGGTCGTCATGGCGGGGAGGAAGGTCTCGAAGAAGACCCACGACAGCTCGCGGTTCGCCGCGACGACGCGGATCCAGGCCCGGGCCCTTGCGGCCCGCAGGTTGTTCGCGAGCGAGCTCATTCGGAGGACTTCTCCGCGTCCGCGATCGTCTGTCCCGCGATCTTCACGAACACGTCCTCCAGGGTGACCTCGTGCTTCGAGAGGTTCACGATGCGCCCGCCGAGCGCGGCCATGCGCGACAACGCGCCGGGAAGTGCCGCGTCGTCCGCGAGCGAAAACCGCACGGTCGTGTGGCCGGCGGCCGGATCTGCGTCCAGGCGCGACACCTTCATGTCCGGGTCCCTGCGAAGCGCTTCCGACTGGCCGTCGAGCCCCGACAGGGTGATCTCGAACACGGCGTCGCCGCGGTGGGCGGCGACGAGGTTCTCCGGGGTGTCGCAGGCGCGGATGCGGCCCTGGTGGATGATGGCGACGCGGTCGCAGAGCTCGTGGGCCTCGGCCAGGTAGTGGGTGGTGAGAAGCAGGGCGCGCGTGCGGTCCTCCGCCATCCAGGCGCGGATGAAGTCGCGCGTCTGGCGGGCGATATGGGCGTCGAGGCCGAGCGTAGGCTCGTCGAGGAAGAGGACCGAGGGGGCGGTCATGAAGCCCCGGATGAGGTTCATCTTCTGGCGCATGCCGGTGGAGAGCCGGTTGATCTTGGTGCCGGCGTCCTTCGCGAGGCCGTACTGGTCGAGCATGCGGTCGATTCTCGACATCGCCTCCGCCGTGGAGAGTCCGTAGAGCTGGGAGAACACCCACAGCTGCTCGCGGATTGTCAGGAGCCCGTAGCCGCTCGGCTCCCCGCCGCTCACCATATTGATGCGCTCGCGGACGCGCTCGCAGTCCTTCACGACGTCCAGCCCGCAGACCTCCGCGGTGCCGCTTGTGGGGAAGAGCAGAGTGCAGAGGATCTTGATGAGGGTGGTCTTGCCGGCGCCGTTGGGGCCGAGCAGGCCGAACAGCTCGCCGGGCTGGATCTCGAGGTCCACGCCGTCCACGGCGCGGAACTCCTGGGCCGGCACGCCGCGGCGGGGAGCCTTGCGGTAGAGGCGGGTCAGGCCCTGCGTGCGGATGGCGGGAGGCATCGGGGGGGCGCATTCTAACCGCGGCGGGGCGGACGGGGCGGGAGCGGGGATCATCGTCCGCCTTGATCGCGCCCCGGGCGCCGGAGGTTCACGGCGCGCTCACGCGGGCGCCCCCCGGCCGTATACTCTCCCGGTCCACTTCCAGGAACCCCCCATGTCGAAAGCCCTGTCCGGAGCCTCGCTCCTCCTATCCGCCGGCGCCGCCGCCGGGATCGTCTTCGCCTCGGTCCAGATGGGCCGCCTGTCCGGCTCGCTCGAGCGGGTGGATGCGCGCCTTGCCGCGCTCGAAAAGTCGGCCGGCCTCGCGCCTTCCGGCGAGTCGAGGGACGCCGACGGGGCGGCCGCGGACCCGGCCGCCGCGCCGAAGACGACGGGCACGATCGAAACGCTCGGCGACGCGATCCGGGAAGTCCGCAGGCTTCGCGACGAGGTCTCGCTGCTCCAGGAGCGCAGCTCACTTCCGCCGTCCGGGACCGCCGCCGGCCCGGGAGGCGGGAATCCCGCGGGCGGGCCCGACGGCGCCGCCGCGGCCGCTTCCGACCAGGTCGTGCTGCGCAAGGCGATCGAGGACGTTCTGGCCGCGCGCGAGCAGGAACGGGCCGAGGCGGACAAGAAGCGCGCGGCCGAGTGGGCGAAGGCCCGCCTCGAGCGGACGCTCAACGACCTGACCGAGAAGCTGCAGCTCAACGGGGCGCAGAGGGACGAGATCGCGCGGATCCTGACGGTCGCCAGCGAGAAGCAGCAGGAACTGTGGGCGAACCGCAAGGAAGGCGAGAACCCCTGGGAGAAGATGCAGGCCATCCGCAAGGAGCAGGACACCGCGGCCAAGGCCCTCCTGACGGCCGAGCAGCAGAACAAGTACGACGAGGTCATGCGACTCCAGGGCGGTCCGCGCGGCGGCTTCATCATCGATGGCGGCGGCCCGGGCGGAGGCGCACCCGTCCAGCCCCGGTAAGCGCCTCGACCCGCATCGGCCCGGGATCCGCGATCCCGGGCCGTTCTTTTTGCGGCCTTCGCAGCTTCTTTATCGTTTCTTAACAGTCCGCGCCTAACTTCCCCGAACTTTTCGCTAAGAGCAAGGGGAGGACGTGTGAAGAAACTCGTCATGGCTCTCGTCGTCGCGGTCCCGGCGTTCACCGCGGGGTGCGGCAAGTCGGGCGACCCAAACCATCTCACGGTCGCAGGTTCGACGGCCTTCGCGGACGTTGCGAAGAAGGAGGCGGACGCCTTCAAGAAGACGCGCGCGGCCGCGAACATCGAGGTCCAGTCGACGGGCTCGATGGTCGGCATCAAGAACCTGGCCGACGGCGTGTGCGACATCGCCATGGCGGACCTGCCCGACGTGCCGTCCGAGGCCAAGGACTTCAAGTCGTTCGTCGTCGCCAAGGACGGGCTCGCCGTGATCGTGCACCCGAAGAACCCGGTCGCTTCCCTCACGGTGGAGCAGGTGGGGAAGATCTTCTCCGGCGCGACGACGAACTGGAAGGACCTGGGCGGCGAGGACGCGGAGATCACGGTGGTCGTGCGCGAGGAGAACAGCGGCGGGCGAAAGGCGTTCGACAAGGAGTGCGGCATCACGGGCAAGGTCAGCGGCAAGGCGCAGTCGCAGACCTCCAGCGGGGCGCTCCGCACCTCGGTGGCCAGCAATCCGCACGCGATCGGCTACGTCGCGACCGTCAAGGTGGATTCGACCGTCAAGGCCGTCCACATCGGCGGCGTGGCGCCGACGACCGAGAACGTGATCGCGGGCAAGTACCCGCTCTTCGTGACCGTCTACCTGTTCACCAAGGGCGAGCCCGCGGGTCTTGCGAAGGACTACATTGAGTACACGCTGAGCCCCGAGGGGCAGAAAGTGATCAAGGACTCGGGCATGATCCCCGTGAAATGAAGCAGGACAACGCGATCCGGCTGTCCCTGCTCGGGCTGGCGATGTCCGCCGTGACTGCGCTGGCCGTGATCACCACCTTCATCCTGAAGGAGGGGGTGCCGGTCATTTTCCGGTACGGCCTCGGAGCGTTCCTGTTCGGGACGGAGTGGAAGCCGACCGCGGAGCCGCCCATCTTCGGCGTCTTCGCGATGATCGCCGGGAGTTTCGCCGTCACGGCCGGCGCGCTCGCGATCGGCGTCCCCGTGGGCCTCGGGTCCGCGATCTTCCTCTCGGAGTTCGCCCCGAAGAAGGTCGCCATCGTGCTCAAGCCCGCCCTCGAACTCCTCGCCGGCATCCCCAGCGTCGTCTTTGGCTTCATGGGGATGCTCGTTCTCCTCCCGTTCATCCGCGTCCACCTCGGCGGTCCCGGCGCCTCCGTGCTCGGCGGCTCCGCCATCCTCGGCATCATGATCCTGCCGACCGTCATCTCCATCTCCGTCGACGCCCTCCGCTCCGTTCCCCGTTCCTACCGCGAGGGCTCCTTCGCCCTCGGCGCCACCGGCTGGCAGACCACCTGGCGCGTCACCCTCCCCGCCGCCCGCGGCGGCCTCGTCGCCGCCGTCATCCTCGGCATGGGACGCGCCGTGGGCGAGACCATGGCCGTCATCATGGTCACCGGCAACACCGTCCAGATCCCGCACTCGCCCCTCTCGCCCGTCCGAACCCTCACCTCCAACATCGCCCTCGAGATGTCCTACGCCTCCGGCGAGCACCGCGAAGCCCTCTTCGCCACCGGCGTCATCCTCTTCGTCATCATCATGGCCCTCAACACCGTCGCCAACACCGTCGCGCGGCTGGGGAAGCGCGCATGAGGCTCCCTCCCCGCTTCGTCCACGTCGCCATGCTCGGCGCGCTCTGGACCGTCACGCTCGTGGCGGTCGCCGCCCTGATCGGCATCGTCGGCTGGGTGCTGGCCAAGGGCCTTCCCTCCGTCACGCCGGGCTTCCTGTTCTCGATGCCGCAGGCGTCAGGGGCCGAGGGCGGAATCGCCTCGGTCATCGCGGGCACGCTCTTCATCATCCTCGGCGCCGTCGCGATCGCGACTCCCCTCGGCGTCGGGACCGCGATCTACCTGGTCGAGTACACCCGCGAGAGCTGGGTGACGCGCGTCATCCGCTACGGCGCCGACTGCCTCGCCGGGATCCCGTCCATCATCTTCGGCCTCTTCGGCTACGTCTTCTTCGTCATCACCCTCGGCTTCCGCTGGTCGATCCTCTCCGGCTCCCTGACGCTCGCCCTGATGTCGCTGCCGACGATCATCCGCACCGCCGAGGTCGCCCTGCGCTCCGTGCCGCAGGGGTACCGCGAAGTCTCCTACGCCCTCGGCTCGACCCGGTGGCAGATGGTCTGGCGCGTGGTGCTCCCCGGCGCCCTCCCCGGAATCGTCACCGGCATCGTGCTCGCGATCGGGCGCTCGATGAGTGAGACGGCCGCCGTCATCTTCACCGCCGGCACCGTCCTCCCCGACGGCATCCCGCACTCCCTCGGCGCATCCAGCCGCACGCTCGCCGTCCACTTCTATCTCCTCGCCACCGAGGGAGACCCCGAGACCCAGCACACGGCCTTCGCCACCGCCGCGTTCCTCGTCCTCGCGATCCTCGTCATCAACGTCTCCGCCTACACCGCCATGCACCGCTTCCTGGCGAGGTTCCGTTGACTCCCATCGTGGAAGCGCGGCAGTTCGGGGTCCAGATCGGCGGGAACGCCGTCCTGCGGGAGGTGAACCTCGGCGTGCGGCGCAACGAGATCCTCGGCATCATCGGCCCCGCGGGAAGCGGGAAGACGACGTTCCTGAGGTGCATCAACCGGCTGGGGGACCTGGAGCCGTCCCTGTCGACGACGGGGACCCTCTCCCTGGACGGCACCGACGTCTTCTCGCCCGGCACCGACGTCGCCGCCCTGCGCCGCCGCGCCGGCATGGTCTTCGCCGTGCCGAACCCGCTCCCGCGCTCCATCTACGAGAACATCGCGTTCGGTCCCAGGCTCATGGGGACCCGGTCCCGCGACCGGCTCGACGAGATCGTGGAGCGGACCCTGCGGGCGTCCGTGCTCTGGGACGAGGTCAAGGACCGCCTCCACACGTCCGGCCTCAAGCTCTCCGGCGGGCAGCAGCAGCGCCTCTGCCTCGCACGCACGCTCGCCCTCGAGCCGCAGGTCCTCCTCCTCGACGAACCCTGCTCCGGCCTCGACCCGATCTCGACGGCCAAGATCGAGGAAGCGATGCAGGAACTGAAGAAGCAGCTGACGGTCGTGCTGGTGACGAACAACGTGAAGCAGGCGGCGCGGGCGAGCGACCGCACGGCCTTCTTCCTCATGGGCGAAATGGTGGAGGTCGGCGACACCGGCGACCTCTTCACGCACCCGAGGGACAAGCGGACCAACGACTACATCTCGGGGAGATTCGGGTAATGCTGGAAGCCCGCAACCTCAAGCTCTGGTACGGCGACTTCCGCGCGCTCAACGGCGTCTCGATGTCCATCACTCCCCGCGCCATCACCGCGATCATCGGCCCCTCCGGCTGCGGCAAGTCCACCCTCCTGCGGTGCTTCAACCGCATGAACGACCTGGTGGAGGGATCGCGCGTCGAGGGCGAGATCCTGTTCGAGGGGCAGAACATCTACGGCCGCCGCTTCGACATGACCGGGCTCCGCAAGCGCGTCGGAATGGTCTTCCAGCGCCCCAACCCCTTCCCGCTCACCGTCTTCGACAACGTGGCCTACGGGCCGCGCATCCACGGGCTGGCTTCCGGGGACGAGCTGCGCGAGACGGTGAAGAAGGCGCTGCAGGCGACGCTGCTGTGGGACGAGCTGGGCGATAAGCTGGACGCCCCGGCGCTGTCCCTGTCGGCGGAGCAGCAGCAGCGCCTGTGCATTTCCCGCCTGGTCGCCGTCGCGCCCGACGTGCTTCTGATGGACGAGCCCTGTTCCGCACTGGACCCGATGGCCACGCAGAACATCGAGGAGCTGATGCTAGAATTGAAGAAGCGGTACACGATCGTGATCGTCACCCACAACATGCAACAGGCCGCGCGCGTGAGCGACTTCACGGGCTTCATGCTCCTGGGCGACCTCGTCGAGTTCGGCGAGACGCAGCAGGTGTTCACCGCCCCCCGGGACAGGCGGACGGAGGAATACATCACGGGGAGGTACGGCTAATGAAGCGTCACTTCGACGAGGAGCTGTCGCAGGTCAAAGAGAAGCTCCTGAAGATGGGGGCGAACGCGGAGAAGATGATCCATCTCTCGGCGAAGGACCTGCTGGCGCGGACGGAGTCGGACCGGGCCGAGCTGGAGCGGCTCGAGAAGGAGGTGAACGACCTGGAGATCGAGATCGACGACCGGGTCGTGAAGCTGATCGCGCTTCGGCAGCCGATGGCGACGGACCTGCGCTTCCTGATGATGGCGAGCCGGATTGCGGGGGAGCTGGAGCGGATAGCGGACCAGTCGATCAACATCATCGAGACGACGCACTGGTACCTTGCGGGGCCGCCTCTGAAGCCGATCGTGGACCTGCCGCTGATGGCGGAGATCGTGCAGGAACAGCTGCGGGACACCCTGGACGCGTTCGTGCGGCAGGACGTGGCGACGGCGAGGCGGGTGCTGGAGAGCGACGACAAGGTGGACGCGTGCAATAAGCGGATCTTCGACGAGATGATCTCGAAGATGGAGAAGGACCCGCAGACGGTGATTCGCGGGGTGTGCATGGTGCTGATCTCCCGGAACCTGGAGCGGATCGGGGACCATGCGACGAACATTGCGGAAGAGGTGATCTACATGGTGGAGGCGCGGGACGTGCGCCATCACCACGGGGACGGAACCCAGCCGGGGGAAAGAAAGGACGGGAAGGCGTTTGGCCAAGATTCTGGTGATTGACGACGAGGCGGATCTCGTGACGTTGGTGAAGTACAACCTCGAGCGCGAGGGGTGGAAGGTCCGTTCGGCGGGAGACGGGGCGGCGGGGCTTGAGGCGGCGCGCCGGGACCTGCCGGACCTGGTGGTGCTGGACCTGATGCTGCCCGGGATGGACGGGCTGGAGGTCTGCCGGCGGCTCCGGGCGGAGCCACGGACGGCCCGCATCCCGGTGATCATGCTGACGGCGAAGGGGACGGAATCGGACCGCGTGGTGGGGCTGGAAATGGGGGCGGACGACTACCTGTCGAAGCCGTTTTCGCCGCGGGAGCTGGTGGCGCGCGTGAAGGCGGTGCTGAGGCGGGCGTCCGCGCCGTCGGAGGAGGGCGGCGGGGCGGCGATTTCCCATGCGGGAATCCAGGTGGACCCCGGGCGACACGAGGTGCTGGTGAAGGGGAAGCCGGTGACGCTGACGGCGACGGAGTTCAGGCTGCTGCACACCCTGCTGCGCCGTCCCGGCCAGGTCTTCTCCCGCGACCGGCTGATCGACAACGCGATCGGCGAGGATGCGCACGTCGTTGACCGGACGATCGACGTGCACGTGACGGCGCTGAGGAAGAAGCTCGGGAAGGCGGGCGCGCTGATCGAGACCGTCCGCGGCGTGGGCTACCGGGCGAAGGACTCGGAGTAGCGTCCGATGCTCCGGGACCCGGCTTTCCGCCGCGCGATGGTCGGGATCCTGGTGTCGTTCGCGCTGCTGTTCGGGACGGCCGCCGTCTTCCTCGCCTGGGCCCGCGAACGGGACCACGAGGAGCAGGTCCGGGCGCAGCTCGCGGCGGAGGTGCGGCTGGCGGTCGTCGCCTGCGCGACGGAGCCGGCCGGTTCCGTCGAGAGGGTCGCGGTCGCGCTGGGCGCGCGCGTGGACCTGTTCGAGGCGGGCGAGGGGAGCCTCCTCGAGGGAGCGGACCCCACCCGCAAGGTCGCGTCGTTCGAGCTCGGGACGGCCGGGGACCTCCTCCGGAACTCGGACTCGGCCGGCCTCCCCGTCGTGACCGCCGTGTCGCCCCCCTTCATGGTCCGCGACGGCCGCTCCCTCAGGGTCCGCGTCAGCAGGCCCGCGGCGGACGTCGACGCGCCCCTTCGCGCCGCCCAGGCGCGGCACGCCCTCTTCGCGGCGATCTGCTGGCTGTCCGCCAGCGTCGTCGCCGCAGTCGCCCTTCACGGCTTCTGGTCCCGCGCCGTCCTCCTCAGGCTCGCGCTCAACGAGCCGAAGGCCGTCCCCCCGAGGGACCTCGACGGCGTCCTCGGGGACGTCGCGCGCCGCGCGGAGTCCCTGCTCGAGGAGGCCAGGGCCGTTCGGCGCGACCGCAGCACCCTGCGCACCGAGGCCGACGCCATCCTCTCGTCCATGACCGAGGGCGTCATCGCCGTCGACCGAGACGGACGCATCCGGGTCGTCAACGCCGCAGCCGCCCGCCTGCTCGGCATCTCCGCCTCGGCCGGCATCGGCCAGCCGATCGGCGGCGTCGTCCGTTTCGAAGGCATCCCCGAAGCCGCCCTCAAGGCCGCTTCCGGCGAGGAACGGACCGTTCGCGCCGACATCCCCGGCCCCCCGGCCCGCGTCCTGGAGGTCCACGCCGAGCCCGTCGCCACGGCCGGAGGGGCCGTGCTCGTTCTCCGGGACGTGACGGAAGAGGCGAAGTACGCGGACATGCGGCGGGACTTCGTCGCCGCGGCCTCGCACGAGCTGCGAACCCCGATCTCCGTCATCCGCGCCGCCGCGGAAACGCTCCTCGACGGCGCGATGGACCAGCCCGCGACGGCGCGCCAGTTCCTCGACCAGATTCACCGGCAGTCTGTGTCCATGGAAGCGCTGATCAAGGACCTGCTGGACCTGGGGAAGCTGGAGTCGCGTCCGGACCTGACGCTGAGGCCCACGGACGTTGCGGATGTGCTCGCGAAGGTGGTGGATTCGCAGGCGGGGGAGGCGAAGAAGCGCCGCCACGAGGTGGCTCTCGACGCCGGCGGGCCGCTGCCCCGCCTGATCGCGGACGCCTCGCTGCTCGAGCACGCCCTCGCCAACATCCTCGAGAATGCGATCCGGTACACGCCGGACGGCGGGCGCATCTCGATCCGCGCCCGCGCCGACGGCGACCGCGTGCGCGTCGAGATCGAGGACTCCGGCAACGGCATCCCCGAGAAGGATCTCAAGCGGATCTTCGAACGTTTCTCCCGGGTCGACCGTTCGAGAAGCCGCGCGCTCGGCGGCACCGGCCTCGGCCTCTCGATCGTGAAGCACGTCGTGCAGGTCCACAAGGGCGAGGTCTGGGCCGAGAGCGGCCCGGGGCGCGGGGCGAAGTTCGTGGTCGTGCTTCCGGGCGTCTGACGCGAACGTCCCGTTTCGACTATCATCCCGGTCGTCGGGGGGCCTTCGGGGAGACCGCTTCATGCGCCGCGCCGTCCTGCTCGCGATCCTGCTTGCCTGTTCGCCCGCCCGTTCGGAGTCCCCCGCCCGCGACCTCCGCCGTCCGCCGCTTCGGCGCCCCTACGCGAGCCTCGTGATCGAGTGGATCTCGCAGGACCCGAAGGTCCGGGTCGAGCAGGTCGGGGACACGAGCGCTCCCGAGGCGGGGGAGTCGTACGCGTACACGGCGCACCTGAGGAACCTGGGGGGCGTCAACACGGAGCCGCTGCTCGTGCGGTGGTTCGTGGACGGCGTCCAGAAAGCGACGGAGCGGATTCCCGGCGTGGGCGCCGGGCAGCGCGCGACCTCGGGGTTCGCGTGGACGGTGGAGGAGGGCCGGCACTGGATCGAATGCGAACTCGTGGGGTGCGACGAGTGGCTCGCGATCGCGAGCGACGCGCTCACCGTGAAGCTCTGGGTGGAGAAGAAGACGCTGCAGAAATACGAGGAGGAGTTCGGCTCCTTCGCGCGCCGTTTCCAGGACTCCCTCGGCGGCCTCCACTCTTCGTGGTCCGCCGTCCGCGACGCGCGCTTCGCCCCGCGCGGGATCGAGGAGCGGCTGCGCGTGGACGACGTCGCGGTGTACGAGCGGGGCGGGAAGGGCGAAGAGGTGCCGAAGGAGTTCTGGGACCATCCGGACTTCGACCTCGGCGTCGCATGCGACCAGGGCGGGCCGATCGCGGGGTTCTACATCCCCGGGTACTCGATCGGGCACAACTACGCGGGGCAGCCCGGGCACGAGTCGCTGTTCTCCGACTGGGGAGAGAACTGCCTCTGGCACGAGATCGCGCACTTCCGCGGCGTGCAGGACTTCTACAACGTTCCCACGAAGGACGGCGAGGTCGGCAAGACCGACGCCGCGGGCAACCCCTTCCCGCTTCTCAGCCTCCGTCCCGAGTTTGCCGAGGACACGATGAACAACCCCTACCGCGAGACGCAGTGGGGGGAGTACACGGCGGCGGTGATCCAGATGAAGCGAGGGGTGTCGCGGGTGGGGAGATGCGAGGACCCTGCGAACACGTTCGGGCACATGTGGCGGCACGTGCCGGCGAAGATTCTGGTGCAGGTGATCGGCGAGGACGGGAAGCCGGTGAAGTACGCGGAGGTGGAAGTGCACCGGCCCGTGAAGGGCGAGGACGACCGGTGGCGGGTGGCGGCGGACGCGAAGGCGCTGGCGGAGGGGAAAGTCGACGCGGACGGGTTCTTCGACATCGGGGACGACCCGTTCGGGAAGCGGAAGGCGGAGGCCGGGCGGGCGGCGTGGGTGCTGCTGCTGGTGAAGCGGGAAGGAGCGGTGCGGGCGCGCTACCTGACGGTACTGGACATGAACCTGGCGTACTGGAAGGACGAGAAGGAGAGGGCGGTGTTCCGCGTCGTGTGGAACGAGTGAGATCGCGGGGGACCGCCTGATGCGCGCCTTCGCGCCTGGCCGCGTGAACCTGATCGGCGAGCACGTGGACTACTCGGGCGGACCCGTGTTGCCGTTTCCGCTTCCGGGGATCGGGACGACGGTGACGGGGAGGCGCGCCGCGGGGGTGCGCGCCCGGAGCGCCGGGTTCCGTGGCGAGTCGCGGCTGGAAGCCGGGGCGCGCGGGGGGGGGTGGGGACGGGCGCTCGCCGCGGCATGGGAGGAGTTGAGGCGCGTGCGGCCCGGAGTCGGCGGATGGCGCGGGAGGATCTCGGGAAACCTGCCCGTCGGCGCGGGGCTGTCCTCCTCGGCGTCGCTGCTCGTCGCGGCCCTGCGCCTCTGGAACGGCCTCTATCGGCTCCGGCTGCGGCCCGCGGAGATTGCAAGGCTGGCGTGGGACGCGGAAACGCGCGGCCTGGGGAAGCCCGTGGGGCCGATGGACCCCTTCGCAATCGCGCTGGGGGCGCCGGGAAGCGCGCTGCTTTTCGACTGCGCGCGGCTGCGCGGGCGGCGGCTGCCGCTTCCGCCGGCCTTCGTCGTGGTGTTTTACTCGGGGGTGTCGCGGGCGCTGGCGCGGAGCGCCTACGGGCAGCGGCGAGCGGAGTGCGAGCGGGCGGCGCGGCGGCTCGGGGTTGCGCGGCTGGCGGACGCACGGGCGGCGGACATCGCCCGGCTGCGCGGGCTGGAGCGGCGCCGGGCGCGGCACGTGGTGACGGAGTGCGCGCGGGTCCGGGCGGCGGCGCGGGCGCTGCGGCGTCGCGACCTCGCCGCGCTCGGACGCCTCGTGCACGCTTCCCACGCCTCGCTTCGGGACGACTTCGAGGTTTCCCTTCCCGCCGTGGACCGGCAGGTGGAGGAGGCGCTCGCGGCGGGGGCGCTCGGGGCCCGCATGGTCGGCGGCGGCTTCGGCGGCGCCATCCTCGCGGTCTGGCGCGCCGGCGACCCGCGCGGGCCCGCGTTCGCCCGGCGTCCCCGAGTCCTCTGGGCCGGGGACTGGCGCCGCGGTTGACACGCCCTGCGCGCCCCGCCTAACCTCCGCGGCAACCCCTTCGCGAGGTGCCGCCATGGCTGTCCGGAAGACGACTGGCCGCAGGACCGCCCCCGGGTCTTTCCTGCCGCGCGACGTCGGCCACGTGATCGTCTACGTGAAGAACATGAAGAAGGCGCTCGCGTTCTACCGCGACACCCTCGGCTTCCCCTGCCTCTACGCCAGCGACTTCTGGACCGAGTTCCGCACCGGCGGCGCGACGTTCGCCCTCCACCATGCCGACGACGCGAAGCCGCGCGACACCGGGATCTCGTTCAACGTCGGCAACGTGGACGACACGGTCAAGGCGCTGAAGCGCCGCGGCGTGAAGATCGTCCGGCCCGCCGCGGCCGTGAGCGACGACATCCGGTGCGCCTCGTTCGCCGACCCCGAGGGGAACGTCCTGGGAGTTTCCGGACGATAGCCGGGCCCCCGTAGACGGTCCCGGGCGGGTCCATTAGCATCGTTTCCCATGCCCGAGCCCGCTTCCGCTTCCGCCGACCTCGGACGCCTGGCCATCCGCCGCGACGACGACGACGCGCGCGCCGGCGGTCCGTTCCCGAAGCTCGCTGCGGCCGTCGCGGCCCTCGCCCTCCTCGGCGCCGGCGGATGGGCGGCCTGGACAAACCTCCTCAAGCCGCTCCCGTCCGTCCGCGTCTTCCGGGTTCCGGCGACGGCGTCCGGGCCGAAGACCCTGGATGCGAGCGGGTACCTGGTCCCGCAGAGGCGCGCGGAAGTCGCGACGAAAGTCGCGGGTGTCATCGCGAAGGTGTTCGTGGAGGAGGGAGACTCGGTGACGGAGCAGCAGCCGCTCGCCCAGCTCGCCGACGACGCGGAGCAGGCGCAGAAGAAGGAGGCGGAGGTCGCGGTCCGCGAGGCGAAGGCGCTGCAGGTGTCGGCCTGGAAGGGCAGGGAGGAGGCGGTTGCGCAGGTGGAGTGGGCGCGGAAGGCGGTGGAGGAGGCGGAGGCGGCGTGCCCGGGCGCGGCGAAGGCCGTGGAGGAGGCGGTGGCCCGGCGCGACGAGGCGCGGAAGGACTGGGAGCGGAAGAAGAACCTCTTCGAGTCGAAGGACATCGGGGAGGGGGAGCGGGACGCGGCGGAGGCTGCGTGGAAGGCCGCGGAGGCGCGTCACGGGCAGGCGGAGTCGAACCTCACGGCGGCCGAGGCGCGCGTGCGGCAGGCGAAGGCGAACGTCTTCGCGGCGGAGGCGGCGGTGGCCACGGCGACGGCGTCCGCCGAGGCTGCGGACGCGCGGACCGAGGCGGCCGAGGCGCGGCTCCGACAGGCCGAGATCCGCGTCGAGGAGATGACGATCCGCTCGCCGATCGCAGGACGCGTGACCGCCCGCAAGGTGCATCCCGGCGAGGCCGCCTCCCCTGCCGGCATCGTCACCGGCACCCGCGGCGGAGCCCTCTTCACTGTCGCCGACTTCTCCACCCTCGAAGCCGAGGTGGACGTGAACGAATCGCGCCTGTCGGAACTGCGCGAAGGCCAGCCGGCGCGCGTGGCGGTGGACGCGGTTCCCTCGAAGCGCTACCGGGGGGAGCTGCGCCAGATCGTGCCGACGGCGGACCGCCAGCGGGCGGTCGTCAAGGTCCGGGTCCGGCTACTCGACGCCGACGCGTCGCTGATGCCCGAGATGGCGCTCCGAGTCTCGTTTCTCCAGGACGGCGCGGCGCCGGTCGAGTCGGCGGCTGTTCTGATCCCGCGAGAGGCGGTCGTCCGCAGCGGCGGCGCGACGGCGGTCTGGATCGTAGCGGACGGCAAGGCCAGCCGGCGCGACGTGGAGCTGGGCGCGGAGAAGGACGGCAAGGTGGAAGTGAAGCGCGGGATCTCGGGCGGCGACGCCGTCGTGACGGGCAACGACGTCCCGCTGGCCGAAGGAATGAAGGTCAAGGTGGAGGAGAAATGAGCGACGTCCTCGTGGAAGTGGCCGGCGTGACGAAGGAGTACCGCCGGGACGACCAGGCGATCACCGTGCTGGAGCAGCTCTCGCTCACGATCCCGCGCGGGGACTTCCTCGCGCTCATGGGCCCCAGCGGCTCCGGCAAGACGACGCTGCTGAACCTGCTCGCCGGCATCGACCAGCCGACGGCGGGCCGCATCACCGTGGACAACAAGGTCATCACGGGCCTCGGCGAGGGGGCGCTCGCGAAATGGCGCTCGCGCACGACCGGGTTCATCTTCCAGCTCTACAACCTCATTCCCGTCCTGACCGCGTACGAAAACGTCGAGCTTCCGCTCCTCCTCACGAGCCTCTCCCGCGCCGAGCGCCGCCAGCACGTCATGCACGCCCTCGACATCGTCGGCCTGGCCGACCGCGCAAAGCACTTCCCGCGCCAGCTCTCCGGCGGGCAGGAGCAGCGCGTCTCGATCGCGCGGGCGATCGTCGTGGACCCGCTGCTGCTGCTGGCGGACGAGCCGACGGGCGACCTCGACGCGAAATCGGCCGAGGAGATCCTGACGCTCCTCCAGCGGCTGAACCGCGAGTTCCGCAAGACCATCGTCATGGTCACGCACGACCCGAAGGCCGCGGCCCGCGCCTCGCGGACCCTGCACCTGGAGAAGGGGAAACTCGTCGAGGCGGCGGCGTAGATGCTGCGGCTCATCTGGAAGAACGCCTGGCGGAGCAAGCGGCGCACGGTGCTCACCATCGCGTCCGTCGCGGTGTCGCTCTTCCTGCTGTCCACGATGCTCTGCTACCTGTCCTCGGGCGAGAAGCAGCTCGAGAATTCCGCCGGATCGCTGCGCGTCATCGCGCGCCATGCGACCTCGCTGACGTTCTTCCTCCCCGAGGCGCACGTCGCGAAGATGGCCACGGTGCCGCACGTGACGTCGGTGCAGGCGTGCGTCTGGTGGGGCGGGCAGATCGAGGGCATGGAGAACCAGATCTTCATGAGCACCATCGCCTCGGACCTCGACCCGCTCGAGACGATGTGGGACGACTACAGCTTCGGTCCCGGGGCGATGGACGCCCTGCGGGGCGAGCTCCGCGGCGCGGTCATCGCGGAGAGGCTCCTGGCCAAGCTGAAGGCCATGAAGGGCTGGGACATCGGGCAGACGATCCGGCTGCACTCGCCGATCTTCAAGCACGACATCGAGCTGAAGCTGGTGGGGACGTGCAAGGGGCCTGACGAGAGCATCCTGCTGTTCCGGCGGGACTACCTGGAGAAGGTCCAGGACAACCCGGGGCGGGTGGGGTACTGCTGGCTGCGCGTGGACAAGGCCGAGAACATCCCCGGCGTCTGCCGCGACGTGGACGCGCTGTTCGCGAACAGCGACGCGGAGACGAAGACGGAGACCGAGAAGGCGTTCATGGCGACGTTCATGTCCATGATGGGGAACATCAAGGACCTCGTCGTGAACATCGGGCTGGCGATCGTGGTGACGATCCTCCTGGTCGCCGCGAACACGATGGCGATGGTGGCGCGCGAGCGGACGACGGAGCACGCGGTCATGCGGTGCCTCGGCTTCAGCCAGGGAGCCATCGCGTTCATCTTCGTCGCCGAGAGCGTGCTCATCAGCCTGCTCGGGGCGGCGGTCGGCGTCGGCCTCGCGGCCGCGCTCTACACCCCGGGCCGGTACGACCTCGGCGGCTTCGCCCCGTTCTTCCACATGACTCCCGCGACGACGGGGATCGGCCTCGGAATCGCCCTCGGCGTGGGCATCGTCGCCGGCGCCGTCCCCGCAGTCGCCGCCGCCCGCCGCTCGATCGTCGACGGGCTGAGGAGGGTCGACTAGTGGGCCTCATCCTCAAGTACAACATCCGCAACCTCTTCGTCCGCCGAGTCTCCACCCTGATGACCCTGGCCGGCATCGCCATGGTCGTCGCCGTCTTCCTCGTCCTCATGGCCCTCGCGCAGGGCATCCTCTCCATCGGCGAGGTCACCGGCGACCCGAACCAGGCGATCATCCTCCAGAAGGGCACGAACGCGGAGACGTCCAGCGGCATCCGGGACGAGGCCGCGGACCAGGTGGAGAACATCGCGGCGATCCCCCGCGACGCCGCCGGGCCCGTCGTCTCGCGCGACCTCTTCATCGTCATCATGCTCACGCGCATCGGCGGCGGATCACCCGTCAACGTCGTCGTCCGTGGCGTCACGCCCCGCGCGTTCGACGTCCACGCCGAGGTCAGGGTGGACGGAGGGCGCCGCCCGAAAGGCAACGAGATCGTCGTCGGCCGCGCCATCGCCTCCCGCTTCGAGAAGCTCGGCGTCGGCGACAAGGTGCGCTTCGGCCGCCGCGACTGGACCGTCGTCGGCCACTTCGACGCGGGCGGCGCCTCGTGGGAGTCGGAGATCTGGGCGGACCTCACGGAACTCCAGGCCGACGCGCGCCGCGGGAACTCCGTCAGCTCGCTCTACGTCCGCCTCAACAGACCGGAGGACCTCGGCACGATCAACGACGCCCTCGCCGCCGTCTCGGACACGAAGGAACTCAAGGCCATGTCCGTCCGGGACTACTTCGCGGGCCAGACCGGCACCGCCCGCGCGCTCCAGGTCGTCGGCGGCTTCATCACCTTCCTCCTCTCCCTCGGCGCAGGCCTCGGCGCCATGAACACCATGTACGCCGCCATCGGCAACCGCGCCCGCGAGATCGGTACCCTCCGCGCCCTCGGCTTCGGTCGCTTCGTCATCCTCGCCTCCTTCCTCTTCGAGTCCGCCCTCATCGGCCTCGCCGGCGGACTCCTCGGCTGCCTCATCGCCCTCCCCGTCAACGGCCTCCAGACCGGCACCATGAACTGGGTCTCCTTCTCAGAGTCCGCCTTCCGCTTCCAGATCACCCCCCTCATGCTCGCCTTCGGCCTCGCCATCGGCGGATTCGTCGGCGCCCTCGGCGGCTTCCTCCCCGCCCTCGCCGCCGCGCGACGCCCCATCCTCGCCAGCCTCCGGGCGACCTGACCGTGCGCGACTGCATCGTCATCGGCGGCGGGCCGGCGGGAAGCGCCGCGGCGGCGGTGCTGGGCAGGGCGGGCCGGGACGCGCTTGTGCTCGAGGCCGCGCGCTTCCCGCGTTTCCACGTCGGCGAGTCCATCGTCCCGGCGGCGACGTCGCTCTGGAAGTCCATCGGCCTCTGGGACAAGCTCCAGCCGACGGCGTTTGCGCGGAAGGGCGGCGCGGACTTCCTGATCGCCGACGGGTCGAAGGAGACGAAATTCTGGTTCGCGCGGTACCTCGACGAGAGCTTCCACCGCGTGCTGCAGGTCGACCGCGCGCAGTTCGACCGGATCGCGCTCGACCACGCGAAGAGCTGCGGCGCGGAGGTCCTCGAGGGGTGCCGGGTGACGGACGTCGCATTCCTGAGACCCGGCGTCGAGGTGACGTGGAAGGACGAGGCGGGTGCGGAGCGCCGCGAGCGGGCGAGGGCGCTGCTGGATTGTTCGGGGATGAAGTGCTTCCTGGCGAAGCGGCTCGGGTGGCGGAAGCCGGTCGACGGGATGACGAAGGTGGCGGTCTTCGCGCACTACTCGGACGTGCGGCTGCCGGAGGGGGACCGCGCCGGGAACACGGAGATCGTCGCTGCCGCGGACGCGTGGTTCTGGCTGATCCCGATGACGATCGAGGCGGACGGGCGCAACACGACGAGCGTGGGAGTGGTGATCGACCGGGAGGTGCGCGACGCCTGGGGAGGCGACTCGCTCGCGCTGATGGAGCGCCTGTTCGACTCCTCGCCCGTCGTGCGCGAACGCCTCGCCGGCGCGATCCGCCTCACGCCGGCCCACGTCGAGGCCGACTTCTCCTACCGCTGCGAGCCCGGCTTCGGCGACTCCTTCTCCCTCGTCGGCGACGCCGCGGCTTTCCTCGACCCCATCTTCTCCACCGGCTTCTACCTCTCGCAGCGCCACGCCGTTCAGGCCGCCGGCGCCGTCGTCCGCGCCCTCGTCCGCCGCGACCGCGTCCGCGCCGCCGACCTGGCCCGCCCCGCGCGCAACCTCTTCCAGTCCGTCGACACCTACACCCGCTTCGTGCGCGCCTTCTACACCCAGCCCTGGTACGACGTCTTCCTCGCCGACACGGACAGCCCGCGGATCCGCAAGGCCGTGGTGCGAGTCCTGGCCGGCGACGTCGCGGGGATGAACTTCTGGCTGCGGATGTTCTTCTTCGTCATCTGGGCGCAGAAGAAGTGGGGGATCGTGCCCCCGGTGCCGCGGCCGTCGCTGGTGCCC
>JADLHC010000166.1 GCA_020849035.1 Planctomycetia bacterium
GCGAAGAAGGTGAAGGAGGAGAAGGCGGACATCGGGTTCTGTTTCGACGGCGACGGGGACCGGCTGATCGTCGTGGACGACCGGGGCGCGGTGCGCGACGGCGACTACGTGCTGGCGGTCTGCGCGCGGATGCTGAAGGCGCAGGGGAAGCTGGAGCCGGCGGTCGTGGTCGGGACGGAGATGTCGAACCTCGGGCTCGAGCTGTCGCTCCGGGCCGAGGGGATCCGGCTCGTGCGCGCGAAGGTCGGCGACCGGTACGTCTCGCAGGCGATGCAGGCCGAGGGGCTGCTCATCGGCGGCGAGCAGAGCGGGCACATCCTGTTCTTCGAGGACTCCACCACCGGCGACGGGCTGCTGAGCGCGCTCCAGGTGCTGCGCGCGATCCATCATTTCAACAGGCCGTGGAGCGACCTCTGCCGCTGCCTGACGCGGCTGCCGCAGGTGCTGCGCAGCGTGCGCGTCGTCTCCAAGCCCTCATTCGAGTCGGTCCCGGCGATCGTCGAGGCGAAGAAGAAGGTCGAGAAGAAGCTCGGGGCGAAGGGCAGGCTGGTGCTGCGATACAGCGGGACTGAACCTGTCGCGCGCGTGATGATCGAAGGCGACGACCAGTCGAAGATCGAGAAGATGGCGGGGGAGCTCGAGGACGTGATCCGCGAGGCGCTGGGCTAGGGACATGCGACTCGGAGTCAACATTGACCACGTCGCCACCGTGCGGCAGCAGCGGCACGCGGGCTATCCCGACCCGGTGGAGGCGGCGCTCCTTTCGCTGAAGGCTGGCGCGGACTCGATCGTCGCGCACCTCAGGGAAGACCGGCGGCACGTGCAGGACGCGGACATCTTCCGGCTGAAAGAGCGCGTGAAGCGCCTGAACATGGAGATGGCGATTTCGCCGTCGGTGATCAGGGTGGCGCTCGCTGCGAAGCCGGAGCGCGTCACGCTGGTCCCGGAGCGCCGGCAGGAGCTCACGACGGAGGGCGGCCTCGACGTCGCCCGCGGCGGCGCGCGGCTGCGGCGCGCCATCGGGCGCTTCCTCGACGCCGGCATCCGTGTCTCAATGTTCATCGGCGCCGACGAGCGGCAGGTCGAGGCTTCGATCCGCCTCGGGGCGATCGCGGTGGAGTTCCACACCGGCGGGTACGCCGACGCGCCGAACTTCCGCCTTCGCCTCAGGGAGCTCCTCCGCATCGCCCGCTGCTCCCGCTTCGCCGCCGACCGCGGGCTGGAGGTCGCCGCGGGACACGGCTTGAACGTCTCGAACGTTGCGGCTATCGTCCGCATCCCCGAAGTCGAGGAGCTGAACATCGGCCACTCGATCGTGGCGCGCGCGGTGGCGATCGGCATGCCTGCGGCCGTGCGGGAGATGAAGAACCGGATGAGGAGGTAGCGTGTTCGAAGGAAGCTCGACGGCGATCGTGACCCCGTTCCGCGGCGGCACGGTGGACTGGAAGGCGTTCGAGGGGCTCATCGAGGAGCAGATCGCGGGCGGCACCGACGCGATCGTGGCGTGCGGCACGACGGGAGAGGCGCCGACGCTGGACGACGGGGAGAAGGCCGCGATCTTCAAGTTCGTGGTCGAGCGGGCGAAGAAGCGCGTGCAGGTGATCGCCGGCACCGGGACCTACGACACGCACCACACGATCGAGCTGTCGAAGGCGGCGAAGGAGGCAAAGTGCGACGGGCTGCTGCTCGTCGTGCCGTACTACAGCAAGCCGACGCAGGCCGGCATGACCGCGCATTTCCGCGCCGTCGCCGACGCCGTGAACCTGCCGATCATGCTCTACAACATCCCGGGACGCAGCGGCGTGAACATGGCGCCCGAGACGATCGTCCGGCTCTCGACGCACAGGAACATCGTCGCCGTCAAGGAAGCCTCCGGCTCCTGCGACGCCGTCACCCAGCTCGTCGCGTCCTGCGGCGCGACCATCCTCTCCGGTGACGACTCGCTCACGCTCCCGTTCATGGCCTGCGGCGCGCGCGGCGTCGTCTCCGTCGTCTCCAACCTCGTCCCTGCGGACGTCAAGGCGCTCGTCGCTGCCGCCCTCAAGGGCGACTTCGCGAAGGCCCTCAGGATCCACCAGAAGCTCTTCCCCCTCATCAAGGCCTGCTTCATCGAGACCTCGCCCATCCCCGTCAAGATCGCGCTGGCGATGCAGGGCAAGTGCACGCGAGAGCTGCGGCTGCCTCTGTGCGACCTGGACCCGGCGAACGAGGAGAAGCTGAAGGCGGCGATGAAGGCGTACGGTCTGCCGGTCGAGGCGCGGGACGCGGCGAAGGCGGGGAAGAAGAAGTAGCCGCTGCTACTGCTGGTACTTCCGCAGCAGCCCGCGCAGCCGCTCGCTCGCGCTCGACATGCGGCTCTTCACCGTCCCGACCGGGATCTCGAGGACCTCGGCGATCTCAGCGTACTTCATGCCGTCGAACTCGCTGAGCAGGACGACCATGCGCTCGTGCTCGGGGAGCTGGTCTATGGCCTTGCGGACGGCGCTGCGCGCCTCCTGGGAGAGCGCGGAGTCCTCCGGGCCGGCCTCGTCGCCGGGGAAGTCCGGCTGCGGCTGCTCCTCGTCCGTCGGGCCGAGGAACGAGAACAGCGCCGGGCGGCGCTTCGATTTGCGCCCCTCGTTGATCCAGATGTTGCGGGCGATGCGGAAGAGCCAGGTGTTGACCTGGGCGGTCGGTTCCCAGTTGGGGGCGGCCTTCCAGACGGCGATGAAGACCTCCTGGAGGCAGTCCTCGGCGACGACCTTGTCCCAGGAAAGGCGGTAGAGGAACGAGAAGAGCGGGCCCTTGTGGAGTTCGTAGAGCTCCCCGAACGCGGCGCGGTCGCCGGTCTTGACGCGGTGCATGAGCTGGACGTCGTGTTTCGGGTCGGACATGGGGGGCGCTACGGTAGCGGCGGCGCGGGGGGGACGTCAAATGCGGAGGTCCCGGCGCTACTGGTCGCGGCCCGCTTCCTCGCCCTTCGGCCCGTCCTCGGGTTCGAGTTCGGAACTCGGAGGATCGCCCTCGTGTCCGCCGGGCGGCGCGCCGACCCCGTGGGGCGCGCGGCCGAGGAGGCGCGCGGCAACCTTGCGGTAGCCCGCCGGGAGGTCCCATGTCCCTTCGGGCGCGGGAAGTTCCTCCACCCGGGTGACCTCGAAGGTCTCGCGCACGATGCGGTCTGGGAAGGCGAGGGTCCAGGTTCCCGACATGAGCAGCCCGCCGGCCTTCGCCAGCGCGGCCGCGACGGGCGCCGGAAGGAGACCTGCCGCGGACAGGGTCGCCGCAAGCCGGTCCATGCCCGGCGCCCCGGGAGAGAGCCGCCCCTTCACCGCCGGCGCCGCCTTCGGTTCCACGGCCACCGTCTTCGTGGCCCGGCCGGCCACTTCGCCGCCGTCCGCGCCCGTCACCGCCTCGCATCCCGCGGCCTCCGGATCGAGCGATTCCAGCAGCCCTCGCAGGCCCGGCTCGTCGCCGCTTCCCGCGACCCTCGCCAGCGCCGCGCGGACGTCGGCCGCCGCGGCCGCGCGCGCCTTCGCCGCCTCCTCGAACGTCGTCTCCTCGCAGGTGCGAAGCGCGTGGTCGATCCGCCAGATCACCTTGAGATCCGCCCGGACGATCCAGGTCTCCCTTCCGACGCGGTCGTCGCAGCGAAGGCGCCCCTCGCCGATCCACAGGATCTCCCGCCGGTTCGTCCGCTCCGTCGCGCGGCCCGGGCGCCCGCTCTCCCAGGTCGTCGTCCGCTCGACCCGGACGTCGCCGGCCTGAGCCGCAAGAGACGCGCCCAGCGCCATCACCGCAATCGCGACCGTCCTCATCGCGCGCATTGTACCCGCGGGACTACGACCGCGCCTGCCGCGCCTCGCGCAGCTCCGGCCCGCACACGCGGTTCCGCCCCAGCCCCTTCGCTCGGTACAGCGCGCTGTCCGCCACCTTCACCAGCTCGTACTCCGTCGACATCTCCTCCCCCAGCGCCCCCACCCCGATCGAAAGCGTCAGCCGCACCGTCTTGTTTCCCCGGCCGACCGTGGAGAACTTGCGGGTGACGAAGCGTTTCCGGAGCAGCTCCGCCTTCTGGAGGGCGTTGTCGAGGTTGCACTCGGGGAGGAGGAGGCAGAATTCGTCGCCGCCGTAGCGGCTGAGGATGTCGACGTTGCGGGACTGGATGCGGAGGAACTGGGCGACGTGCTTGAGGGTCTCGTCGCCGTCCTGGTGGCCGAAGCCGTCGTTGACGTCCTTGAAGTGGTCGAGGTCGATCATGAGGAGGGCGAGGTCGCGGCCGTAGCGGCGGGCGCGCTTGACTTCCTCGCCGAGGCGGCGGTCGAACATTCGGCGGTTGAAGACGCCGGTGAGCTGGTCGATTTCGCTCTGTTCCTTGACGACGTTGTAGAGGCGCAGGTTCTCGATGGCGAGGCCGATGATCTGCGCGATGGAGAGGAGGATGTTCTGGTATTCCGCGCGGACATTGTGGCCGCCCTGGCCGACGAGCACCTCCGTCTCCTTGGTGTCGAGGGTGACTTCGAGGACGCCGATCACGCCGTCGCGACCCGGAAGGGGGATGCCGATGGAGCCGGCGCCCCACTCGATCTCCTTGTCCTCGCCCCTGGCGATCCGGGCGAGGCGGTGTCCTTTGGACATGTCGAAGCGGGACGGCCCGGAGCGGGCGTTGGGGACCGGGTAGCGCTGGACGAGCGAGTGCTCTTCGATGAGGTAGATGGAGGCGTCGGCGTAGGAGAGGCCGGGCTTCTGCGTCAGGATCTTCGCGGCGCGCGCCAGGACCTCCTCTTCGTTCGCGCCGGAGAGCAGCGCCGGGGTGAGCTTGGGGACGTTCTTGATCTTCTCGGTGAGCGCGTAGATCTCGAGCGTCTTGCGCATTGCGTCCGTCGCGCGTTCCGTGAGGTCCCGGCGCATTTTCTCCTGCATGGTGAGGTCGCGCATCGTCCCGATGACGATTTCGCGGCCCTGGATCCTGACGCGCTGGACCGAGACCTCGACCGGCTTCTTGTCCCCGTTGGCGCAGCGGACGCGAAGTTCGTAGCGCTCGCTTGGCACGTTGCGCCGGTGGGCCCGCTTCTCGGCGACCCTGTCGCGGCTCTCCTCGGCGACGATGTCCTCGACGCGGAGGCGACCCGCTGCGATGTGCGTGCGGGAGTAGCCCAGGAGCCGGAGCCAGGCGTCGTTGACCAGGACGATCTGCTGGAGATCGAGGTCGACGGCGTACTGGGGCTCGTTGGAGTTCTCGAAGATGGTGCGGAAGACCTCGGGGCCGATGTCCGGCGCGGCCGCCGGGGGGCGGGCAGGGGAGGCTTCCGGCGCCGCGAGGCGGGGAAGGGTCGGCGCGAGGACGGCGCGCGGGACGGGGACCCCTGCGACCTCCACGGAGGCCGCCGCGAACACGAGGTCGGCGGGCGGCGTCCCGCCCGTGCCCGAGATGCGGACGAAGGCGGTGGCGGCGGCGAGAATCGACTCGGCGGCGGACTGTCCCGGCGCCGCGGCGGCGTTGAGCCCGAAGCCGACGGACAGGGCGGCCGCGCCCTTGCGAAGCGCGTCGCGATAATCGGGATGCGACACCGAGGTGAGGCAGCCCCGGTCGAACGACAGGATCAGCCGCCCTCCCCCGGGCAGCGGCGGCCAGGCGTCGACGTGCACCTCGCCCTTCAGGGTCTCCGGCTCGACGTTGACCCGGACGTGGCCTCCGGGAAGGGCTCCGAACTCCCCGTTCTCCCGGATGACGCCGTCGCGGATCTCGCGCTCGGCGGAGGCGACGAACTCGATGTCCGTGCCGCCCTCTCCCCGCACGCGGACCCGGGAGCCGGGCTCGATCGCGCCCGAAAGCGCCGTGGCACAGGAGCTGATGTCCGACACGGGGGCCTGGAGGAGGCGCGTGAACTCGTCCGGCGAGAACCCCGTGATCTCGGCGCCGCGAAGGCCCGACTCGCGAAGGGCGCGGAGAGCCTTGCTTTCGGCGAGCGGCGTGGCGGTGAGGAGAAGGGCGATGCTGGTCGCGCGGAGGGCCTCGACGACGAATTCGGGAGGCTCCGAGCCGGGCGGGCGGGCCGGGATGACCAGGAGCGCCGCCGGGAAACCGCGATCGCGCGCCGCGGCGGCGATGCGGTCCGCGAGGGCCGCGCCGTCCGGTTCGGCGACGACGAGAAGGGACTCCCGGTCCCTGTGGCCGAAGCAGTCCCGCAGGAGCACCTCGGCAACATGACGCTGCATGGTCGAATCAGGTCCCTGACGATCAGCCGCAACTCGCCGGCACAGGACGGCCGGCGCCCCGGGGAGCCGGTCCCTCCGGCTCCCGATCCCGCGACAAGTATAGACGTCCGGCCTGAATTCAAAAATGGAAAAAGGGTCAACTACTTAAAGTTGCTGGATTTCGAGATCCTGCCCGATGTGAAGAACTTGCAGGACTTCAACAGGGAGACTCACTCACCCCGCAGGGCCCGCCGGTACTGCTCGAGCCTCTGCTGCAGGTCCGCGCGCAGGTCCCCGCCCGACGTCATCCCGATCGCCTCTTCCTGCACCCGTACCGACTCCGCGACCTCCCCGGCCGCAAACAGCGCCGCCGCCAGCGTGTCCAGCACGCCGGCCCGCCGGTTGCCCGGCGGCACGCCCTGCCCGTCCATGAGCGCAACCGCGCGCCTCGCCGCTTCCAGCCCACGGCGCGCGACCTCCGGGGGCGGGGAACCTGAGGTGGCGGCCATCCAGGCGTACTCGTTCCACGCGTCCACGTCGCCGGACCGCAGCCGCACCAGCCGCTCGCCGGCCGCCGTCCCCGCTTCCCACGCCCCCGTGCCGAACGCGGTCCGCATCTCCCCGCGAAGCTGGTCCGCGAGCCGCACCAGGGCGTCCAGCTCCGCCTGCGCCGTGCCGGCGAGGGAAGTGTCGCCGAGAACGGCGCGGAAATGCCCGCGCGCGGCGTCGAACTCGTTCGCGGCGACCGCCGCGCGGCCCAGCGTCAGCCGCAGCCGCGCTCCCGGGGCCCGTTCGCGCGACGCCTTCTCGCACGCCGCCAGGGCGGAGGGGTAGTCCATGCGCGCGCCGTGCAGGGCCACGGCCTGTTCCCATGAGTCGCGCGCCTCCGCGTCCCGCGCCGCGGCGAGCAGCGCTTCCCTCCATTCCCCCTCGAGCCCGGGCGGGGGGGAAGCTCCTGCGATCTGGTCGGGCGGGGCGGCGGCGAGCGCGAGGCGGAGGGCGGCGGCGCGGTCGGGACCGTGGAGGGCGAGGCAGGCGGAGAGGTCGACGTCGAGGCGGCGGACGTGGAGGCGGCGGGCGAGGGCGGAGAAGCGTCCCGCTGCGGCGGCGTCGCCGAGGCGGGCGGAGGCGCGCGCGCCTTCCGCGGCGAACCAGGGGTCCTGGTGTCCGTCCGCGAGCGCGACGACGTCCGTCCACCGGGTGTTGCGGCGGGCGGCGACGACGGCGCGCCGCCGCTCCTCGAGCTGCGAAGCGGCGCGCGCGTGGAACGGGTTTCCGTCGGGGCTGGTCACGATGACGGGGGGCGGGCGGTGGAGGCGGACCTTGAGGGCGTACGCGCGGCCGTCGCGGAAGGTGCAGATAATCTCGGGCGCGCGGTCCCCGTCGAGGTCAGCCCAACGGGGGCGCGACCAGCCGTTGGACACGCCGGTGCGCCACGACCAGAGAATCCGGCCGTCGCGGCCGTCGAGGACCCAGACCCAGCCCGCGTCGAAACTGGAGACGGCGACTTCGGGGAGTCCGTCCCCGTCGAGGTCGCGGAGGCCCGGGCCGCCCCCGGAGTTCTGCTCGACAACCTGGCGCCAGCGCTCCTCCCCGGTCGCGGCGTCGAGGGCCACGACGCGCCCCCGCCCGCCCTGGATCACGAGGAGCGGCCCTTCCGCCGCCGCACCGCGCGCGGCGATCCCCACGCCGATCTCGCGCCGCCACACCTCCTCCAGGCCCTTCGTCGTCGCCCGGAACCGGATCACCCGGCCGCCGATGCTCCACCCCACGAGGTCGTCGCCGACGGCGAGGCCTCCGGAAGCGGCGGCCAGGAGGTCGAGGGAGCGCACTTCGCGCCCCGTCACGGGATCGAGTCCGTGAAGGGCGTTGCCCGCGGGGACCCAGACGAGTTCCTGCCACACGGCGATGTCGGCGCGCCACGGGCGGCCGAGGGGGGCGTTCCAGAGGAGGTTCCCGGAGCGGCCGTCGCTGGCGCGGACGCCTTGGCCGCCCTCGCCGTCGCCGGTGAGGAAATCGAGGACTCCGTCGCCGTTGAGGTCGGCGAGGGTGGGGGAGGAGAGGACGGCCTCGTCTTTCGCATTCCACACGACGCGCAGCGCCGGCGGGTCTTCCTGGACTTCGAGGAGGACGCGATCGAGGCCGTCGAGGGCGACGCGGAACGGCGGGGCGGGGGAGTAGACGGCGGACATCTTGCAGTTCGCGTAGGGCAGCTCGGCGAGGATGCGGCCGTCGACGGGGTCGAGGAGGCGATGCGGCGCGCCGGCGAGGAACACGAAGCGTGCGGGGGAACCGAGGACTTCGGGTTCCGCGGTGTGCAGGTGGGCCTGGCCCTGCCGCCAGAGGACAGGCGGCTCGACGGTGTTGACGCAGGCCACGGTGCCGTCGGGCGCAAGGAGGAGGAGATCCTGGAAGCCGTCCCCGTCGAAGTCGTCGAGGAGGGGCGTGGCGAGGGACGTGGTCGAGTTGGAGTCGAACTGCCAGACAGGCTCGCCGGTGAACGGCTTCATCGCCGTGAGCGCTCCGAAGGCCGAGAGGACCAGGTCGGGCGCGCCGTCTCCGTCGACGTCGCAGACCGCCGGCGAGCACCCCGGGTAAATCCGGTGCTCCCGCAGGACCCCGCCGCCCAGGGCGTCCCGGATCTCGAGAAGGTCGCCGCGGCAGTACACGGCCTCCAGGGCGCCGTTGCCGTCCAGATCCGCCGCGACGGGCGGCAGGTACATGATGCGATCGTCGGGCCGGCCGGACCAGAGGACGGACCCGTCGCGTCCGCGAAGCGCGACGGGGGCGTTGACGTCGTTGCCGCCGAGGATGTCGTCGGCACCGTCGCCGTCCAGGTCGACGCAGCACATCGCCCCGTTGAGCCTCCACCCTTCGAGCTGCCAGATCGCCTGCCCCGTCGTTCCCTTCAGCGCCTGCGCCGTTCCGCCGTTGTCGGCGAGCAGCACGTCCGGGGAGCCGTCCGCGTCGAAGTCGCCGCGCGCATAGGCGGGCCAGCCGGCGACGGCGCACGACCAGAGCGTGCGGCCGTCGCGGCCGCCCAGCATCAGGACCACCGAGGAGGTGTGTCCGAGGAAGTCGCTGACGCCGTCGGCGTCCATGTCACCCCACGCCACGGCGTCGCGAAGCCCGGGCACGTCGAAGGCCGCCTTCTCCACTCCCGTCCTCCCGTCGAGCGCCACCAGGCGGTCCCCGCCCGAGTAGACGAGCTCCGGCTCGAGGTCGCCGTCCAGGTCGCACAGGCTCAGGGGCATGCCGTAGCTCGCCGACATCGGCGGCTTCCGCACGATCCAGATCAGCTCCCCGTTCCTCCCGTCGATCGCCCGGATCCGCGCCGGCGTCTTGCTGGCCAGCACGATGTCCGGCCGCCCGTCCCCGTTCAGGTCCCCCACCGTCGTCCCCTCGGGCCCCGGGTCCGCCGTCGTCCTCCAGCGCACCAGCGACGTCAGCGTCACGTTCCGTTTCGTCTCCCGCCCCGCGACGATCTCCAGCGGGAATTCCTGGGGGAAGTGGTTCCTGGCGTGGGCGACCACGCGGTACTTCCCGGTCGCGAGCGGGAACTCCCGGGCAGGCGCCGCCGCGACGATCGGCCGCTTCGACCCCTCCGCCCACAGGTCGATCCCCAGCTCCGGCGGATCGGACGTCAGCGTCAGCGTCCCCGTCTCGTGGCGCAGCTGCCGCACGAGCGCGGGCGTCTCGTCGCCGGGCCGGATCAGGACGGGGAACGTCGAAGGCTCGTAGTCCCGGAGGCGCAGTTCGATGAAGCGTTCCCCGGCGAGGACGCGGCAACGTACGAGCGGCGTCACGCCGAGCCGCACGCCGCGGTCCAGGACTTCCGCCCCCGCCGGCTCGGACGTCACCGTGAGGAACCCGTACCGCGAGATGAGCGCGACTCCGATGCGCTCGGTCGTCCGTGCCCGCACCTCGACCTGGTCGCTGAAATCCGCGAACTCCGGAAGCGTGACCCGGACCGTGTGGCTGCCGGGCCACACGCGGAAGCGCGTCCCCTGGACCGGCTTTCCGTCGAGGAACACGGCGGCGCCCTCGAGTCCGATCCCGTCGAGAAGGACCTCCCCGGGCCCGAACGTCTGCCAGAGGCCCACGGCGGCCAGCAGCACCGCAATTGCCGCCGCGGTCGTCGCGGCCTTGTTCTTCAGCAGGCGTTTCCGGACCCGGTAGCCGAGGCCCGCGCGGCGAGCCTGGATCGCCTCGCCCGCGAGCCACCGGTCCAGATCCTGCGCCATCGCCTCCGCCGACGGATACCGGCGCGCGGGCTCCTTCTCCATCGCCTTCTGCACGATCGTCTCGAGGTCCCGGTCCACCAGCGGGTTCAGCTTCCGCACCGACGCCGGCTCCTCGCTCTGCACGCGCGCCAGCACTTCTCCCATCGCCTCGCCGCCGAACGGCGGCCGCAGGGTGAGCATCTCGTAGAGGGTCGCGCCGAGGCCGTAGACGTCGGTGGCGGGGCCGATGGCGCGGCGGTCGCCGCGGGCCTGCTCTGGGGCCATGTAGGCGGGGGTGCCCATGAGTGCGCCGGAAGCAGTGAGGTGGGAAGCGGCGGCGCCGTCGCGGGCGAGGCCGAAGTCGATCAGGACGGCGCGGTCGCGCCACTCGGGGGAGGGCATCGCGGCGTCGGCGGCGCCGTCCGCGGGAGCCACCGTCGGCGGCAGCGGCTGCGGGGCGCTGCCGGCGACGGTGGCCCAGGAGAGGAAGCGGCGGAAGGCGCCGCCGAGGGAGGTCGAGTCGGCCCTGGCCGCGTGCCGGTCGCGCGGGCGGTCGCCGCGGGTCAGCATGATGTTGAGCGGTTTCACGTCGCGGTGCACCACGCCGGCCTGGTGGGCGGAGTGAAGGGCCTGGGCGACCTGGGCGGCGATGGAGGCGGCGCGGCGCGGGTCGACGCGCTGTGCGCCGAGCACGCGGGCGAGGTCCATGCCGCGGATGTGTTCCATGACGTAGAAGTGCGTGCGGCCGTCGAGCCCGGAGTCGAGGACGGGGCAGATGCCGGGGTGTTTGAGCTGGCCGAGGACCTGGATTTCGCGCTGGAACCGGGCGACGGCGTCGGAGTCGTGGAGCGCGCTCCCGGGCAGTACCTTGATGGCGACCTGCCGCCCGACGGACTCCTGGACGGCGAGGTAGATCTGTCCCATGCCGCCGCTGCCGAGTTTCCTGAGGAGGCGATAGCCGCCGAGCCTGGGGAGGGTCTCCCCGCCGCCGGTCGCGGGCGGGGTGCGTCCCGGGGGAGGGGGGCTGCCGGGGCCCGCGCGGACGGTGGCGTCGTAGGCGGACGGCACGGGAGGCGGCGTTCCCGCCGCCGGCTCACCGGGCTCGCGGCGATCTTCGTTCACGGGGGCATCCTAGCACGGCCCGATGGGGGCGGCCCGTCACGGTTGGGCGGGTGAGATCCGGAGGCGGCGGTTCCGCTCGCCGGGGGCCGCACGTCGCGGGACAATGTTCCCATGCTCGAAGCGGCCCCGGCGTCCGAGGCTCCCCGAGGCGACTCCGCCCCTTCGCCCGACTGGCACACCCTGGCCGCGGAGCAGGTTCTTGCGCGGTTGGGCACCGTCGCCGGGGAGGGACTCGCGCCCGGGGAGGCCGCGGCGCGGCTGGCACGCCACGGACCGAACAGGCTCTCGGAGCCCGTGCGCGTTTCCGCCTGGATGCTCCTCGCCGGCCAGTTCCGAAACGTTCTCGTCATCCTCCTCCTGGTCGCTGTCGCTCTCTCGGCGTTCCTCGGCCACGTCCTGGAGGCCGCGGTGATCGCGGCCATCATCCTGCTGGCCGTCCTCCTCGGCTTCGTGCAGGAGTTCCGCGCCGAGCGCTCGCTCGAGGCCCTCCGGAAGCTCGCCGCGCCGCGGGCCCGCGTCCGCCGCGGCGGACGGGACCTCGACGTGCCCGCAGTCGAACTCGTTCCCGGCGACATCCTCCTGCTCGCGGCGGGCGACCGCGTCGCCGCCGACGCGCGGCTCGTCGAGGCCGCCGCCCTCGCCGCCGACGAGGCACCCCTGACCGGCGAGTCCGCGCCCGTCGAAAAGGACGCCGCCGCCGTCCTTCCCGCCGCAACCCCCGTCGCCGAGCGGCTCAACCTCGTCTTCTCCGGCACCGCCGTCACCCTCGGCCGCGCCACCGCCGCCGTCGTCGCCACCGGCATGGCCACCGAGTTCGGCCGCATCGCCGGCCTCCTCGAATCCGTCGAACCCGGCCAGACCCCGCTCCAGAAAAACCTCGACCGCGTCGGCCGATGGCTCGCCGCCGCCGCGCTCCTCCTCGTCCTCGGCGTCAGCGCCCTCGGCGTCGCCCGCGGCCGCCCCACCCTCGAAATGCTCGTCTTCGGCATCGCGCTCGCCGTCGCCGTCGTTCCGGAAGCGCTTCCCGCCGTCGTCACGATCTCGCTGGCGATGGGCGTGAAGCGGATGGTGAAGAGGAATGCGCTGATGCGCCGGCTTCCGGCGGTGGAGACGCTGGGATCGACGACGGTGATCGGCTCGGACAAGACGGGGACGCTGACGCGGGACGAGATGACGGTGCGCCGGGTGTCGGCGGGCGGGGAGGTGCTGGAGGTGACGGGTGCGGGCTACGACAGGGCCGGGGAGTTCCGGCGGGGCGGCGCGGTGGCGGCGCCGGGGGCGGCGGTGCGCGACCTGCTCGCGGCCGCGGCGCTGTGCACGGACGCGCGCGTCGGGCCGGACGGCGTGAGCGGCGACCCGACGGAGGCGGCGCTGGTGGTGGCGGCGGCGAAGGCGGGGCTGGACGCGGGCGGGCTCAAGTCCGCGCACCCGCGCGTCGACGAGATCCCGTTCACGTCCGAGGCGCGCCGGATGACGACGATTCACCGGTCGGGGGAGGACACGTTCGCGGTCACGAAGGGCGCGCCGGAGGCGGTGCTTCCGGTCTGCGCGATGGCGGAGGAGGAGCGGCAGGCCGCGCTCGCGCAGGCGGGGGCGATGGCGAAGGACGCGCTGCGGGTGCTCGCCGTGGCGCGCCGCGACGGCGCGGACCGCGACGGCGTCTCGGAGGGGATGACGTTCCTCGGCCTGGCCGGGATGATCGACCCGCCGCGTCCGGAGGCGAAGGACGCGGTCGCGCGCTGCCGCGAGGCGGGGATCCGCGTCGTCATGATCACGGGCGATCACCCCGCCACGGCGGAGGCGATCGCGCGTGAGCTCGGGATCCTGCGCGATGGCCGCGTCGCGACCGGCGCGGAGCTCGACACGCTCGACGAAGCGGCGCTCGCGTCCGCGATCGCCGGCATCGACGTCTTCGCCCGCGTCTCTCCCGCACACAAGCTCCGCGCCGTCGAGGCCTTCCAGCGCCGGGGCCACGTCGTCGCCATGACCGGCGACGGCGTCAACGACGCGCCCGCCCTCAAGAAGGCCGACATCGGCATCGCCATGGGCGTCGCCGGCACCGAGGTCTCGCGCGAGGCCGCCGCCATGACCCTCACCGACGACAACTTCGCCTCCATCGTCGCCGCCGTCGAGGAAGGCCGCGCCATCTTCGGCAACATCCGCAAGTACCTCATGTACCTGCTCTCCTCCAACATCGGCGAGATCGGGCTCATGACCGGCGCCGCCGTCGCCGGCGTTCCCCTCCCCCTCACCGCCGTCCAGATCCTCTACGTCAACCTCGCCACCGACGGCCTCCCCGCGCTCGCCCTCGCGCTCGATCCCCACGAGGACGACCTGATGAAGCGCCCGCCGCGCGACCCGCGAACCGGGATTTTCACGCCGCAGGTCGTCGCGCTGCTCTTCGCCGGCGGCCTCTGGTCCACGGCGGTCAACCTCGGCCTGTTCCTGTGGTCCTATCGTGCCGGCGGGACCCTCGAGCACGCCATGACCATGACTTTCGTGTCGCTCGTCCTCATCCAGTTCCTCAAGGCCTACAGCTTCCGCTCCGACCACCTTTCCGTCTTCCGGCGTCCTTTCGCCAACCGCTGGCTCAATCTCGCGATCGCCTGGGAGATCGGCCTGCTCCTCCTCATCCTGGGCGTCCCGTTCCTGCGCACGACGTTCGAGACGGTTCCGCTCTCCTGGAGGGACTGGCTCGTCGTCGTCGCGATGGCCGCGACCGTTGTCCCCGTCCTCGAGATCGCGAAGCGGCTGCTGAACGCCGCGCGGGCGGCACCGGGCGCCTGATGGCCGGCATCCGGATACGAAAGAACCCCGGGGCGTCGCCCCGGGGTTCTTGAGTCCGCGTCCTTCTACTTCGACGGCGTCTCCGGCCCGTCGGCCGAAGCCGGCTTCAGGTCGATCGCGCCCTGCTTCTTCAGCTCGATGCCCCACTTCATCGTCGCGTGCGTCACGCTCGTGCCCGTCCCCACCTCGGCCGCGCCCTCGAAGTCGAGCTTCACCAGCACGCCCTCGGCCCGGGAGAACCACGCCGTCCCCTTCTTCTGGGCCGCCACGATCATCGAGGAGGCGAAATTCGCCACGTCGGAAGGAGACTCGTTCTTGAGCGCCTCCGGCTTGATCACCCGCTCCTTGTCCGCGCTCTTCATCCGCGCCTTGACGCAGAGGTGATTTCCCACGGCTTCCGTCCCGTCGGCCTTGACCGACAGCTGCTCTTCCTGCGGGATCTTCAGGGTCTGCTCCCAGGCCGCGCCGCCGCGGGGAGCGGTGGCGAAGAGGAACTCGAGCCAGACGGCCGCAGGGGTCGGGGCGTGCACCGCGTCGGCGGCCATGTTCTCGCGCTCGTTGCGGTCGTTGCGGACCGCGCCGGTCTCGTCGCCCTTGGGCCAGTCGGCGTTGGACAGCTCCTTCACGGTCCCGTCCGCGCCGACCAGCGCGCGGAACGTGCGGCCGACGACCGCCTGGTACTTGCGGAATCCCGCGAGATCGGTCCGGGAGGACTTGGAGGAATCCCAGCTCGCGTGGACGCCGGTGATGTCGAAGCGGACCTCGATGCTGACGCGCTCCACGACGAACTCGATGCGGGCGCTGCCGTCGTCGCCGACTGCGAGGACCGTCCCGCGGAGAGCGACGGTTTCCCACTGCGGATCCTCGGTGGTGGTGCCGCCCTCGGGGCGGGTGGTGTCCTGGCCGCCGGGGCGAAGCCGAGGGCCGGCGGTGCCGCGCGGGGAGGAAGAGTTCGCGCCCAGGGCCTCGCTGCGCGGCGTGAACTGGATGTAGTGGAACTCGGAGCTGCACTCGTAGGTGAAGGTCTTGCCGGGCTTGAAGTGCCAGATCGGGTCGCCCGCGAAGGCTGCGGGAGCCAGGGCGAGCAGGGCGGCTGCGGCGAGGCTGGAGGCAAGTCGGGTCATATCAAGATCCTCAATGGCTCAGGTTTCCCCCCTGAGGTCGGCGGACTCCATGCAGATCGAATGCCAGATGTAACGATCTCGCAAAGCATTCAGTGCTAATGACTTGTGAAAGACCCCATCCGGCGGTTGGACTCCCTGCTGTTCGCTGACTTGACAGTTGTGTCAAGTTCCTGACGCACGTCCCCGAGGAAAAATGCGTGTCGAACCACTATCGCCGCGCGCGCCGCTCGATCCCGCGGCCGACCAGCGCCACCGGGACGACCGCCGTGAGCGCCGTCACCAGCACGAAGACCGTCGCCTGGGTGATCCCCAGGGAGGCGATGTCCCGCCCGCTCACCAGCGGCAGAAGGATCGAGAGCGGGTCGCTTCCCTCGAACGCACCTCTCACCCCCGGGAGAACCCGTCCCAGCGCCAGCGGGAGCGCCCAGACGGCGAAGGGCAGGACGAGCGCGACCGGAAGCGCGACGCGCTGGCGGCGCGAGAACCAGGAGGCGCCGACCGACAGGCCCGCGACGGAGAACAGCGTCGCTGCGATGCCCGCGACCGCGACGGCGCCCCGCAGCCCGCAATCGAGGATCAACAGCCCCGAGTGGAAGCCCGCGACGGCCAGCACCGGCCAGACCTTCAGGAAGGCCACGCGCAGCTTCCCGAGAACGATGAGGATCGGCGGGTAGCCGGTCGAGATCAGGAGCGGAAGCGTGTCCCGCTCGAGTTCGCGGGCGATCGTCGAGGCGCTCGTGAGCGCGAGCATGACGGCAAGAAGGGCCACTTCGCCGAGGATCCCGACGTGGGAGCCGCCCCAGAGGGCGCGGTGCTGGACCCCGACCTGGAAGGCCGGTGCGAGGAAGAGCAGCGAGACGGCGGCGACCCAGTACCGGACATGCGCGTTCTCGTCGTCCCCGATCCGCAGCGATTCGCGCCACGTCACGGGGTTGCCCTCGATGGGCAGGCGTGGCTCCCAGAGCATCGGGAGCTCGCGCCCGGGGCGCGCCAGGACGGTGCCGGGGCGAGGCGGCGACGCCGCGGCGTCCCCCGGCGGGAGCTTCCGCGGCGCTTCCTTCGAGCCCCCTGTCCGCGCCGCCAGCGGTCGGCCTCCGTCCTCGCGCGGCGCCCGGGTTCTTGAGGAGAGAAGAGTGCCGACCTGCTGGGATGCGAGGTTGCGCGCGACCAGCGCGACGACGAGGAAGTGCAGGGTCCAGGCGCCTCCCAGCACCCCCGGCGACGGTGGGCGCACGTCGAGGGCGGCCCGTCCGTAGACGGCCCACGGGCTCAGCACGGCGAGGGACTCCGGGGACGGAGCGACGAGGGGAGGGACCTCGAAGATGAGCGACGAGAGGCAGCTGGAGCAGAGGAAGGCCATCCAGACGGTTCCGAGGAGGGCGAGGACGGCGGGGAGGTTGAGCCGGCCGTCTTCGAGGGAGCAGCGCACGACCAGGCCCAGGGCGGTCGCAGCGACGCCGGCCAGCAGCGCGAGGCCCGGGGGTCCGAGGCTGGACATCCATGCGACGGCCATGAGCGATCCCACGACGCACGACCCGTTCAGCACGAGGGCGCGGATGGCGGCGCGGGAGCTGCTCGAGGCCGTCACGGAGACGCGCACGGCGATGGCTGTCGACATCAGCGCGCTGAGCGCGATCCCCACGGCGACGGCGATCGCGCGCTCCGGCCGGATTCCGCCCAGCGCGACCGACGCGAACATGAGCGGGAGGGGCGTTCCGAGCAGGACGAACGCCTGCGCGGCCTGCGACCCGAGCTTTCCGACGAGGATGTCGCGCTCCGTCTGCGGGCACGCGAGCAGGAGCTCGAGCGTTCCCCGCTCCCGTTCCACGGGAATGTCCGCCGCGACCATCGCGGGGACGACGAAGACGGCGAGCAGCATCCCGCACCAGAAGAAAAGCGGGAAGAACCCCGCGAAGGCCGCCTGGAGCCGGTGGACCGGCTGTCCCCAGGGGACCTGGGAAGCGGCGAGTGCGACGACGCCGGCCAGGACGAGCGTGCGGAGGAGGGCGGTCCGCGGCGCCTGGGCGAGGCGGGTCAGCTCGTGACGGAGGAGGACGAACGGGGGCATGCGGGTTCGTCGGAGGGATCCGGGGTGTCGCCATGGTAGGCCTCCCGGCGGGCCGGAAACAAGCGTACTGCGGGAAGAACGGACGCGGCCGCGGCGTATGATGGGCACCACACAGCAAGGGCCGATCCCGGGCCCGGAGAGCAAAGTCATGCGCGTCGCCGCCGCCTTCAGCCTGCTCCTGCTGGGAGTCGCCTGGGCCTTCGCCGACGAGATCACCACCGCGGACGGACGCCGCCTCGTCGGCAGGATCACCGGGGAAACTGCCGACGAAATCACGGTCCTCACTCCGAAGGAGGGCCCGATCCGCGTCCTGCTCTCCGACGTCAAGGCGCGCAAGCCAGGGAAGACCCCCTGGGACGACTACGACGCGAAGAAGGGCGAATTCGAAGACACGGCCGACGGCCGCCTGAAGCTGGGGAACTGGTGCCGCGACAAGGGCCTCGCCTGGCAGGCGCGCGTCGAATGGCGCAAGGCCGTCGAGCTCGATCCGGAGAACGAGGCCGCCCGGAAGGCTCTCGGCGACAAGAAAGGGAAGGATGGCTGGGTCACGTTCGAGGACCAGCAGAAGGCGAAGGGGCTGGAGTTGTTCGAAGGGAAGTGGCTGCCGGCGGATGCGATCGCGAAGACGCTGCGCGCGCGGCACCCGGCGGTCGCCTGGACGCTCACGGCGACCTACCGCGGCGACGCGGACGAGGAGTTCCTCCGCTCGTGGGGCGACCGCGCGAAGGAGGCCTCGCAGTTCATGTGGGAGCTGACCGAGGGGCAGATGTACGTCGCGCAGATCACGATCACCGACAACGGCGGCCCCGCGGACTTCACCATCGTCAACAAGGACCTCACCAAGGCCAAGCCCGGCTCCTACTACGCCATCACGCTCGCCGACACGATCGAGGCCCCCGGGAAGATCCTCGCTTACACGTTTTTCCACGAGCTCATCCACTTCAAGTACAAGCGCCCGGAGCACTGCGACAACTGCCATCACTGCATCATGAGCAGCGACCCGATGGCCTCGAAGCTGTGCGACGACGGGGACCACAAGGCGCCCCCGGGGAAGTCCTGCTGGGGGCACATCCGCGAGTTCCACAGGAAGGACATGGCCCTGCTCCCCCTGACGCGGAAGGCGAAGCTCGGACCGGTGCCTGAGACGAAGGTGATCGTGAACGACCGGAAGCCGAAGTAGCGGGCCGGAGGCATTTCTGCCCGAAACGGGCCCCCGGTGGGACAATCCCCGCAGGGAGCGCCGACCATGATCCTCGAGCTCAGGCCCGACCAGCTTCGCCGCGTCACCGATCCCGCCTCGCTGGACATAGGGGACACGTCCGAACTGCCCCCCCTCGAGGGGATCATCGGCCAGCCGCGCGCCGTCGCGTCCATCGAGCTCGGCCTCAACCTCGCGCACCCGGGATTCAACGTTTTCGTCTCCGGCCCTCCCGGCATCGGCAAGATGACCGCGGTGCGCGCCTACCTCGAGAAACTCGCCGGCCAGCGCCCCACCCCGCCCGACTGGTGCTACGTCAACAACTTCGCCGACCCCTACCAGCCGCGCGCCCTTCGTCTTCCCCCCGGCCAGGCCCGGAAGTTCCAGGCGGACATCGCCGCCCTCGTACAGACCGCGAAGCAGGGAATCCCGAAGGCGTTCGAGAGCGAGGAGTACGCGGCGAAGAAGCGCGAGATCGGGAAGGCGCTCGACCGCGAGCGGTCGGGCGTGCTCGAGGGGATGTCCGCGAAGGCGGAGAAGGCGGGCCACGCCCTCCAGCCGACGCCCCTGGGCCTGATGCTCGTGCCCCTGCGCGGGAAGAAGCCGATGTCCGAGCGCGACTTCGCGATGCTGCCGGTGGGGGAGCTGAAGGAGATCGAGGCAAAGCGGGAGGCGCTGGACGCGGACCTGAAGGAGGGGCTGAAGAAGATCAGGGACATGGAGCGCTCGGCTCAGGAGCAGCTCACGGAGCTGGACCGCCGCGTCGGGATGCACGTGATCGGCGGGGCGGTCGACGAGCTGCTCGAGCGCTACGGCACCATCGAGGACGTCCGCGCGTACCTCGAGGCCCTCCGGCAGAACATGCTCGAGAACCTCGACGCGTTCCGCGGCGAGGCGCAGGAACCCCTGCCGCCGGCGCTCAAGGTCCTCTCCGCCGGGATCGCCTCCCAGCGCCAGCGGATGGAGCGCGTCTACGAGGTGAACGTGCTGGTGGAGCAGGCCCCCCGGGCCGGCGCCCCGGTCGTGGTGGAGATGAACCCGACGCACCCCAACCTGGTCGGCCGCGTGGAGCGCGAGGCGCACATGGGCGCGCTCCACACCGACTTCACCATGATCAAGGCCGGCTCCCTCCACCGCGCCAACGGGGGCTACCTCGTCCTCCCCGTCGAGGACACGGTCCGGAACCCCTTCTCGTGGGACGCCCTCAAGCGCGCCCTTCGCGCCGGCGCCATCGAGCTCGAGGACCTGGGCGAGCGCATCGGCGTGTTCGCCTCCGGCGGCCTGCGGCCGCAGCCGATCCCCCTCGACGTCAAGGTCGTCCTCCTCGGCCGCCCGCTCCTGCACCAGATCCTCGGCCACCTCGACCCCGAGTTCGCCGAGCTCTTCAAGGTGAAGGCCGACTTCGACACCCGCTCCCCTCGCACGAAGGGTGCCACGCGCGAGTTCCTGAGGTTCCTGTGCACGCTCTGCCGCAAGGAGAAGCTGCGGCCGCTGGACCGTGCCGCGGCGGCCCAGGTCCTCGACCACGCGGCGCGCCTGGCCGAGGACCAGGACAGGCTTTCGCTCCGGTTCTCGATGATCGCCGACGTCGCGCGCGAGGCGGACTACTGGGCCGGCCGCGACGAGGCCCCCAGGGTCGGCGCCGCGCACGTGAAGAAGGCGCTCGACCAGCAGGTCTTCCGGTCCAACCTCCTCGAGGAGCGCGTCCGCGAGCTGATCGCGCAGGGGACGCTCCTCGTCGACCTCGACGGCGCCCGCGTCGGCCAGGTCAACGGCCTGTCCGTCCTCGGCGGCTCCTACGAGTTCGGCAAGCCGTCCCGCATCACGGCGAGCGTGGCTCCGGGAAGCGAGGGCATCGTGGACATCGAGCGCGAGGTGGACCTGGGGGGCCCGATCCACGCGAAGGGCGTCCTGATCCTCAGCGGGTACTTCGCGCAGAGATTCTCGCGTCTCCGCCCCCTCAACCTCTCCGCGCGCCTGGTCTTCGAGCAGAGCTACGAGGGCGTCGAGGGCGACAGCGCGTCCCTCGCCGAGCTGTGCGCGCTCCTCTCCGCCCTCTCCGGCATCCCGGTCACGCAGGCGATCGCCGTCACGGGCTCGGTCAACCAGAACGGCGAGGTGCAGGCCATCGGCGGCGTGAACGAGAAGATCGAGGGGTTCTTCGAGGTCTGCCGCCAGAAAGGCCTCACCGGGTCCCAGGGCGTCGCCATCCCCGCGTCCAACATCCGCCACCTCATGCTCAAGGACGACGTCGTCGAGGCCGTCCGCAAGGGCCGCTTCCATGTCTGGGCCGTGCGGACCGTCGACGAGGCGATCGAGCTGCTGACGGGGCGCAGGGCGGGGAAGCGCGGAGCGGGCGGGCGGTTCCCGGAGGGTTCGGTGAACGAGGCGGTGGACATCCGTCTCTGCGCGTACACCGAGTGCCTGGAGGATCTGGTGGCGAAGCGGGCGGAGAAGCGGAAACCGAGGAAGGAGGGCGGGGCGGCCGGCGGGGCGAGCCCGGGGAAAGGGAAGTAGGGCGGGGTGCTCCGGAGCCCCGTCCCGGGGGGCTATTCGGAGGGGCGGCCGGCTTTTCCCGGCGCGTGGATGCCGTGCTTCTCCATCCGGTAGCGCAGCCAGTCGCGGTCCATGTGAAGCAGCCGCGCGGCGCGGGACTTGTTGTAGCCGCTGCGCTCGAGCGCGAGGAGCACGAGTTCCTTCTCCAGCTTCTCGAACTCGATCCCGCCCGGGGGCAGCCGGACGACCGCGTCGCGGTCCTCGTCCGCCGAGATCATGTCGAAGTCCCCGGGCCCGAGCGCCGGCCCGTCCGCCAGCAGGACGGCCCTCTCCACGGCGTTGCGCAGTTCCCGGACGTTCCCCGGCCAGGGGCACGCCTCGAGCCGCGCCAGCGCCTCCGGCGACACCGACACCGGGTCCTTCCGGAATTCCGCGCAGAACTGCCGCGCGAACATCTGCACCAGCACGGGAACGTCCCCGGTCCGCTCGCGCAGCGGCGGGATCTCGACGGGCAGCACGCGGAGCCGGTAGTAGAGGTCCTCGCGGAAGCGGCCCTCGCGCACCTCGCGCCGCAGGTCGCGGTTGGTCGCGGCGAGGACCCGGACGTCCACGCGGAGGTCGCGCGTGCCGCCGACCCGGCGGAACTCCTTCTCCTCGAGGAACCGGAGCAGCTTGGCCTGCAGGACCAGGCTCATCTCCCCGATCTCGTCGAGGAACACCGTGCCGCCGTCGGCCAGCTCCAGGAGGCCCTTCTTCTGCGAGCGGGCGTCCGTGAAGGCGCCCTTCTCGTGGCCGAACAGCTCGCTCTCGAGCAGCGCCTCGGGCAGCGCGGAGCAGGTGATGTTCATGAACGGCCCCGAGGCCCGCGAGCTCTCGCTGTGGATGACCTTGGCGGCGAGATCCTTCCCCGTGCCGTTCTCCCCGGTGATGAGCACGGTCGAGGACGTGGTCGCCGCGACCTTCCGCAGCAGCCGCCGGAGGCCCTTGACCGCCTTCGACTCGCCCACGATGTCCTCGATCCCCAGCGGGCGGACGCCCTCGGCCCGCAGGTTCCGGAGCGTCGCGTTCTCGCTTCGCAGCCCGTCGTTCGCGCGGCCGAGCTCGCGGTGGAGGAGGGCGTTGTGGACGGCGCTGGCGGCCAGGTTGCCGACCAGGCCGGCTAGGTGCTCGTCCTTCTCGCTGAAGGTCTTGTCCTCGGCGGACTCGACGGCGAAGACGCCGACGAGCGAAGGGCCGAAGACGAGGGGGATGGCGATCTGGGTTTCGACGTCGGGGAGGCCGGGGAGGCGGGGAAGATCGTCGAGCTGGTCGGCCCCGGCGGAGCGTGCGACCTCGGTCCGGACGGCGGCCGCGTAGGCCCGGTGGCGGCTCAGGCTGCCGACGCGCACGATCCGGCGCCGGCGCGCGGCGACACCGACGGTGCCGGTCCCGAAGGGCACGCGGGCGCCGAGGACGTTTGCGCCGTAGCCGCGTTCCGCGGCGACGGAGAGGGTCCGCCCGTCGGGATCGGGGAGCAGGACCAGGGAGTGGCGGAACCCGAACAACTCGTCCATGGTGGCGAGCGTCGCCTCCAGCACGCGGTCGAGGTCGAGCGTCGCGTTGATGCGGGCCGAGGCCTGGAGGAGGGCGGGAAGATCGGCGCCGGGGCGCATCAACTCACCGGGATGGGAACCACGCTCTTGACGCGGTAGATGTCCGCGGACCGGAGGCGGAAGATCCCCGACATGCCCGTGGCCGTGGCGAGCGCCTCGATGTGGAGGTTCATCTCGTCGAAGACCGGGCCGTCCGTCTCGGAGTGGTCGTACTCGACCTCGAGCTGCCAGCGGATCGCCTTCACCAGGTCGTTCAGGATGATCGTGGCGTACGGGTTCTCGCGCACGTTCCGGATGGTCTTGTTGAAGAACTGGAAGGACACGGCGACCTGGTCGGCGTCGATGTAGTACACGCGGGACACGATCGAGACGTTGGGGACGCCGTCGCGCGAGCAGGTCGCGAGGATCACGGGGATCCCGTTCTCCATCACGGGGCGGACTTCGGCGGGCAGCATGGTCACTCTCCCTCCGCGGGGAAGAGGCGTCGCCCGGCGCCGGGGCCGGGGGTCTGGAGGAAAATCTCGTCCACGCGCATCCGGATCGCGACCTCCGGGGGGGCGATGTAGTCGCGCTTCTGCTCGTGGGTCAGCCCCAGCCGCGGGTCCACCGCCTTCACCGCGACGGCGAACCTCTCCCGTGCCCGCTCCCAGCACTCGAGGTCCCCGGGGCCGGCGGGGCGGGAGCCGATGCAGGTGCCCTTGAACTGGTAGGTTTCGTGGGGGCCGATCTGCTCGATCGTGGCCGAGAAGCGGCCGTTGTCCCTGAGGTTCTCGAGGAGGCCCGTGGTGAATCCTCTCTGGACGAGGCAGACGAGCTCGCGGCCCTCGTCGGCGACGTGCCAGGCGCTCAGGTAATGGACGTGCGGCTTGAGCGCCGCGCTGCGCCTGCAGGCGATGCCGACGGTGCCGCGGTCCTGCAGGAAGGTGCGCAGGACGCCGGGGATGACGGTGCCATCCGTTTTTCGGGACATAATCCCAATATACGGGAATAGGCCCCAATTTCAAGCGTTTCCCGGCGCGCCCCCGGGGGAATCGACCGCGGCCCGCCGATTGCTATTCCCCCTCCCGTGACCTCAACAACCTCCTTCAAGGGAAACGCCATGAAAACGCCACTCCTGCTCGCCATCGCCCTCCTGTCCGCCGCCACCCAGGCCGGGTGCGGCCGCTCCGACGCCAACACGCCCTCCGCCCCTGACACCGCGGGCCGCGTCGCGCGCGGAAGCTACATCGTCAACAGCTTCGGATGCACCGATTGCCACACGCCCTTCAAGCTCGGCCCCAACGGCCCCGAGAAGGACAACTCCCGCTTCCTCTCCGGGCACCCCGAGGACCTGCCGGTTGGCAAGGCCCCGAAGCTCGAGGGCGCGTGGGCGATGGCCGCCGACGTCACCAACACCGCGTTCGCCGGCCCGTGGGGCATCAGCTACGCCATGAATCTCACTCCCGATCCCAACACCGGCATCGGCATCTGGGACGAGGATCGCTTCGTCCGCGCCATCCGCACGGGCCGCCACTGGGGCGACGCCCGCCCGATCAACCCCCCGATGCCCTGGGACGTCATCCGCAACATGACCGACGAGGATCTCAAGTCCATCTACGCCTACCTCCGCACCATCCCGCCCGTCGTCAACCACGTTCCCGACTACGAACCGCCGGACGGCCTGCCCCGGTAGCGCCCGCCCGCCGGCTCCCTCCCCGCAACACAAACCCCCTTGCAGCAAAGGAACTCCCATGAACATCCTCGTGACGGGCGGCACCGGAACGGTCGGCCGCGAAGTGTCCCGCCTCCTCGCCGAGAAGGGCGCGGACTTCAGGATCCTGACCCGCACTCCCGAAAAGGCGGGCTCCCGGGGCGTCCCCGGCGACTTCCACGACCCC
>JADLHC010000167.1 GCA_020849035.1 Planctomycetia bacterium
GGGGGGAGCGGACGCGATCCCGGCGGGGAAGGTCGTGAACGGCTACCGCATCGAGCGGCTGCTCGGGTGCGGCGGGATGGCGGTCGTCTACCAGGCGACGCAGCTCTCGCTCTCGCGGCCGGTCGCCCTCAAGACCCTGCCGCGCCACCTCGCCGCCAACCCGGCCTTCGTCGCGCGCTTCAACCGCGAGGCCGGCGCGCTCGCTTCACTCTCGCACCCGAACATCATCGGGATCATCGATCGCGGGTCGGAGGGCGACCTGTACTACTTCGTGATGGAGTTCGTGGACGGGACGGACCTGCAGGCGCAGATCGCGAAGGCGCGTCCGGCGCCCGGCGAGGCGGTGCGGATCGCGACGCAGGTGCTGTCGGCGCTGGAGTACGCGCACAAGCGGGGCGTGATCCACCGGGACATCAAGCCCGGGAACATCATGCTGACGTCCGACGGCGCGGTGAAGGTGACGGACTTCGGCATCGCGCACCTCGCTGGCGGGCAGGGGACGGCGATCGGGCTCACGATGGCGGGCGCGCAGATGGGGACGGTGAACTACATGGCGCCCGAGCAGCGCGTGGACGCCGGGAAGGTGGACGCCCGCGCCGACCTCTACGCCGCCGGCGTCGTCCTCTACGAGATGCTCACCGGCCAGCTCCCGCTCGGTGCGTTCGAGCCGGCGTCCGCGGTCAATTCCGCTGTGGACCCGCGCCTCGACGCCGTCATCCTCAAGGCCCTCAAGCGCGACCCCGAGGCGCGCTGGAAGTCCGCCTCCGAGATGGCCGCCGCCCTCGCCCCCCTCGCCGGCGCCGCCCCGCCGCCCCATGAACCCCGCGCCGCCGCACCGGCCATGGCCGCCTGCCCCTTCTGCAAGTCCGAAAACCGCGCCGACGCGAAGTTCTGCCTCAACTGCGGCAAGACACTTCACGAAACCTGCCCGAAATGCAGCAAGCCGATGCGCGCCCAGTCGAAGTTCTGCGACTCCTGCGGCACGAACGTCTCCGAATGGGCGGCGCAGGCGAAGGCGGAGGCGGAGAGGCGCTTCGCCGCGGCGGGGAGGCTGGAGAAGGAGGGGAAGCTCGCGGAGGCGCTGGCGGAGCTCGCGGCGGTCCTGGCGGCCGAGGGGAAGGAGCTGGACGGGCTGCGGGCGAAGGCGAAGGAGCAGCGCGACCGGGTGCAGGCGGCGAAGGACGCGCAGGACAACGCGTTCCGCGGCGGGCAGACGCTGTACGACGCGAAGGACTACGAGCGGGCGATCGCGGCATGGGAGAAGCTGCCGGCGGGGCTGCCGCACGTGAAGGACGGGATCGCGGAGGCGCGGAAGAAGATCGAGGCGCGGGACCGCGCCGTGGCGGACGCCGACGCCGCGTTCGCCGCGGGGCGCTGGGACGACGCGATGGCCGCGTTCGAGCGGGCCGCCGCGCTCGTCGCCAATCCCGCGCCGCTCAAGCCGAAGATGGACGCCGTGCGCGCGAAGGTCGGGGAGGCGCGCTATGCGGCGGCGGCGCAGAAGGCGGGCCAGGCCACGGACCCGGCGGCGGCGATCGCGGCGTGGAACGAGGCGCTGAAGTGGAAGCCCGGCGACGCGGCCGCCACGGAGGGGCTGCGGCGCGCCGAGGGCCAGAAACGCCAGTCGGACCGCGGCGCGTTCGCGGCGAAAGGCGACCAGGCGTCGGGCGCCGGGCGGAAACGCGAGGCGGTCGAGGCGTGGGAGCGCGCCCTCGCCCTGTGCGGGCCGGAGGACGCGGCGCTCCGCGGCGAGCTCGAGGGAAAGCTGCGCAGCGCGAAGGCGGCGCTTGCGGCCGAGCGGCAGAAGCTCGTCGTGATCGGCGCGATCGGCGGCGGCGTCCTGCTCTTCCTCGCCCTCGCCGTGGCGATCCTCGTCGCGATCGTCGGCAAGGGCTGCGACGGCTCATCGAGCGGGAGCGGCGGCGGAGGAGGCGGCGGCGGCGGCACGGCGCCCGCCCCCGCCGGCCCCACCGTCTACTCGACCCCCGAGTCGCTCTTCGACGCCTTCAAGGCCGCCATCGCGGCCGGCGACTTCGACAAGGCGTACGACATGAACAGCCGGCAGGCGAAGGCCCAGGTGACGCGCGCCGCGTTCGAGCAGCAGGTGAAGCAGACGTTCCAGCCGTGGAATCCGGGAGGGCTGAACGCCGGGCACATGAGGCGCACGAACTCCCAGACCTACGGGGACACGGCCGAGGTGTACTGGCAGTACCCGGTCGAGGGGCAGTACTTCGACAGCCCGCAGCCGTCGGTCATGATCCGGGAGGACGGGGGCTGGAAGTTCCAGTAGCCGCGGCTACGGGATCTCCGACGTGATCACGCGCGGACCCTTCGCCGTCACCAGCACGTTGTCCTCGAGGCGCACCCCGCCGACGCGCCGCCAGCGGGCAAGTCCGTCCCAGTCCACCGCGTCGCGGTGCTGCGCGCGCTTCCCGGCGTCGTCGAGGATCGCCGGCACGAAGTAGATCCCGGGTTCGATCGTCATCAGGAACCCCTCGCGGACCGGCATGTCCACGCGGACGCGGGCGCCGCAGCAGAACCGCCCTTCCTCGCGGCCTGGGGCGCGGCCGCCGACGTCGCGGACGCCGAGGCCGACCATGTGGCCGATGCCGTGGGGGAAGAAGAGGGCGACGGCGCCGGACTCGGCGAGGCCCTCGGGGGAGCCGCGGAGGATGCCGGCGTCGCGGAGGCCGGAGGCGAGGACGACGGCGGCGGCGCGGTGGACGTCGTGCCACTCGGTGCCGGGGGCGCAGCGGCGGATCCCCTCGGCGCGGGCGGCGTCGACGGCGTCGAAGATCGCCTGCTGTTCGGGGGAGAAACGGCCGGAGGCGGGGAGGGTGCGGGTGACGTCGGCGGTGTAGCCGGAGATGGCGCCGCCGGCGTCGATGAGGACGAGGTCGTCGGCGGCGATGCGGCGCGGGCCGGGCTCGAAATGGAGGACGGCGGTGTGGTCGCCGGCGCCCACGATGGTGCCGTAGCCGGTCTCCCCGGCGCCCGCGCGGAACATGGCGGCCTCGATCTCGATCTGCAGCTCGCGCTCGGTGAGGCCGGGGCGGAGCGCGGCGCGGGCGCGGGCGAAGCCGGCAGCGGTCGCGGCGACGGCGCGGGCGAGCAGCGCCATCTCCGCGGCATCCTTCGGGCGGCGGGCGTCGTCGAGCGCCTCGCGGACGGCGGCGGAAGCGGCCTCGTCGCCGGACACGCCCTTCACCGGGGAGCCCGCGGCGGCAATCGTCCGTCCGGCGCGCGCCTTCAGCCACTCCGGCAGCTTCGCCACGTCCTCGCCGGCCGGCGCGACCGGGTCGCCCTCCCAGAGCCGCTCGTCCGCCGTCACCGGCCGCACGAAATGCGTCCAGCCCGCGCCGGGCTCCCACGCGAGCACGCCGCCGCTGCGGCGTTCGCCCGTCAGCCAGTAGTACTGCGGGTGCGGCAGGAACGGGTACGCCTGGTCGAGCCCGCCGGGCTTGCCGACCGGCGTCCCCGCGCCGACCAGCACCGTAGCGCCCGTCGCCGCGAGCGCCGCCTCCGCGCGCTTCCACCGCGCCTCGATCGTCCCCGCGTCGAACACGCTCATCCCTTCCGCGCCTCCGCGATGTCCGCCCGGATCTGCGCCACCAGCGCTTCCACCCCGTCGAACTTCCGCTCGTCGCGCAGCTTGCGGACGAGGACGAGCTCGAGGTCGCGGCCGGAGAGGTCGCCGGAATAATCCAGCACGTGCGCCTCGATCGTCTCGGCGCGGCCGGAGCCGAACGTCGGGCGCTGCCCGATGTTGACGTCGGTGCGGTGGACCTTCCCGTCGATCTCGCACGTCGCCGCGTACACGCCGCGCGGCGGCACGAGCTCGTGGTGCAGGTCGAGATTCGCCGTCGGCACCCCGATCCGCCCGCCGCGCCCGTCGCCGTGCACCACCGTCCCCAGCAGCGATGGCGGCCGCCCCAGCATCGCCGCCGCGTCGTCCAGCCGCCCCCCCGCGATCGCCATCCGGATCGCGCTCGAACTCACCTTCACCCCCGCCCTCACCACCTCCGGCCCGCGCCGCACCTCCACCCCGCGCGCGTCCCCCCAGGCCTTCGCCCTCGCGAAGTCCCCCGCCGCGTTGTGCCCGAACCTCTGGTCGAACCCCAGGATCAGCCCCTTCGCATGCAGCTCCTGCCCCAGGAACCTGTCCAGGAACGCCTCCGGCTCCAGCTTCGCCATCTCCACCGTGAACGGCAGCACGATCGCCACCGCCGCCCCCGCGCGCTCCAGCCACCGCAGCCGATGCTCCACCGAAGCGATCGCCTGCACCGGCGCCCCCCGCAGAACCGCCTGCGGATGCCGGTCGAACGTCATCGCCACCGCCGTCCCCTTCGCCTCCCGCGCCCACGCCACCACCTCCGCCAGCACCGCCTGGTGCCCCAGGTGCACCCCGTCGAAAACCCCGAACGTCACGATCGGGGAAGGCAGGGACGCGAAGCGCCCGGCGGGAAGGCCGAGATGCCGCTCCATCGTCAGCGGCGCGCGCCCGCGGTCCGGGCCGCGTTCTCCAGCGCCCGCAGCGACCGCGCGTTGGCGGCCTTGTCGACGGCGGAGAACCGCTGCGTGATGAGCACGCCGTCGAGGTGGTCGATCTCGTGCTGGAGGACGCGGGCGAGCAGCGCGTCCGCGTGGACCGTGACGGACTTCCCCTCGAGGTCGAGCGCGTTCACGACGACCTTCTCGGCGCGCGTGACCTTCCCGTTGATCCCCGGGAGCGACAGGCACCCCTCCGATGCCGTCGCCTCCCCCTCGCGCGACACGATCTCCGGGTTGACGAACACCCGCTCCCCCTCCGGCGTCCCCGGGGTCGGGTTCACGCAGATCAGCCGCTTCCCGTACCCCACCTGCGGTCCCGCCAGCCCCACCCCGCGCGCCTCCGCCATCGCGAACAGCATCTCCTCGGCTGTCGCGCGCACCGCGTCGTCCACCGCCTCGATCCGCTCCGCCGGCGTCGTCAGCGCCGGGTGCGGCCATTTCAGGATCTTCATGCGCCCATGATACCCGGGTTTCCGAGGCCTGGCGCGCGCCGCCCGTGCTCCTTGACTCTCGTTTTCGCGAAGCGTACGATCCCCTTCTTGCCACCCGGCGGAATTCCAGGAGGTCCTAAAGCACATGGCTGACGTCGACAAACTCTTCGAGAAGGGCTCCGAGGCCTTCAACAAGAAGAACTGGGACTACGCGGTCGAGATCTTCAAGTCGATCTGCTCGATGGACCCGAACCACGTGAAAGCCCGGCAGGCGCTCCGGATGACGGCGATTCACCGCTGCAACCAGGTGGGATTTCCCGGGAAGATGAGTTCGAGCATCAAGGGCGGGGCCGCGCTGGCGTCGATCTCGATGGCGAAGGCGCCGGACAAGAGGATCGCGACGGCGCAGGAGTACCTGAACACGGACCCGATGCACGTCGGGGTGCGGACGGCGCTGGGGAACGCGCTGAAGGACGGAAACTTCCTGGACGGCGCGATCACGGAGTTCGAGCACATCCTGCAGAACGACGGGTCGAACGTGACGGCGCTGAAGGCGCTGGGGGAGCTCTGGCACAAGAAGGGGGATACGAAGAAGGCGATCGAGTACTACACGAAAGTCCAGGCTGCCGATCCGACGGATCGTGACGCGGCGGGCCAGCTGAAGAACCTGCTGGCGCTGAACACGATCAAGGAAGGCAACATGGAGAACGCGAAGTCCTTCCGCGACAACATCAAGGACAAGGACGGCGCTTCGCGCGCCGAGCAGGACAAGCACGTGATGAAGACGGGCGCGGCGATCGACGAGGAGATCAACCGTCTGAACGCGCAGGTTGCGGCCGACCCGAACAACCCGGTGATGGCCAAGACGCTGAAGAAGATCGCGGAGATGCAGAAGCAGAAGAAGGACCTGGACGCGGCGATCGCGACGCTGGAGAGGGCGAAGGTGCTCGACTCCGCGGACGGCACGATCAAGATGAAGATCGGCGACATCAAGCTGGAGAAGTTCCAGATCAAGGAGGCGCAGGCCAAGCAGGCGGCGGGCGGCGACGCGAACCACCCGACGGTGAAGGCGGCGATGGTCGAGCGCATCAAGTTCTGGGTCGAGGAGTGCCAGCGGCGGGTGAAGGACCACCCGACCGACATGTCGCTCAAGTACGAGCTGGGGAAGGCCTACTTTGCCGCGGGGATGATCGACCCGGCGGTCGGCGAGTTCCAGCAGACGGTGAAGGACCCGAAGCGGAAGATCGACTCGATGACCTACCTGGGCCGGAGCTTCCACCTGAAGAAGATCTACGACCTCGCGGCGACGCAGTTCACGAACGCGCTGGCGCTGGCGCCGAACACCGACTGGGAGCTGCAGTTGAGGTACTACCTGGCCGACTCGCTGAAGGCGCAGGGGAAGACGGAGGAGGCGAAGGCGGAGTACAAGAAAATCATGAACGTGGACATCAACTACAAGGACGTCTCGAAGAAGCTCGAGGAACTCGGGTAGCGAGGCAAGGCGACGGCGCGGGCCTGGAATCGCGCGGGGAAAGACAAGGAGACAGGCAGCGGCATGGCTCATTCCATTTCGGCGAAGAAGAGGGTGCGTCAGGCGGAGAAGCGCCGGGTCGTGAACCGGGCGGTGAAGGCGCGGTTCCGCAGCCAGATCAAGAAGGTGCTGGGGCTGGCGAAGACGAAGGCGGACGGCGTCCAGAAGGAATTCCAGGTGCTGGTGAGCTGGCTGGACAAGGCGGCGTCGAAGAACGTGATCCACAAGAATGCGGCCTCGCGCTACAAGTCGCGCGTGGCGGCGAAGATCAAGGCGCTGGCGGCGGCCGCGAAGTAAGGCGGCGCCGCAGGAGGGTCCTGTGGGGTGGCGTTCGCGGGCGGCGGCGGCGGCCGTGCTGGCGTCGCTGCTGGGGTGCGACACGAAGCCCGTCGGGCCCGCTCCCGGCGCAGGCGGCGGCCAGTCCGCGCCCTCCAGGGAGCTGAACCCCGCTTCCCACTCCGGGACGAACAACCCCGCCCCGCTCGTGGACCCGACCGGGTCCGTGCAGGTGTACAAGGGGGTGAAGCACGACATCCAGTGCCTCGCCAACCTGCAGGGGATCGGGATGGCGCTGGTGAACTACAATCTCGAGAAGGGGGAGTACCCGGCTCCGGGGGCGTTCTTCAGGAGCCTGCTGGACTCCGGGAAGATCCCGGATTTCAACGCCTGCGCGATCCCGCGCTCGAACCCGACGCGCGAGGAGATCGTGGCGCAGATGGGGGAGAAGGCGTACCGGGTGACCATGGACAGGCTGAACGACTCGACGCCTTCCGAGAAGCCGATAGTCTGGGACCCGATCGCGTTCCAGGACGGCCGCCACTACCTGACGTTCGGCGGGCGCGTCGACATCGTCGCCGAGGACCAGTTCGAGGCGTTCCTGGCGAAGTGGGAAGGGAAGAAGTGAGTGGCGAGTGGCGAGTGGCGGGTGGCGAGTGGTGGGTGGCGAGTGGTGGGTGGTGAGTGGCGGGTGGTGGGTGGTGAGTGGCGGGTGAACGGGGAGGGCGAGGGCCGGGAAACTGCCGACACCCATCCCATCCGCTCCGTCTACCGCGGCCACATCAGGACGTACATGTCGTACAGCGCGTGCGTGTAAACCGCGACCGCGAAGCCGCGGAACCAGTAGAGCACGCCGAAGAACATCCCGGCGAGCAGCCGGAACGTGAACACCCAGACGCTGAAGTCGTCGCCGAGCGGCCCGATGTGGTGGATGGCGCTGAAAAGTGTGCTGGAGAAGACGAGGGCGGCGAGGAAGGACTCCGTCGCGCCAAATTTCATCCCCTTGCACAGCGACACGAGCCCGTTCATCAGGATGAGGCGGAACAGCAGCTCCTCGTGCACGCCCGCTCCCGCGCTCATCACGAACGCCCCGAGCAGCCCCCGCTCGACGCCCGCGCCTCCCATGTGGGGGGGGGACATGTGCAGCACGCGCGCCATCACGAAGATGATCGCGCTTCCCAGGAAGAACGCGTAGAAGGCGCTCTCGAGCAGGAGGGGGACGAACATTCCCATTTCCACGCCTTCCTTGCCCTTCCGCTGCGCGGCCATGGCGCAGAAGACGGCGGCCACGGCGATGTTGAGGGCGAGGTAGCCGATGAGGTTGAGGTGCTGGACCAGAAAGGCGGTGATGAGGTCGGCGCCGTTGTAGATGGGCCAGGTGAGGAGGACGCCGACCTGGTAGACGAGGAACAGCGGCGCGATGAGGGCGAGGGACGTGAGGAGGTTGTAGCGCCATTTCGACGGCGCCTGGCCGGCCTGCTTCGGGCCCTCGGCGATGCCGGTCATGGTTTCTCCTGTCCGCCCGGTTCCTCGCCCATCTCCCGCATGAGGCGGGCGGCCTTCGCGGCGACGCCCGGGGCGCCGGCGTTCGATGCGACGATGTAGGCGGTGTGGACGGCGTGGCGGTCGCGCGGCGCGAGGTCGAGCATGCGCTCGAAATGGGCGAGGCCCTCGGCGATCCTGCCGGCGTCGCGGCAGCAGAGCCGGCCAAGGTGGAAATGCGCACGGTAGTCCCGCGGATCGACCGCGAGCGACTCGCGGAGCACGGCCTCCGCCTCGGCGGGCCGCGACCCGTCCGAGAGCAGGATCGCCAGCGCCGTCCGCGCGTCGAGGTCCTGCGGTCGCGCCGCCAGCAGCCCGCGGAACGTCGCCTCCGCCGCCGCCGGGTCGCCGCCGCGCATCTCGATCATCCCCTTCTGGTACTGCAGCCGCGGCTCCGCCGGCGCAAGCGAGATCGCCTTTCCGATCACCCGCGCCGCCTCCGTGAAACGCCCGCACTCGCGCAGCCACACGCCGAGCTTCTCCAGCGTCAGCAGGTCCTCCGGCGCGCGCGTCAGCGCCTCGAAAAGCACCTTCTCGACGCCCGCCTTGTCCCCCGCGTGGTAGAGCACGGTCGCCGTGGTGTGAAGGGGCAGCAGCGCGTCCGGGAAGGCCTTCCGCGCCTCCTCCGCCGCGGTCTTCGCGCTGCGGTGGTCGCCCTTCATCGAGAACGCCCGCGCCAGGCCGTCGTAGAGTTCCGGCGACTTTTCGCCCGCGGACATCGCAGCTCGCCAGCCCTCGATGGCGTCCTCCGGGTGCTCGAGCTCGAGCGACGCGCGGGCCCAGTCGCAGTGGGCCGGGGCGTTGGCGGGGTCGAGGAGGCGGGCCTTTCCGAGGAGATCGAGGGCCTCGGCGATGCGACCGTCGTTGGCCAGCACGGCGCCGCGGTGGTGGTAGTAGCGGGCGAGGAAGGCGCGGTAGTCGGCGTCGTCGGGGTCCACCGCGAGGTAGGCCTCGCAGCCGCGGACGATCGCTTCGACGCTCGGCCCCGACTCGGCCAGCGACCGGCGCGTCTCGGGCGTCAGCGGGACGGACTTTTCGCGCGGGAGGCCGAGGCGGTCGGCGAGGAACGGCGGGAGGGTGACGAAGTCGAGTTTCATGGCGGAGGGGCGGCCGGCCGCGTCGTCCCGCGGGCCGCCGGTCACGATTCTATGACGACGTCGACGGGGGAGCCGCCGACTTCGACGCGGAATGACTGGAGGGGCATGCCGCGCACGACGACCTCGCCGGTCGTGTCGGTCGGGCGCGTGCTGAAGGTCTTTCGCGTGCTTCGGGCGGAAACCGTGACGGGGACGCCGCCCGCCGCGGCCCCGCCGGACTTCACCCGCAGCCGCACGCCGAGGCCGGCCTGCGTCGAGGACACGTCCGCCAGCACGTCCCGCCCGCCGGCGCTCCACGCGAACGCCTTCACGTGCCCGTCCTCGTCCACCCGCACGCCCTCGGGGACGTGCACGATCTCCAGGCGGTTCGGCCAGCCGCGCAGCCGGATCTCGAGCGCGGCCGCGGAAGGGCCCGCCGCCGGGGCGGCGGCCGCCGCCCGCGCAGGCATCGCGTCAGCGGGCACCGGCGCCAGCGTCCGCCCCTCCTTCGCCGCCAGCGCGCGGAAGACGTCGGAGGCCCGCGCCAGTTCCTGGGCCGACGCGGCGACGGACGCGTCGACGTCCGCCCGTCCGCCCGCGCTCCACGCCGCCAGCTCGGCCGGCGCGATCCCGCCGCCCTCGGGGATCGCGGGAGGCTCCCACGACCCGAGCACCGCATCCGCCACGAGCGCCGACAGCCGCGCGATCCGCCCCGTCGCCTTCACCACGTTCATCGACGACTCCACCAGCGCCGCCACCTCGTCCCCCTGCGCCTTCGGCAGGTCGTCGTCCACGAAGCGCGACAGCGTCTCGAAGTCCGGCTCGCCCTCGCCCGGCTCGTAGACCGTCTTCCCCGGCATCAGCTTCGCCAGTACCGCCTCGCGCGCGGCCGCCAGCTTCTTCCCTGCGACTCCGGGCGGCCACCCCATCGCCGTTCCCAGGTCGGCGGGCGCGATCGCCAGGCCCTCGCGCCCCGCGACGGCCCACGCCGCCAGCTGCTCCGCCGGCTTGCCCGTCCGGCGGCCCAGCGCGAACTTCTCCAGCAGCGCCGACCGCTCCTCGCCGCCCTTCCCGCGACGCGCGGCCTCGCCCCTCGCCAGCCCCTGCAGCAGGTCGCGCACCGGCCGGTCCGCCTCCTTCGCCAGCGCCGCCGCCTCGTCGGGGCCGAGAAAGCGCGAGCCGAGCTGCGCGGCGATGAGGAGCCCCGCCTGGAGCCGCCCCGCCTCGTCGAGCACGCCCGTGACGTTCAGCGCTTCGTCCCCCGGCTCGGGCGCCGCGACCTGGAGCCCCGAGACCCACGCGATGTAGGTGTCGCGCAGCGCGAACAGCAGCGCGTTCTCGACCGGCCGCAGCGCCTTGACGCGCGGCAGCACCCCGCCCGCGTCCCACGCCCGCACCGCCTCCGCCAGGAACGGCGCGCGCAGCCCCGCGGGCCCGCCGAACAGCGCCGGCGCCTCGAACATCAGAGGCAGCGCGCGCTGCAGCACCGCTTCACGGTCGCCCTGCGCCCAGAGGTCGTCGAGGACAGGCATGGCCGACGATTATAGTGGCCCCCGGGGGGAGCGCCACGAATGCCGGTTCGCACTTCCCATCCCGCCCCGCGCCGTCTAGCCTCCGCGCCACGGGATCCGCGCACCGCCGGCGCGCGTATCTCCCCACGACATGACCCGCGAATTTCACTTCCGCTGGCAATGGGACCTCCGCTCCCCGCCGGAGGCCCTCTGGCCCCTCGTCGCCGATACCGACCGCTTCAACGCGGAAGCCGGCGTCCCCGAGGTCCATCGCGCGCCGCGAAGCGAGCCGGGCAGGCAGCGGCTGACGATGAAGGTGACGGGGATGACGCTGGAGTGGGACGAGGCGCCGTACGAGTGGCAGGCGCCGCGGAGGTTCGCGGTGGAGCGCGTCTACCGCTCGGGGCCCATGGCCCGCATGCGCGTCCAGGCCGACCTCGAGCCGCGCGGCACGGGCACGCGCCTGGTCTACCAGCTCTGGATGGCTCCCAGCGGGCTGCTCGGACGGATCGTGATCCCCCTGCGCATGAACCTCCTGACAAAGCCCGCGTTCGGGGCCGTCTTCCGGAAGTACGACGAGATCGCGATGGCGGGGAAGCGCGAGGAGGCGGCGGGCGAGCGGGCGGCGCTCGAGCCGGGCGCCGAGGAGCGCCTGGCGCAGATCGGGAAGGCCCTGCGCGACGCCTCGCTCGACGCCGAACTGGTGGAGAACCTGCTCGGGTTCGTGCGCGGCTCGGATCGCCTTTCGGCGATGCGCCTCCGTCCTTACGCGCTCGCCGACCGCTGGGGCACCTCGCGCCGGAAGGTGCTCGACCTGTGCCTCCACGCGACGCGAGCCGGGCTGCTCGTCTTCCGCTGGGACATGCTCTGCCCGTCGTGCCGCGGCGCGAAGGGGATCTCGGAGACGCTGGCGGGGGTGAAGCGGCAGGTGCATTGCGAATCGTGCAACATCGACTTCGAGGTGGACTTCGAGAGGTCGGTGGAGCTGACCTTCCGGCCGAACCCGGCGGTGCGCAAGGTGGACATCGTGGAGTTCTGCGTCGGCGGGCCGCGCATGACGCCGCACATCGTGGCGCAGCAGGTCCTCGCGCCGGGCGAGTCGCGCGCCGTGGATCTGGCGCTGGCTCCCGGCGCGTACCGCGTCCGCTCCCGCTCCGACCGCGGCGGGCAGCACGTCCGCGTGGACGCCGCGGGCGCGCCGTCCGCCGCGTTCGCCGCGCGCCCCGAGGGCTGGCCCAGCGCCGAGACCGTCCTCGCCCCGAAGGCCGCCGTCACATTCGAGAACCGCTTTCCCGAACCCCGCATCCTCCTCCTCGAGCGCACGGCCTGGGCCGACGACGCCGTCACCGCCGCCGAGGTCACCGGCACCCAGACCTTCCGCGACCTCTTCGCCCGCGAAGCCCTCCGCCCCGGCGAGGAAATCGAGGTCGGCTCCCTCTGCGTCCTTTTCACCGACCTCCTCGAGTCCACCCGCATGTACCGCGAGGTCGGCGATGCGAAGGCCTTCGGCCTCGTCATGCGGCACTTCGACGTCCTCAAGCGCCACATCGCCGACCACGACGGCGCCCTCGTCAAGACCATCGGCGACGCCGTCCTCGCCGTCTTCCGCCGCCCCGTCTCCGCGGTCCGCGCCCTCCTCGGCGCCTCCCGCGAGCTCTCCCGGCCCGCCGGCGACGCCCGCCCCATGGTCCTCAAGGCCGGCGTCCACTTCGGCCCCTGCATCGCCGTCACCCTCAACGACCGCCTCGACTATTTCGGCTCCACCGTCAACATCGCCTCGCGACTCGTCGGCCTCTGCTCCGGCGGCGACCTCGTCATGAGTTCCGAAGTCCGCCGGGACGCCGAGGTGGAGGGGTACCTGAAGGAAGCGGCGTTCGGCGTTGAGGACGTCAAGGCCGCGCTCAAGGGGTTCGACGAGGTGCGGTTCGACCTGTTCCGCGTCGTGACGCCGTGGGTGGTGGAGAAGGGCGGGGAGTCGGCGGGGCCGAAGACGAAGAGGTTCTGAGCGCCTACCGCCGGCCGCCGGAGACTGCCGCGTCCGACGGGATCTTCGCCGCGTGCCAGGGCGCGAGCCGTGCGCGGATGTTCCAGTGCTCCTCGTCGAGCTCGCGGTCGAGGACGCGGGCGTTCTCGGCGAGGAAGGCGAGGAGGCGGCCGTCGGCGACGGGGACGCGGAGGCGGACCTCGACCTGGCGGCGGTCGAGGCGTCCGGCGACCTCGTCGTCGAGCGTCTCGACGCCGTTGCCGTTGCGCGCGCTGATCTCGATGGCGCCGGGGAACTTCGAGCGCAGGACCTCGTACTCGGCGCGGTCCTCGACGGCGTCGAGCTTGTTGAAGACGAGGAGGCGGTCCTTCTCGTGGCAGCCGAGCCGGTCGAGGACGTCGTTGACGGCGGAGATGTGGCCGACGGCGTCGGGATGCGAGGCGTCGACGACGTGGAGGAGGAGGTCGGCGTAGATGACCTCCTCCAGCGTCGCGTGGAACGACGCCACGAGGTGGTGGGGGAGGGCGCGGATGAAGCCGACGGTGTCGGAGATGAGGACGCGCATGCCGTTGCGCAGCGTCCAGGCGTGCGTCTTCGTGTCGAGCGTCGAGAACAGCTTGTCCTCGATGAGCACGTCGGCGCGCGTGAGCCTCTTCATCAAGGTGCTCTTGCCGGCGTTCGTGTAGCCGACGAGGGCGACCGTGAAGTTCTCGGCGCGGGCCTTGACCTCGCGGGTCTTGCGGGCGTCGATCTCCTCGAGCTCGCGCTTGAGCGAGACGATCTGGTCGCGCGCGATGCGGCGGTCGACTTCGAGCTGCTTTTCGCCGGGGCCGCGCGTGCCGAGGCCGCCGACCGCGCCGCCGGCGCCGCCGCCGCGGCCGCCCGCGATGCGCTCGAGGTGCTGCCACTGGCCGCGGAGGCGCGGCATGGCGTACTCGAGCTGCGCCAGCTCGACCTGGAGCCGCGCCTGCTTGCTGCGGGCGTGGGTCGCGAAGATGTCGAGGATGATCTCGGTGCGGTCCAGCACCTTGCGCTTGATCGTCTTCTCGAGGTTCTTCACCTGCGCCGGCGAGAGGTCGTGGTCGAACACGATCGTGTCGGCCTCGAGCTCGTCGGCCTTCGCCGCGATCTCGAGCGCCTTCCCCATGCCGACGAAATGCGACGTGTCGGGGCGCTCGCGCCGCTGGATCACCTGCCCGACGACGATCGCGCCCGCCGTGTGGACCAGCAGCGCCAGCTCCTTCTGTCGTTCCTCGAAGTCGGCTGCCGAGTCGGGCAGCTCCACGCCGACGAGGATCACGTTCTCGCGGATGACGGTCTGGTGGCTCTTTTTCAGCGCGGTGTCTCCGGGAGGCCGCGCGCGGCAGGGGATCTCACGGTCGCGGGCGCACCTCCAGCTTCACGTAGCGGGCGTTCGGGTACGACTCCGTTTCATCGCTCACGGTCTTCCTTCCGCCCGCGGGAATTTCGAAAGGCCGCCACTCGCCGGCGCCGAGCGCGTTGTCCGAAGCGTCCTTCCACACCGTGCGGACCTCCAGGGCGAGCGGGGAAGCGCCCCTGTTCTCGAGCTCGGCGTCGTAGTACCGGCACGGCTCGTCGCGGCCCGGGACGACCATGCGGGTGACCACCAGGGCGCCGTCGAGGTAGGTGGCGCCGGGGCGGGTGACGTCGAAGCGATCCTCGGGGCGGGAACGGTCCTCGGGATTGTCCGGCCCGCCGCCGGAGCATCCGGCGAGGGCCACGAGGGCCGCGAGGCAGAAGCGACGCATTGAGGGGATTCTAGCATGGGGAGCTTGGAGGAGGTCCGGGGCGGGTGCAAGGCCGGTTCTGCAGCGCGCAGCGGCAGGCCTGTCCCATCGTCGTGATCGTCGTTATCCGTGACCAGGTCGTTCTTGTCCCCATTCATCCGTGTCCATCACGACGGGAGGATCGACGACAGGAACGGCTTGGTCACGGATAACGACGATCACGACGATGCAAGAGCCGTCACGCGCGGGCCACGAGCCCGGGAGCGCGTCCGTTGCGAAGGCGCAGAACCGGCCATGCATCCGGGCGGGGCAGGCTGACGGGAGGAGAGAGACGGCAACGGCAGGCGAAGGATGGGGAGGATCTCGAGGATGTCGTCGCCGCGGCGGGAGAGGAGAAACGACAAAGCCCGGGAACCGAAGTTCCCGGGCGATGTGCTGGATCACGGATGGGATCGGCGAAGGTCCGCGCCATTGGCCTTGCCGTCCCATCCGCACCGTTCCAGCGAAGGGGGTATTAGCAATGGCCGTGCCCTGACGGCGCGGATTTGTAAGTGCTTGATCTGGAGTGAATTGCAGAATCGGCCGATGGGGAGGTTGGGGGCGATGCGTAGGAATTCCGTACGTCGCGACCGTCTTTCTTACGCCTCTTCGCCCTTCTTCGA
>JADLHC010000168.1 GCA_020849035.1 Planctomycetia bacterium
AGCGCTTCACGCGCGCCGACGCCGCGCTCGGCGCCGCGATCGTCGCCGGTACGTGGCTCCTCGCGTCACCGTACCTCGTCTTCAACGCCGCGAAGACCGGCAAGCCCCTCGCCCCGATGCAGGCCCACGCGCAGTTCTGGCGCAACCACGAGTTCGCCGGTCAGCCCGGGTTCCCCACGCGCGCCGAAGTCGTGCAGAACTCCTACTGCGGCCCGCCGGAGACCCCCTTCCACTACGTCTTCGGCCTCCACTCGCTCCCCGAGGTCGCCGGGCGCTACGTCTCCGGCCTCTGGGCCGGCTACACGCGCTACCTGTCGCGCCTGTTCGCCGACCGCTCGTGGCTCGCGTGGATCGTCCCGCTCGCCGCGGCCGGACTGGCGTGGCGGCGGCGCTGGGAAGGGGCGTTCGCGATCGCGGCGGGGCTGGTGGCGCTGCTGCCGTTCGCGTTCATCCTGACGCTGGACACGGTGCTGACGGTGGAGCCCGTCGGCCCGACGGGCGTCGAGCCGCGGTTCGCGCTCCCGGCGCTGACGTTCGCCCTGCTCTGGATCGCGGGCGGGGTCGGCGCCGCCGTGCACGTCCTGATGCGCGCGCGGAAGGGGAACGCCGAGATCGCGGGAAACCCGGAGGCCACCCGCGCTGTATAGTGGGCCACCGCAACGAATCCAGGGGGAATTCATGCCCGCCTCCCGTCACCGCGCCCCGATCCTGTTCGCCGCCGCCACGCTCCTCGTCGCGCTCGCGGCCCTCCCGGCCGCCCTCATCGGCGAACCCCCGGCGGTCCGCTGGTTCAGCGGGAAGACCGTGGCCGAGGTGGGCCGGACGCGCATCGTGGCCTTCGAAGTCGCCGCGGCGCCGGAGAAGGACGACAAGCCGGGGGCGGAGGTCGCGGACGCTTCCGTGCTCGAGGTCGTCGTGCCGCCGGCGGTGCTGAAGGGACGGACGACGGGGTACGTGCGGATCCGGGGTCTCAAGGCCGGGGAGACCGACCTGCGCGTGGGCGGCGCGGCCCGTCACGTCACCATCGTCGAACCCCGCGTGGCCGACACCGCGCGGCCGGCGATCGTCGGGCCGGCGGACGGGGCCGTGGCGTGGGGGACGTTCGCCGTCGGCGTCGAGGCGCAGGCCGAGAAGGGCGCGACGTACGCGCTGCGGCTGAACCCGGGCGGGCAGCGGATCCCGAAGCGCGTGTCGAACGCGACGTGGGGGCCGACGGCGCGGGTGCTGTTCGAGGTGGACGCGGCGGCGCTGGACGAAGGACCGGTCCAGCTCACCCCCGTCGTGCACCGTGCGGACGGCTCCGAAGTCGAGGGCGAGACGATCGCCGTGACGGTGCTCGCACCCGAGGGCGACGTCCTCATGGAAGCCGAGGACCAGCGCGACGCAAAACGCCCCCAGCGCTTCAACCAGAACCCGCTGTTCATCGCGCCCGACGAGAAGGCGAGCGGCAAGGAGTACGTGAACCTCTACGGCGCCGAACCGGTGCCGTGCTTCCCGTTCAAGGTGGCGGAAGCGGGCTGGTACCAGGCGGCGATCGTGGCGAAGGGGTCGTACGCGGGCGGGGCTTTCCCGACGGTGGGGCTGATCGTGGACGCGAAGGATCCGCCGGCGACGAACGTGCGGCTGCTGGACGAGAACTGGCACCGCGTGCTGCTGGGCGTGCCGGTGAGGCTGGACGAGGGCGAGCACGTGCTGACGCCGTACTTCCTGAACGACTTATACGCGGCGGGCGTGCCGGCGGACCGGAACCTGTTCCTCGACCGGATGGACGTGGTGCGGGTGGACAAGCCGCGCGTCGCGGCGGGCGAGGGCAGCGACCCGGGCGGGCCGATGGTGCAGCCGCCGGGGGCGGCGCCGGGGCGCGACACGTGGGGCGCGCTGCGGGTGGCGTTCGCGGACGTGCCGGACGGGCGGACGATCCCGGGGACGGTCGAAATCAACGGGCTCGTCTGGTGGCGGCGGATGGGGAACTCGAAGGGCCCGAAGGTCGAACTGGTCGTCAACGGGACCGCGATCGCCGGCCAGCACTCCGCCGCGCCGCGGTTCTGGCTCGACCCCGCGCACCTCAAGCCCGGCGACAACACCCTCGAACTCGTCGCGACCCTCGACGACGGCACGACCGCACGCACGCCGCCGCAGCGCGTCACGTGGCGCCCGCCGTGGAAGGACGCCGCCGCGCGCCGGCCGATGCCGTTCCTGCGCTTCACCATGCGCGAGCCCGCCTGGCAGGCCGACGCCCGCAAGGCGATGACCACCGACGGCGACTGCCCCGACAAGCTCTCCGCGCGCTTCGGCTCCAACGGCACCGCGACGCTCGCGCTCCCCGAGTCGCTCAACGGACCCTTCCTCGTCTGGATCGAGGGCAAGGGCGAGCACTACGACGGGCCGCCGAAGGTCGACGTCGTGCTGCGCGCGGGCGGGAAGGAGACGAAGCTGGCGACGACGGACATCGGCGGCTGGTGGACGCCCCACCCCGTCGGGATGACGGTGCTCCCCGAGGGAAAGAAGACGCTTTCGATCTCGTTCATCAACGACAAGTTCGACGAAGGCAAGGGCGACCGGAACCTGTGGCTGCAGGGCGTCATCCTCGTCGGAGCGCCGCCGTCGGCCGACGGCCGCGGGCCGCGCGTCCGCGTGGACTGGCCGCCGGAGGGCGCCGAGGTGTGGATGCAGGACGCCGTCGTCGCGCGACCGGCCGACGATTTCGGCGTGGCGTGGGTGGACACGGAGGTGGACGGGAAGCGGACCGGCGTGCGCGCGGAGATGGCGGGCAAGACCGGGCCCGCGACGCTGCCGCTGCTCGCGCGCGGGCTCGCGCCCGGCGAGCACACGCTCGTCGTGATCGCGGCCGACTCCTCGGGACACGAGGGACGGTCGAAGCCGCGGACATTCGTCGTGCCGGCGAAGGCCCCGCAGGCGCCGACGCGCTACGAGCGCGCCGTGCACCTCCTGAACCGCTTCGCGTACGGGCCGGACCCCGCCGAGCTCGCCGCCGTCCTCACGATGGGCGAGGAGTCCTACCTGCAGGACCGCCTCTCGCGCGGTCCCGACGACCCCGGCGACGCCACCGCCCTCGCCGCCGCCGGCATCGTCTTCGACGGCCGCAACGACGCCTACGACGTCATGGGCCGCGACGCGTGGCACGCCGTCGCGACGCCGAACCCCGTCCGCACCCGCTTCGTCCGCTGGACCGACAACCACTTCTCCACCTGGATCCGCAAGACCGGCGGCAAGGCCGAATGGCAGGAGCGCCGCGTCTTCACGCGCCTCGGCGTCGCCCCCTTCCGCGACCTCCTGTTCGCCTCGGCGACCAGCCCGTGCATGATGCAGTACCTCGACCAGCAGTTCTCGTTCGCGCGCAACCTCAACGAGAACTACGCCCGCGAGATCTGCGAGCTGCACACGGTCGGCGTGCACGGCGGGTACGACCAGAAGGACGTGACGGCGCTCGCCAGCATCATCACCGGCTGGATGTACTCGGCCGAGGGGGACGGGAAGCGCCCCGGGTTCGCGGACGCGTGGTCGTGGCGGTTCGACCCGGCGCTGTGCGACGCGCGGCCGCAGCGGTTTTTCGGCATGGTGTTCCCGAAGGCCGGCCCAGACGAGCGGTACGACCGTGCGCGGATGGCGGTCGAGCTGCTCGCGGGGCACCCGGCGACGGCGCGGTTCGTCTGCTCGAAGCTCGTCGCGCACTACGTCGCCTTCCCGCCGCCGGACGACGCGACGGACGACCTCGCGAAGGTCTTCCTCGAGACCGACGGCGACATGAAGGCCGTGCTGCTCGCGCTCGCGAAACACCCGGCGTTCTTCCGCGACGGCCTGAAGGAGCGCGTCGCCCCGCCGTTCGACCACGCCGCGCGGCTGTCGCGCGCGATCCAGTTCCGCCTCCCGTGGCAGGTCATCGACCTCTGCGCCCGGAGCGGCGCCGGCGTCTACGACCGCCCGACGCCCGACGGGTTCCAGGAAGAGGACACGGCGTGGACGAGCACGAACGCGACGCTCCAGCGCTGGAAGTTCGCCCGCGAGAACGAGTGGGCGCTCGCCATCGCCGTGCCGAACCCGTTCCGCTGGAACGGCGCGAAGATCACCGACGAGGACCGCCAGTGGCTCGTGGACATCGTCGCCGTCCGCCTCACCGGCCGCATCCTCAGCCCCGAATCGAACGAGGCCGCCCTCAGCGTTCTCAAGGCCTGTCGCGGCAACCGCGACGAACTCAGCCGCGAAGCCGCCTCCTTCATTGGCCAGCTCCCCGAAATCGGACTGAAGTAGCCCCAGCCCACCCCATCCCCCGCCGCTTTCCGGAGCCGCAACGATGCACCTGACCCGCCGCTACTTCCTGAAGCTCTCCGGCGCCCTCGGCGCCTACCTCGGCGTCACCCCGTTTGACCTCCTCGCCGAGGACGCCGCCGCTCCCCCGCCCGTGAAGAAGGGCAAGACCCTCGTCCTCGTCTTCCTGCGCGGCGGCGTGGACGGCCTCAACCTCGTCATCCCCTGGAAAGACACGAACTACGCGAAGCTGCGCAAGCAGATCCAGATCCCTTCCCCGACCCGCGACAAGGACGCCGCCGCCGCCCTCGACCTCGACGGGTTCTTCGGCCTCCACCCGCGCCTCGCTTCCCTCCTCCCCTTCTTCAAGGACGGCACCGCCGCCGCCCTCCACGCCGTCGGCCACGACCGCAATACGCGGAGCCACTTCGAGGAACAGGACGTCTGGGAAACCGGCGTCACCGGCAACACCGTCAACTCCGACGGCTGGGTCAACCGCCACCTCCTCACCTCGTCCGGCCACGGCCCGATCCGCGCCGTCGCCATCGGCGACGCCCTTCCCCGCATCATGCACGGCAAGTGCTGCGCCTACGCCGTGCGCGGCATCGACGACCTCTCGCTGCCGAACGCCCGCACGGATTCCGCGACGGTCGGCGCGGCGCTGGAGCACGCTTACAAGAAGGACGCGAAGAAGCGCACCGGCGACGCGCGAGACCTGCTGGCGGACACCGGGCAGGCGACGCTCGAGGGGATCGAGAAGCTGCGCGGGGTCGTCGGGCAAAAGTACGTCCCGAAGGCGCCGTACCCGCAGACCGACATCGCGCGGCAGCTCATGCAGGCCGCGCGCCTCATCAAGGCCGACGTCGGCCTCGAGGTCGTCGAGGTCGACTACGGCGGCTGGGACACGCACCAGTTCCAGGGCGCCGCACAGGGCCCCTACGGCGACCTCGCCCAGGGCCTCGCCGACGCCCTCGCCGCCTTCCTCGCCGACCTCGGCGACAAGGCCGGCGACGTCCTCGTCCTCACCCTCTCCGACTTCGGCCGCACCGCCGCCGAGAACGGCACCGGCGGCACCGACCACGGCTGGGGCAACTGCCTCCTCGCCTTCGGCCCGTCGCTCCGCCGCGAGGGCCGCAAGGCCGTCCTCGGGACCTGGCCCGGCCTCGCCGAGGACCAGCTCCACGAGAAGCGCGACCTCCAGCACACGACGGATTTCCGCGACGTGATCGCGGAGGTGATGAAGGGCCATCTGGGCAACGGGGCGCTGGCGAAACTGCTGCCGGACCGGGAATTCAAGGGCGTCGGGTTGCTGGGCTGAGGAGAGCCCCGAAACGAGTCACGGAACCTTCGTCCTGGCCGGTCCCGCCCGGCGACTCCGCAACCCTCGCGGGACCGTCGCCCGGCGCCCTACCGGGAGATCCGCATCCGGTCCCCGGCGACCTCGACGTCGTAGATCGTCAGCGGCCTCAGCGCCAGCTCCGCGTCCTTGCAGGTGCCGTCGGTGCGGAAGCGGGCGCCGTGCGTGGGGCAATGGAGGTCGCGCTGTTCCGCGTCGTAGACGATCTCGCCGCCGCGGTGGGTGCAGGCGGCGCCGGCGGCGTGGAGGCCGGCGTCGTCGCGCCAGACGAGCGCCTGCTCGCCGCCGCCGAGGCCGACGCGCGCCTGGCCGCCGGCCGCCCGGCACTCGGGCGGGATCTCGACGGTGCCGTCCTCGCCGAGCGCGTACTTCGGCGGCGGCAGCGGCGGGACCGACGAGCATCCGCAGAACGCGCAGGTCGCCGCCATCCCCGCCAGGAACTCGCGCCGGCTGAGGTCCATGGCTACCCCCGCTTCCCGGCGAACGCCGCGATCCCGGGGAACGCCGCCGCGGCGCCGAGCTCCTCCTCGATGCGCAGCAGCTGGTTGTACTTCGCGATGCGGTCGCTCCGGCTCGCGCTGCCGGTCTTGATCATCCCGCAGTTCGTGGCGACGGCGATGTCGGCGATCGTGGAGTCCTCGGTCTCCCCCGAGCGGTGCGACAGGATCGCGGTGTAGCCGGCCCTGCGCGCCATCTCGACGGCCTCGAGCGTCTCCGTGAGCGACCCGATCTGGTTCACCTTCACGAGGATCGAGTTCGCCACCCCCTCCCTGATCCCCTTCGCCAGGATCTCCGTGTTCGTGCAGAACAGGTCGTCGCCGACGAGCTGCACCGACTTCCCCAGCGAGTCCGTCAGCTTCTTCCAGGACGCCCAGTCGTTTTCCGCCACGCCGTCCTCGATGGAGACGACCGGGTACTTCTTCGCCCAGTCGGCGTACATCGCCACCATCTGGTCGCCCGTGTGCGACGACTTGTCCGACTTCTTGTAGACGTACTTGCCGCCCTCGTAGAACTCGCTCGCCGCCACGTCCATCGCGAACCACACGTCCTTCCCCGGCGAGTACCCGGCGCGCTCGACCGCGTCCCGGATGAACTGGAGCGCGTCCTCGTTCGACGGCAGGTCGGGCGCGAAGCCGCCCTCGTCGCCGACCCCCGTCGCGAACTTCTTCTCCTTCAGCACCTTCTTGAGGGTGTGGAAGACCTCCGCGCCGCAGCGAAGCGCCTCCGCGAACGTCTTTGCGCCGACGGGGCAGACCATGAACTCCTGGAAGTCGAGCCGGTTGTCCGCGTGCGCGCCGCCGTTGATGATGTTCATCATCGGGACCGGCAGCGTCCGCGCGCCGGGGCCGCCGAGGTACCGGTAGAGCGGCAGCCGGCAGTGCGCCGCCGCGGCCTTCGCCACCGCCAGCGACACCGCGAGGATCGCGTTCGCGCCCAGCTTCGACTTGTTCGGCGTGTTGTCGAGCTGGATCATCGCGCGGTCCACCGCCGCCTGGTCGCGCGCGTCGCGCCCCTTGAGCACCGGCGCAATCACCCCGTTCACGTTCGCCACCGCCCCGCGCACGCCCTTGCCGAGGTAGCGCTTGCCTTCGCCGTCGCGCAGCTCGACCGCCTCGCGCTCGCCGGTGGAAGCGCCGGACGGCACGCCGGCGCGCCCGAAGGAGCCGTCGTCGAGCGTGACGTCGCACTCGACGGTGGGATTGCCGCGGGAGTCGAGGATTTCACGGGCGTGGACCGAGGAGATGCGGGACATGGGGGGGCTCCGGGGAAAGGTGGTGGCTGGAAGTGGCAGTTTCGTTGAAGGACGGAGGAAGCGGCACGGAAAAGTGTGGGCGGGGCCGGAGAACGACGGAGTCGCGGATCACGACGATAAGGACGATGTCCGGCGGCCCCCCGCAACGTCGTCGTTCGTCGAACGCGAGCGCCGCCCCGGGTGAACGGTGACAGGAACGACTTTGGGGGGATAAAGGACGGTAAAGGAGGATCCGGCTACAGACAGGCCGAGAGCCTGCGCAGGAACGCCCCGAAATGCGCCTCCGCCGGATCCAGGTCCGCCACGATCACGTTCTCGTTCGGCGCGTGGATGTTCGTCCCCGGGTGCCCGCTCCCGAAGGACACGCACGGCGCCAGCGCACGGTAGACGTACATCGGCCCGCTCGCGGGCATCAGCGGCAGGATCCACGGCTCCTTCCCGTACGCCTCGCGCGCCGAATCCACCGCGGCCTTCACCACCGCCGAATCCACCGGCGTCCGCGCCGGCGGGTAGCCGTGCACGTCCACGAGCTCCGCGCCGAACCGCGCGAGGTACGCGCGCAGCGCCGCCTCCACCTCCGCGGGCTCCTGGTCCGGCACCATCCGCACGTCGAACTTCACCCGCACTTCCTTCGGCAGCACCGTCTTCGACCCCGGCCCCTGGTATCCGCCCGACAGGCCGTTGATGTTGATCGTCGGCTTGAACACCAGCGCTTCCTTCAGGTCCTCCCCGCTGAGTCCGCCCACGAACCCCTCGATCCCGTACAGCTTCTTCCGTGCCTCCTCGTCGTACGGCATCGCCCGCAGCGCGGCCAGGTCCGCCTCGTCGGGGCGGCGCGCCCTGTCGTAGAAGTGCGGGAGCGTCACGACGCCGTCCGGCGCGCGCAGGCCGGCCAACGCGTGCGCGAGGTTCCACGCGGGGCTCGGCACGGCCACTCCCACCGACGAGTGCAGGTCCCTCGCCGGGCCCCGGAACACCGCCTCGGCGTGCAGGATCCCCTTCACGCCGCAGATGATGTCGGGACGTCCCTGCTCGTCCTTCCCGCCCGTCTCCCACAGGCACGCGTCCGCGGCGAGCAGCGACCGGTTCTTCTCCACGAACCCCGCCAGCGACGGCGAGCCGACCTCCTCCTCGCCCTCGACCGTGAATTTCAGGTTCACGGGCAGCCCGTCGCCCAGCGCCTTCAGCGCTCCCAGGCGCACGGCGAGGTTCGCCTTGTTGTCCGCCACGCCGCGCGCGTAGAGCCGCCCGCCGCGCTCCGTCGGAACCCAGGGCGGCGAAATCCATTCTTCGAACGGCTCCGGGGGCTGGACGTCGTAGTGGTTGTAGACGAGAAGAGTCTTCGACGCGCCCGATGTTTTTTTTTCAGCGTACACGACCGGGTTGCCGGCCGTCTCGATGACCCGCGCCTCGCACCCCAGCTCCCAGAACGTCTCCAGCAGCAGCCCGACCGCCTCGCGCACCCCCGTCCCCTGCGCGCTCACGCTCGGGATGCGCAGGTAGCGCTCCAGGAAATCGCGCGCCCAGCTCACTTCCTCTTCCTCACCATCGTCTCCCGCTCCACGTCCCCGACCCGGGCGATCTTGACGGAGTTCGTCGCGCCCGGCGCGGTGTTCGAGCCCAGCAGGAAGATCACCGTGTCCCCCGGCTTCGCCAGCCGCTCCTCGAGCAGCCGCCGCTCCCCGAGCCGCAGCATGTCCTCGGTGGTCGCCATCTCCCCGACCCGGCGCGGCCGGACGCCCCAGTACAGCCCGAGACGGTTGCACGTCTCCTCCGCCGTCGTGAACGCCACGATCGGCGCCCGCGGCCGCTCGTCCGACAGCAGCCGCGCGCTCCGGCCGCTGCGCGTGAAGACGACGATCGCCGCAGGGTTCACCTCGCGCGCAGCGTGGCCGGCGAGCCGCACGACCGCCGGCGTGAAGTCCCCCTTCTCCGCCGACGACGCGGGATGCACGGGCCGCGAGAAGTCGAACAGGTTCTCCTCAGTCGCCTCCGCGATCGCCGCCATCCGCTTCACCGTCTCCACCGGGTACTTCCCCACCGCCGTCTCGCCGCTCAGCATGATCGCGTCCGTCCCGTCGAGGATCGCGTTCGCCACGTCCGTCACCTCGGCGCGCGTCGGGATCGGATTCTCCGTCATGCTCTCCAGCATCTGCGTCGCCGTGATCACCAGCTTCCCGGCGCGGTTCGCCCGCTCGATGATCCGCTTCTGGAACGCCGGGATCATCTCGAGGCTGACCTCGACGCCGAGGTCGCCGCGCGCCACCATCACCCCGTCCGCCGCCGCGACGATCTCGTCCAGCGCCTCCACCGCCTGCGGCTTCTCGATCTTCGCAACGATCGGCGCGACCCGGCCTTCCTTCTTCATCAGCGCCCGCAGGTCCTCCACGTCCTTCGCGCGCCGCACGAACGACAGGGCCACGAAGTCGACGCCGAGCCGCAGGCCGAAGCGCGCGTCCTCGCGGTCCTTCTCCGTCAGGGCCCCCGCGGACAGCGCCGCCCCCGGCACGTTGATCCCCTTGTGCGACTTGAGCAGCCCCCCGTCCACCACGTCGCAGGTCACCTCCTTCGACCGCACCTCGCGCACGCGGAGCTCGATGTTCCCGTCGTCCAGCAGCACCCGGTCGCCCTTCCGCACGTCCTTCGGCAGGTCCTGGTACTCCGTCGAGACGACGCCGTTGGCGCCCTCCACCGTCCGAGTCGTGATCGTCAGCCGCGACCCCGTCGGCACGGGCATCCCCTCGCCGGCGACGTTCCCCACGCGGATCTTGGGCCCCTGCAGGTCCTGCAGCACCGCGACCGTCCGCCCCGCCTTCGCCGCCGCCTCCCTCACCGCCCGGTACGCCGCGGCGTGCGAGTCGTGCGTGCCGTGCGAAAAGTTCAGCCGCACCGCGTCCAGCCCCGCGGCCAGGAGGGCCTCGAGCACGGCGGGTTTCGCGGAAGCGGGCCCGAGCGTGGCGAGGATCCTGGTGCGTCGCATCCGCGTGTTGTAGCGCGGAAGGGAGCGGGGGCTAAGGGATTTCGGATTCCTGGAAGGCGACGACCTTCCAGCCTCCGTTCATGAAGCGGAGGGTGACGGCGTGGCGGTATTTCGTCTGGGGGATGTTGCGGGCGGCGACCATGCCGGCGGGGGTGTGGCGGATGGTCATGACGGCGTCGAAGGTAATGTCGTCGCCGGAGGCGGCCTGGGAGGACTTCTCGTAGTCGGTGGAGACGACGGTGGATGTGGCGGCGTCGGTGGCGCCGGCCTTTGCGAGCTCGAGGTGGCGTTTTTCGCGGGCGTCGACGACGGCCTTCATGGCGGCGCCGTCGGAGATGGAGCGGCATTCGGCGATGCGGTCGTGGTGGAAGGCTGCGGCGAAGCGCTGGTACATGGACCAGGCCTCGCCGGCGCGGACGTTTTTCGCCCGGATGCTGTACCCGAGGATGGCGAGAGGGACGAGGAGGACGGCGGCGATGGCGTATCTCATGGGGAACCTCCATGCTGAAGTTGTACATTAATAGTATTACAGTATTACAGAAAGTCAAGCCCCGCGCCCCGCCTTCTCTTTCTTGCCCTTTGCGCCCCCTCAGGACACCGTTCCCGCCATGCCCGTCCTCACCGCCACCTTCGCCTCGGGCACCCTCACCCTCTCCGTCGACGGCCGCCTCGACACCGCC
>JADLHC010000169.1 GCA_020849035.1 Planctomycetia bacterium
CCGCGTGGTCCTTCTACCCCGGCAAGAACCTCGGCGCGGCCGGCGACGGCGGCGCATTGACGACGAACAGCGACGAGATCGCGGCGAAGCTCAAGCTCCTGCGGAACTACGGCTCCGTCGTGAAGTACGTCCACGACAGCTTCGGCACGAACTCCCGGCTCGACACGATCCAGGCGGCGGTGCTGCGCGTGAAGCTGCGCCACCTCGACAAGTGGGTGGCGGGGAGGCAGGCTGCGGCGCGGCGCTACCGCGAGCTGCTCTCCGGCATCAAGGGCGTCACGCTCCCGCCGGAGTGCCCGGAGGAGCAGCACTGCTGGCACCTCTACGTCGTCCGCGTCGAGGAGCGCGACCGCGTCCTCAAGCACCTGCAGGACAACGGCGTCGGCGCCGGGATCCACTACCCGATCCCGTGCCACATGCAGGGGGCGATGAAGGACTACGGCTACAAGAAGGGCGACTTCCCGAACTCCGAAGCGATGGCGCCGAAGCTGCTGAGTCTCCCCATCTACTCCGAGATCACGGCGGACCAGCAGAAGAAGGTGGCGGAGGAGCTGGCGAAGGCGGTGAAAAAGTAGACTGGCGGGGCGGCGGCCCCGGCGGGCCGCCGCCCCGGCCAGGGACCATGATCCGCATCACCCTCGTCGTCCCCCTCTTCAACCGCCCGAAGACCCTCGGGCGGATCCTCCGCGCCCTCGACGCGCAGACGCTCCCCGCGGACCGCTTCGAGGCGATCTTCGTGGACGACTCGGGCCCGGACTCCTACCCGGTCCAGAGGTCGGTGATCGAGGGCGCGCCGCCCCGCTGCGCGTGGACCCTCCTCAACACCGGCCTGCCGCGCGACGTGAACGGCGTCTCCGTGGCGCGCAACAGGGCGATCCGGGCGGCGAAGGGCGGGATCGTCGTCTTCATGGACGACGACTGCGTTCCCAACCCGCACCTGCTCGAGGAGCACCTGAAGGCGCACGAGGCGGACCCCGCCCTCGCCGCCGTCGGGAACCGCTCCGAGGACGAGGCGATCCTGTCGCTTCACCCCCCGATCCCCGTGCTGCGGGACAAGTGCGCCCGCGAGGCGGCGAAGTCGGCGAAGGGGGAGCTGGGGGCGGGGTCGTTCGTGACGGCGAACGCGTCTGCGAAAAAAAAACACATCCTCGACGCCGGGCTGTTCGACGAGTCCTTCGCGAAGCCCGGCGAATACGGCTTCGAGGACCGCGACCTCGGCGAACGCCTCCTCAAGGCCGGCGCCCGCTTCCGGTTCCTCCCCGACGCCGCCGTCTGGATCGCGCCGAAAGAGTCGGACCCCTGGGCGGGGAAGCGGGAGGAGGCGAAGGCGGCGGCGCGGGCGCGGTACCACGACAAGCACGACGGGGCCGTGAAGAAGGCGGTGAAGAAGCTGTTCGGGAGAAAGAAGTGACCTCCGGCCGCCGGCCGATGGCCCTTCTCCTCCTGTACGGCGCGCTCGTGGTGCCCGCGATGTTCTCGCGGGACCTGTGGGACCCGGACGAGCCGCGGTTCGCGCAGATCGGGCGGGAGATGCTGCGGACGGGGGACTGGGTGCTGCCGCGCATGAACGGCGAGCCGCTGGCGCTTCTGCCGCCTCTCTACGACTGGGTAAGCGCCGCGGCCGGTGCGCCGGCGGGGGACGTCACGCCTGCGGCGGCGCGGGCGGGGGCGGCGCTGGGCGGGCTGCTCGCGCTCCTGTCCGCGTGGTTCCTCGCGCGGCGCTGGTGGGGCGACGCGGCAGCGGGGTGGAGCGCGGCCGTCCTCATGACGTCGTTCGGGTTCTGGTGGCAGGCGAGCTACGCACAGGTGGACATGCTGCTCGTCGGGTGTGTGACCGCCTCGATCGCGGCGTTCCGGGTGGCGTGGGAGGAGGGGGACCGCGGGTTCCGGTGGTTTTTCGCCGGCTGCGGCCTGTCCGCGCTCGGCACGCTCACGAAAGGTCCCGTCGCGGCGGTCCTCCCGGGGCTCGTCTTCCTTGTCCTGGCGATTGCGGAGCGCCGCCGCGGGTTCCTCCGCCCGGCGTGGCTTCTCGCGGGCCTCGCGGCCTGGCTCGCCGTCGTCGCGCCGTGGTACGTCCTCGCCTGCCGCCGCGGCGGCCCGGAGTTCGCCCACGAGCTCATCGTGAAGCACAACTTCGGGATGTTCTTCGAGACGTGGTCCCACCACAAGCCGCCCTGGTACTACGTCGTCAACCTCCCGTGGCTTTTCGCGCCCTGGATCGTCCTCCTCCCCTCCGCCGTCGCGGACGGCGTCCGCGTCCGTCGCGAGAACCCCTCCGGCGACGAGGCCGGCCGGCATCGCTTCCTCTGGATCTGGGCCGGCGCCCTGTTCGTGTTCTTCTCCGTCTCGCAGGCGAAGCAGGGGAAGTACGTGCTGCCTGCATTCCCGCCGCTGGCGCTGCTCGTCGGGCTCCGGCTGGCGTCCGGGCGTCCCCTGCCGCGGGCCGCGCTCGGCGTGCTGGTCCTCGCCGCGGCGGCGGCCCTCGGCGCGGCGACCGCGTTCGGAGTCCATGCCGGCACGCTCGTGCCGGCAGAGTACCGCGAAGAGGCGTCCAGGCTCGGCTTCCTGGCCGTCCTGCCCCTCTTCGGCGTTGCCTGCTGGATCGCGGCCCCTCTCAAGCCCTTCCGGCACAAGGCGCGCGAGCTGGTCCTGGCCGGCATCGCGGCGCCGCTCTTCCTCGCCCCGCTCGCGCTCTTTCCCCGGGTGGACCGGCTGAAGTCGGCGCGGCCGCTGTGCGAGTGGATGCGTCCACAGATGAGGCCGGAGGACCGGGTGGGGATCTACGGCGTGCAGGAGCGCAAGATCGGGGCGTTCCGCTACTACCTCGACCGTCCGCTCGACACGTTTGAGGACGCGCGCGAGCGGTTCGACCCGGCGTCGCTGGCCGCGTGGTGGAAGGGTCACGGGCCGCGCTGGCTCCTGCTCGACGAGTCCGACCTGCCCGGGTTGCCGGCGGACCTTCAGGAATCGATGTTCAGCCTGGAGCGGAGAAGCGTCGGGCACCGGTGGATTCAGGTTGTGCGCCGTCCCTGGCTGGTCTTCCGGGCCGAGGGGCCGGGGCGCTGGACACTCGAGGGACGTTCCCTCGACGGGCCTGGCGCGCGCGCGGCCATGCGCGCGACGAGGCCCGACACGATGCCCGTCCTCGAGCGCGTGAACCGGCTGGCGACCGTCGAGATCGTCGTTCGTGCCGATGACCCGAGCGCGGCGATCCTCGACCTGGTCGACGAGGGGGCGCAGACGGCGATCCTGCACTACGTCGTGGTCTCGGAGGGGCGACGCTGCGCCATCGTGCTGCCGCAGGACAAGTGCACCTGGGAAGGGATGCGGTGGGAGGTTCGCGTCGCTCTCTGTGCGGCCGACCCGGAGATGCACCGGGCCGGGTGGATCCAGCACGCGCCGGGAACCCGTGGGGCCTCACCCCGGCCCATGACCCACGGCTGGATCGGGGGGGAAACCGAGCCGCCAATCGAGTTGGCCGGGCCAGCGGCCTTCGCGGAGCTGGCCAGGCGGGCGACGGCGAGAGTCGAGCGAAGACCCGTTGATGCCTCCGGCGTCGCCGTCGTGCTGGAAGCGGACCTGAACATCCCCGCGGCGCAGTGGGTCGACATGTGGCTCGCACTCAAGGCCGCAGGCTGGGAGAATCCCGAGCTCGCGTGGACCCCGAAGTAGACCGCGGCTACGACCCGCCCTGCCGCCGCTTCTCCGTCGCCTTCCGAGCCTCTTCGTCGCGCCACTTGCGGATCTCGGCGTGATTCCCGCTGACGAGCACCTGCGGCACGCTCATGCCGCGGAACTCCCGCGGCCGTGTGTACTGGGGGTACTCGAGCGTGTCCCCCGAGAACGACTCCTCTTTCGGCGAGTCCGGGTCGCCCAGCGCGCCCGGCAGGAGCCGCGTGACCGCGTCCACGATCACGGCCGCCGCCGGCTCGCCGCCCGACAGCACGTAGTTCCCGATGCTCACCTCCTCCCAGCTCATCCCCTCCACGATCCGGTGGTCGAATCCCTCGTAGTGCCCGCAGAGAATGAGGATCCGCCCCTCGCCCGACAGCTCGCGCGCATACCCCTGGTCGAACGTCCGCCCCGCCGGCGTCAGCAGCAGCCGCCGCCCACGGAACCCCTTCGACTCCAGCCACTCCACCGCCCGGAACACCGGCTCCGGGCAGATCAGCATCCCCGGCCCCCCCCCGAACGGCCGGTCGTCCACCTTGTGATGCCGGTCGGTCGAGAAGTCCCGCAGGTTGTGCAGCCGCACGTCCACGATCCCGCGCTGCCGCGCCAGCCCCAGGATGCTGGAGCCCAGGAAGCCGCCGAGCGACTCGGGGAAGAGCGTGAGGATGTCGATCGTGAGCATGGTTGGAGGTCTTTTGACGGGGAAGGGCTCCCCAGTCTACGATGCTTTCATGTTCACAGGACTGATCCAGTGCGTCGGGATGGTCGCCTCCGTCGACATGCAGGCCGGGCGCCTGCGACTCGGCATCGCCCTTCCGCCGGAGAATCTCAAGGGCGTGGCGATCGGCGAGAGCATCGCGGTGGACGGCGTATGTCTCACGGTGGTCGCCGTGGGCGAGGGGACGTGCGAGTTCGACGTCGTGGGGGAGACTCTCAAGAAGACGACGCTGCGGACGGCCAAGCTCGAGAACACGGTCAACATCGAGCGGGCGCTCAAGGCCGGGGACATGATGGGCGGGCATTTCGTGTCGGGCCACGTGGACGGCCTGGGGCGGGTGGAGAAGGTCGAGCGCGACGCCGGCGACCTGCTGTACACGTTCCACGCGCCCGAGGACCTGATGCCCGAGATCGCTCCGAAGGGCTCCATCGCGATCAACGGGATCAGCCTGACCGTGGTGAAGGTCCTGGAAGGCGGCTTCACCTGCACCATCATCCCGCACACGCTGAACGCGACGACGCTTGGCGACAAGACGCCGGGCGACCTCGTGAACCTGGAGACGGACATCCTGGCGAAGTACGCGCGGCGCGGGGCCGAGGCCGCCGCGGCGAAGGCCGCGAAGGCGAAGTGACGGCCGGGCTTTGAGCGCGCCCCCGTCCCCGTTCGGCGCCCGGGCGATCGCCCTGCGGGTCCTGCGCGACTCCGACTCCGGGCGGGAGTACGCGGCGGACCTGCTCGAGAAGGAGCTGGAGGACGAGCGGGTGAGCGCGCTGGACCGGTCGCTCGCGACGGCGCTGGTGTACGCGACGGTGCGGCATCGCGGGACGATCGACCGGATCCTCGACCAGTTCTCGAAGGTCGAGACCGCGCAGATGGAGGTCGAGATGCGCTGGGTGCTGCGCCTGGCGGCTTGCCAGCTCCTGTTCCTCGAGAAAATCCCCGCGTACGCCATCCTCGACGAGGCGGCGGAGCAGGCGAAGCGGCACCGGAACAAGAAAGCGGGCGGGTTTGCAACGGGGGTGCTGCGGGCGCTTCAGCGGGCGATCGTCGCGATCGAGCCCGACGGGCCGCCGCGCGCCGCCGAGCCGGGGCCGGAGAACGAGAAGCAGTGGCCGTGGACCGTGATGGATGCCCTTCACCAGAGGTGGCCCGACCTGCCGCACCGGCGGCTGGTGCCGATCCCGGGCGGGCGGCGGGCGATCCTCGACCGGGACGTGTGGCCGGACCCGGAGCACGACCCCGTGGCGTGCGTGGCGCAGATGCTGTCGCACCCGGTGTGGCTGGTGAAGCGGTGGCTGGCGCGGTTCGGGGCGGGGGCGACGCTGGCGGCGATGGAGGCGGGGAACGGGCATCCGCCGATGGCGATCCGGGTGAACACGCTGAAGGCGACGAAGGAGCGGCTGGTGGAGCGGCTGCGGGCGGAGAAGGTGGAGGTGGACGAGGGGCGGATGCACGTGTCGCACACGGGGGCGCTGTGGCGGCTGGGATCGTTCAAGGACGGGTGGTTCGCGGTGCAGGACGAGGCGGCGCAGCGGGTGGTGCCGCTGCTGAAGGCGCAGCGCGGGGAGCTGGTGGCGGACCTGTGCGCGGCGCCGGGCGGGAAGGCGGCGCAGCTGGCGGAGACGGGGGCGCGGGTGGTGGCGGCGGACAGCGAGCTGGGGAAGGTGAAAGGGATGGCGCGGGCGTTCGCGCGGCTCGGCGCGCCGGTCACGCTCGTCCTCGCGGACGCGAAGCAGCCGCCGTTCGGCCGCGTGTTCGACGCGGTGCTGATCGACGTGCCCTGCTCCAACACCGGCGTCCTCGCCCGCCGCGTCGAGGCCCGCTGGCGCCTCCGCGAGCGCGACGTCCGCGTCCTGTCGCGCATCCAGCGCCGCATCCTCGACGCCGCCGTCGCGGTGACGAAGCCCGGCGGCCGCATCGTGTACTCGACGTGCAGCCTCGAGGACGACGAAAACGGCGCGCTGGTCCGCGAGGCGATCCGCGAGGGGAACGGCCTCAACCTCGAGGAGGAACTCCGCATCCTCCCGGGCCCCGGCGCCCCCTGCGGCGGCTACGCGGCGCGCATCTCGCTCCTGAAGAAATAGCCGCGGCGTGAGCGCCGCGCGCCGCGCGGCATCCCACCCGAGACCGAACCCGGCCCCGGAGACGGGCCATGCCCGACCCCCGCACACCCTTCCGCACCTGGCGCGGCTACCCCGCGATCCTCCGCGACACCATCCTCTCCCGCATCGGCTGCACCCTCGGCTGCCTCCCGATCGTCGCGCTTCCGCTCTACTCCGCCTGCTTCTACTGGTCCGCCCTCGAGCGCGGGCTGCGGCCCGGTCCCGTCGTCGGGCTCGTCCTCTCCGGCCTCCTGTTCCTCCTCTTCGCGTCCCTCCTCTGCTTCCGGCACCCCCGCCCGCGGTTCCTCCCGTACTTCGAGCGCGGCCTCGGCGACACGGACACGTTCCTGGGCGGGGAAGCGCTGGCGCGGAACTGCCGGCGGCTGGACGAGGCGGCGGCGGCGCACGGCCGGGTGCCCCTGACGGCCTTCGTGGGCGGCCGCGAGGGGCCGTTCCGCGCGGCGGGGGAGGGGCTGGAGGCCGTGAGGCAGCTGGCCGGGCTTGTCGCGTCGCATCCCGGCGTCGTGGACGACCCGCGGGCCGTGCTGGAGGAACTCGGGCTGATCGAGGACGCGCTGTCCAAGGCGCACGGGCGCGGCGTCGGTTTCTGCCTGCACGTGCGCTGCGAGGACTACGTGGTTCCCGCCGAGATCGCGGCCCTGAAAGGCAGCTACTTCTGAGCGCCGAGGGCTATAGAATGCGCGTCCCCCTCGCCAATCACGGGAACACCGCATGCGCCGGGCTCTCTGCCTCAGCCTCTTCCTCGCCGCGGCGCTGTGCGTCGCCGCCGACACCGTCGTCCCGCGCCAGGGGCAGGCGACCGAGGGCAAGGTCGTCACCGACGACGGCAACGAGGTCGTCATCAACCCGTACTTCTCGAAGTTCAAGGAGTGCGTCTGGCGCGTCGTGAAGCTGCCGAAGGCGGCCGTGGCGAAGGTGGACATCACGCCCGAGACGCCCTTCCGCGAGTTCTGGCGGCGCTCGGCCGGGATCAAGGCGAAGGACGCGGCGGCGTGGGTGGAGCTGGGGAAGTGGGCGAAGGAGAAGAAGCTCGAGCCGGAGGCCAAGGAGTGCGCGGCGAACGCGCTTGCGGCCGATCCGGAGAACGCGGAAGCGAAGGCGCTGCTCGGGGCCGAGGCGGACAAGCTGGCGAAGTCGGGCCCGCGGCACAACAGGGAGCTGGCGGCGCGCATCGCGGACTACGCGGCGCTGGACGCCGGCGATCGCAAGGCGGCGTACGACGCGCTCAAGAAGGACTTCGGCACGACGCTGCCCCGCGAGTGGTTCGACCGCGTGGGGCGCTCGATGGCGCAGCCGAAAGGGTTCCGCGAGGAAGTGAAGCTGACGCTGAACTCCGAGAAGACGTCCGGCGTGTACTGCATTTACGTGCCGGACGACTACGACCCGCTGCGCCCGTGGCCGCTCGTGATCGGGCTGCACGGCGGCGGCCCGGCCGGCAAGGACGGCAAGGGCGTCGTCGGCAGCGGCCCCCAGTTCTATCCCTTCCTCGACACCGACGTCCGCGCCCGCGGCTACATCGCGGTCTGCCCGAGCGCGCTCGCCGCGCCGTGGGCGGAGTCCCTGAACGACCCGCTTTTCACGTCCGTCCTGCAGGAGGTCCAGATCCTGTTCAACGTGGACCTGAACCGCGTCTACCTGATCGGGCACTCGATGGGCGGGTTCGGGACGTGGCATTTCGGCCCGAAGTACGCGGAGAAGTTCGCGTGCATCGCGCCGGCGTCGGGGGGCGGGCACAACGGGGAGGGGAAGCTGGCGGACCTCGGGACCGGCGTGTACGTCTACCACTCCGACAACGACGGCCGCTGCCGCGTCGAGCCCGACCGCGAGGCGGCGGAACTGCTGAAGAAGTCGCGGGCGGACTTCATCTATACCGAGCTGCCGAGCCGCGACCACGACTTCCCCCAGGAGGTCGTCCACGACATGTTCGACTTCTTCGACGCGCGCCGCCTCTGGGGCCGGCAGGGGAAGCAGCTCGTCCCGCCGCGCGCTCCGCGGTCGAGCTTCCTCGAGAAGCTGACGCCGGAGGAGGCGAAGTACTTCCCGATCCAGTCGGCGGGGGGCGGGAAGAACGAGGTGAAACTGTGGCTGGCGGACGTGCAGAAGGGGGGCGGGAACGCGGAGAAGGCGGCGAAGAAGATCGCGGAGAGCGGCGACAAGTCGGCGACGGCGACGCTCGGCGCGTGGCTGGCGGACAAGCGGACGGCGGAGGACGTGCGGGCGCTCTGCGCGCAGACGATCGGCGACCTGAAGGACGCGAAGGGCCTGAACGCGCTGTCCGCGGGGCTCCTCGACGACTCGCTCAAGATCCGCCGCGCGTCCGCGGAGGCGATCGGGAAGGTCGGCGACCCCAGGGGCGCCGCGCCGCTCGCCGCCGCGGTCGAGGCGCTCGGGAAGACCTTCGACTCGAAGCTGCAGGGCCGCCAGATGGACGTCGTGGACTGGGAGACGCTGCAGGACGTGAACGCGACGTACGTCGTCGCCCTGGGCGCGCTCGGCGACGCCAAGACCGCCCAGCCGGTGATCTCGGTCTCGCTGCGAAAGATCCTCTTCTCGAAGGTCGCGGTGGACTACGACCGCCAGGTCCAGGCCGGGCCCGAGCCCTCGCGGCGCGCGGCCGCCGCGCGCATCGTGCCGGCGCTCCCGGGCTTCAGGGAGCCGAAACTCCGCGACGAGCTCAAGGCGATCCGCGAGCAGTTCGCCGGACAGGGAGACATCCACAAGGCGTGCGACGACGCCGAGGCGGCGATGGCGAAGTAGCGGCGCCGGCATCGCGTAGAATGCCGCGCCCATGACGGTCGCCCCCGAAACCCCGCCGGCCACGCCGACCTCGCTCGCCGGCTCCACGCGGTCCGCGCTCGCCCTCTCGGGGCTGTTCTTCGTCATCTACGCCGCCTACGCCCTGACCCACCGCGGCTCCGCCCACCAGGACGCCGCGAACCACTTCGGATACGCGCACGACGGGCTGCGGAGCCTGTCGCTGCTGCTCGACCCGTGGGGGCGCCCGCTCTGGTCGGCCGCGCTCTGCCTCCCCGCGCAGGGCGGCCTGCTCGTGTCGAAGGTCTTCTGCGCGCTCTACGCCGCGTGGGCCCTGTTCGAGACATGGCGCCTCGCCCGCCACGTCCTCCCGCACGCCGCCCTCCTCGCCATCCCCGCCATGGGCCTCCAGTTTCACTTCTTCGCCCTCGCCGGCGACAACATGACCGAGCCGCTCTTCGCCCTCGTCTTCGCCGTCGCCTACCGCAAATGGCTCGAGGAACGGTTCGTCGCCTCGCTCCTCCTCGCGTCGCTCCTGCCTCTCGCCCGCCCCGAGGGGTTCTTCCTCGGCATCCTCTGGGGCTGCTTCGTCCTCGCGTCGCGCCTGCCGCTCGTGAGGAAACTCTGGTACCCGCTCCTCCTGCTCGGCGGCACCGCCCTCTGGTCCCTCGGCGGCCTCGTCGCCGACGGCGACATCCTCTTCATCAAGCACCACTGGCCCGGCAACTGGGTCCCCGGCGACGTCTACGGCCGCGGCCGCCTCTTTCACTACGTCCTCCAGTGGCCCCTCTGGACCGGCGCGGCGCTCCTCCCGCCCTTCCTCGCCGGGCTCTGGGCGTTCGCCTCGGGCCGCCCGCGCATCCACGTCGTCACGTTCGCCTACTTCTTCCTGCTCCACACGATTCTCTGGTGGAAGGGCCTGTTCGGCTCGATCGGCTACCTGCGGTATTTCGTCTGCATCGCGCCGCTCATCGCGCTGTTCACCGCGGAGGGGATGCGGTTCTGCGCGGCGGCGCTGGCGGCGTGGCGCGTCCCGGCCCGGCTCACGTACGGCGCGATCGCGGCCGGCGCGGCGCTGTGGTGCGCGGCGGGGTACGAGGCGCAGCCGGACGTGTACGTCTTCCGCGTCTACGAGGATTCCCGCGACCTCTGGCAGCCCGGCCCGCCCCCGCGCATCGTCGCCGACGCGCACGCCCGCCACGTCCACCTCGAACCCCCGTACGCCCCGCTCCAGCCCCCGACCCAGGAGGTCGCGGCGCAGCAGAAGCTCTACGCCTCGTTCCCCGCCGGCACCCGCATCCTCTGGGACGACCGCATGGGCGGCGGCTACTACGCCATGGGCGACCGCGAGTTCGCCGCCGCCGGCTACCGCGTCGCCGCGCGCCGCACCGTCGACATGGCCGCCCTGAGGCCGGAGTGGTTCGTGAAGGGTCGCCGCCTGTTCACCGGGCGCGACTGGAGCGAGCCGATCACCGTGACCGTGTACGAGCGGCGCTGACCGTCAGATCCCGACCGCCGCCGCGTTCCCGCGCCGCGGCGATACGCCCGCGCTGAGGACCCCCGTCTTCGGGTCGAAGCACACCGCCGTCACCCGCCCGAACTCCCACCGCCCGCCGATCGTCGCGAGGTGCCCGCGCCCCAGAAGCGAGTCCAGCGTCGCCTTCTCGAACCGCCCCTCCACCACCGCGCCCCCCGGCGTCGCCCCGTGCGGCGCGAACGACGACGGGAACGCGATCGACGTCAGCAGCGGCGCCTCCACCGCCTCCTGCAGTCCCATCCCGCGCACCGCCACGTTCACGAAGAACTGCAGCGTCCACTGGTCCTGCCCGTCCCCGCCCGGCGTCCCGAATGCCAGGCACCGCCCGTCCGGCAGCGTCGCCAGGCCCGGCGACAGCGTCGTCCGCGGCCGCTTCCCCGGCTCCAGCCGGTTCGGGTGGTACTGCAGCAGGTTGAACATCTGCAGCCGCGTCCCCGGCGCGAACCCCAGCCCGGGGATCTGCGGGTTCGAGTCAAACCACCCCCCGGACGGCGTCGCCGACACCATCAGCCCGTCCCGGTCCGCCGCGTCCACGTGCGTCGTGTCCCCCGTGTGCGATCCCAGCGGCTCGAACCCGCGGTCCGCCGTGCCGCTCGTCCAGGGGAGGGGGGAAGCGCCCTCGCCGGGTCGGAGGACGCGGGACGCCTCGGGCCCGACGAGCTTGCGCCGCTGGGCCGCATACTCCGTCGAGAGCAGCCGGTCGAGCGGCACCTCCGCGAATTTCGGGTCGCCGTAGAACCCCTCGCGGTCCGCGAACGCCAGCTTCGCCACCTCCAGGTACAGGTGCGCCCACGCCGCCTCCGGAAGCGCGCCGATGTCGTCGTTCTCCAGCAGCCGCAGCATCTGCAGGAACACCGGCCCCTGCGACCACGGCCCGCACTTGCTCACCACGCACCCGCGCCAGTCGATCTCGACCGCCTCCTCCCACGCCCCCGCGTACCCCGAGAGGTCCGCCGCCGCGATCAGCCCCTTCACAGGCTCCCCCTTGCGGTCCGGCTGCTCCGTGGCAAAAAAAGCCGCCATCGCCTGGGCGACCCGCCCCGCGTAGAAGCCTGAGCGTCCGCGCGACGCGATCGACTCCAGGGTCCGGGCGAGGTCCGGCTGCCTGAGCACGGGGCCCGGGGAGGAGAACGCCGCGGCCGTTGCAGGCCACGCCGGGAAGACCAGGCGGTTCGCGTCGATCGCCGCGCGCAGCCTCGCGTCCACCGGGAATCCGTCGGCCGCCAACTCCACCGCCGGCCTCAGGACCTCCTTCAACGGCAGCTTCCCGAACTTTTCCAGCAGCAGCAGCCACGCGTCCACCGTCGCCGGGACCGCCGCCGATGCGATGCCGTCGCCGGGGATGCCGGAGGCGGGGAAGCGACCCCGTTCCGCCGCCGCGGGGGCCGGCCCCTGGCCGCTGATGGCGTGAGTCTCGCCGTCGGGGGCGCGCACGAGGATCGGGCACTCCCCGCCGAGCCCGTTGAGGTGCGGCTCGAGCACCGCCAGCGCGAACCCCGCCGCCGCCGCCGCGTCCGCCGCGTTCCCGCCCTTCGCGAACATCCGCGCCCCGGCCGTCGCCGCAAGGTGATGTCCCGCGGCCACGATTCCGCGCGAGGACACGATGTCGGGTCGATGCAGCACGCCGCAAGCTTACCGGAGCCCGCGCCACGGACCAGAAAGAACGGGCCGCCCCGCCTGCGCGGAGCGGCCCGCTCGAGGAACCGCCGGACTAGAAGTCGATCTGTCCCCGGAACACGAACACGCTCTCGTTGTCGATCACCTGGCCGTTGGCCGTGAAGAACTCGCGCGTGTCCTCGTGGTCGTACCGGTAGTACACGTACATCACCGAGACGCGCACGTAGTCGTTCGGGTAGTAGTTCAGGCCGAACGCCACTTCCTGCGCGGCCCGGCTCCCCACCCAGCCCGCCTCCTCCTCGAACGTGTCGTCGAGGCGGATCGCAGAGTATCGGCCGACGATCTGCACGTCGCCGAACCCGCCGTCCTTGAACAGCGGCTTCTTGATCGAGGGCCGCTTGTTGTTCAGCCTCGTGCTCCCCAGCACCCAGAACCCGATCTCGCCCATGTACGAGGAGACGCGGAACGGATCCAGGCTGCCGTCCGGCATGTCGTGCTTCGACTTCAGGTACGAGAACTCGCCCTTCACCGACAGCGGGCCCCAGATCCACACGAGCTCGGCGCCGAACCGCGTCCGGTCCTCGTCGGACTCGAAGACGTTGGGGCCGAAGTGGAAGACGGTGCCGGAGGCCGGGGCGCGGAACTCGAACGGCGCGCCGCTGTTGCGCCCGGCGATGCCGCGCGTGTAGTGCAGCGCGAACGACAGGTGCTTGATGATGTCGGACTCCATCTTGGCGCCCGGCTTGACCTGGATGCGGATGGCGATGTCCTTGTCGCTGTTGTTGTCGCCGGCGACGCCGTTGCCGTTGAACACGCCGAGCCAGTAGTGGAAGATCCCGCCGTCCGGCGAACCGAAGATCATGGCGCCCAGGTCGCGACCGGGAACGGTCAGCGAGAGCAGGGAGTTCTCGGGCATGTCCATCCAGCGCACGTCCTCGATGAGCTCCTGGCTGTAGGGCTCCTTGAAGAGGCCGACGCGGACCTTGAGGAAGTCCCACTTGTCGAACTGCACCCAGCCGAGGAACAGGCTGGAGCCGCCGCCGAAGAACTGCGGCCGCACGTAGCCGGAGAACGCCTCCCAGAGGCGCGCCTCGACTTCGATGCCGGTCTGCTTCGTCGTGAAGCTGTCGTTGTATCCGTCGGCGTCGTCGAAGGTCGCGTTGTTCGTGTAGTGGAAGATGGCGAGGGCGCCGATGCGGCCTGCGAACGTGTTGTCGCTGGTCTTGAACCGGAGGCCGTCGTCGAAGTAGGCGTTGACGCCGGTTCCGGTGGCGGCGCCTCCGCTCTTCTCCGACTTGGCCTCGAGGGCCTTGACCCGGTCTTCGAGCGTGCCCGTCTGGGCGCCGGCGATGCTCGAGGTCAGGAACACGGCGAGAACGGCAAGCGGGACGAACTGTTTCATGGAGCTTCCCCTAAAGTTGACGATGAGGGCATCGCCAAGGCCGATGGTGCGGCTTAACTTCCCCTTACCGCACGCTAATATTTCCTGAACAAACGTCAAGGTTTGTGGTGAACCCGAAAAGGAAGTCTCGGGGACCGGGTCGCGACCTTTCCAAGTTCGTAACCGGTTCGGCTGGACTCGTCGGCCTGAACATGATTCCGGACTTCGGGGTCCGCTGCCCGCAAGGCGCGGGCCAGACGCAAATCTCTGCGCCGCTTGCGTTTCAAACGAAACAGCCGCCCGAAAGGGCGGCTGTCAGGGGAGATTTCCTCGGCGCGACCGCTATTTCACGCTGCGCCAGGTCAACTGGCGAGACCAGCCGGTGTGCTCCTTCCCGTCCACTTCCACGTAGCACTTGATGAACCAGTTCAGCTTCGGCCCGTCCTGCTTCGGCGCCAGGTCGATGTTGCGCCCATGACTGAACGCGACGCGGTTCACGTCGATGTGGTCGAAGTAGTAGTCCTTCTTCGACAGGTCCACGTCCGCGTAGCTGATGTCGCTGTACACCCAGCCCCGACCCGGGAAGTACGTCCGGATCCAGCAGTGATAGCTCGGCTCCTTCGTCGGATCGTCGAACGACTCGACCCCGTCCAGATCCTTCTTCAGCGCCGTCCCCATGACGAACTGCGTCGGCAGGTCCACCACGCGCGCCATCGCCTGGAACAGCGCATGGTAGTCAGTGCAGTTCCCGGTCTTCGAGTCCATGCAGTACGTCGCCGACCCCTTGCCGCTCGGCTTCAGGTGCTCCGGGTCCTTCTTCCAGTACTCCGCGTTGTCGATGATCCAGTCGTAGAACTTCCGCGCCCTCGCTTCCGGCCCCTCCGCTCCCGCGGCCAGCTCGTTCGCCTTCTCGCGGATCTTCGGCGTCGTCTCCCCGTACGGGAACTCCGCCAGCCGCGCCGCCAGCGCTTCCTTCTCCTCCGCCGTCAGCGCCCGGCCCGCGCCCGCCGGCGGCGCGCTCTCCCACCGCTCCAGCTCGAACGTCACCTCCACCTCGAACGTCCCGGCCTTCGGATCCGGGATCGCGACGTACAGGAAGCGGTTTCCCTCCGTTGCGTCGCTCTCGATCCTCCAGCCCTCGGGCGCCTTGACCTTCAGGTCCGTGACGCGCTGGAGCGGCTCCTCCACAGGCAGCTCGAACCACGCGCGCAGCTTCTTCGCCCCGGCCGGAATGTCCTTCACCACGAACGCGTCGCGGACCGAGGCGCGCAGCGGCGTGCCCTCGGGACGGGACTCCTCGATGATTCCGTCCCCCGCGCACCCCAGCAGGGTGAGGGCGAGGCCGGCGGGAAGGGCACGAAGCAGGGTGTGGCGCATGGGGATCTCCAGGGAATTTCGAGGTGCGGACCATAACAGGGCCCCCGCGTGCGCGGCTCATCGGAAATGGCGAATTCCCGTCGTCCCCAGGATCGGGCGCGATTCCGGCTTCATTTCTTCCGCGCCGCCGGTGCCACCTCGGGCGACACGTTCACGTCCAGCCAGAACGCAGCCATCGCCCGCAGGTTCCGCGCGAATTCGTCGAAGTCGATCTCCTTCCGCACGTAAGCGTTCGCCCCTGCCTCGTAGCTCGCCTGCACGTCCTGCTCCTCCACCGAGCTCGTCAGCACCACCGCCGGCACGAACCGCGTCGCCGCGTCCTTCCGCAACGCACGGATCACGTCGTTCCCGTGACTCCGCGCCAGCTTCAGGTCCACCAGCACCAGCCCCGGCGTCAGCTTCCGGTCCCTCTCCTCCCACGCCCCCCTCGCGTGCAGGAAGTCCATCGCCTCGTCCACGTCCTTCACCGCCACGCACAGGTGCGGCACCCCCTCCTTGCGCAGCGCGCGCTGCACGAGGTCCTGGTGGTCGGGATTGTCCTCAACGAGCAGGATGATCTTGCCGAGCACGCGCGGTCTCCTCTGCGAGAGTGAATCGGATCGTGGCGCCCTTCCCCGGCGTCCCCTCCGCCCGGATGCGGCCCCCGTGACGTTCCACGATCCGGCGCGCCGTGGCAAGGCCGATGCCGTGGCCGGGGAAGCGCGGGTCGTCGTGGAGGCGGTGGAACGGGCGGAAGAGGCGGTCCTGCGCAGCGGCCGGGTCGAAGCCGGCGCCGTTGTCGCGGACGAAGAACTCGCGTGCGGGTCCGGTCCCCGTGGAGCCGAGTTCGACGACGGGGGAGGGTGTCGCGGACGTGAACTTCCAGGCATTCTCCAGCAGGTTCCGCAGCAGCACCCGCAGGAGCCGGGCGTCGCCGTGGGCGGTCAGGCCCGGCTCCGCCCGGAACTCGGCGCGCGATTCGGGCTTTGCGCGGCGGATCTGCTCCACGATCTCGTACGCCATCGCCCCGAGGTCCACCGGGGCCGGCTTCATCTCCGCGCGCGACAGCCGCGAGAGCTCCAGCAGGCTCTCGAGGATCTCGCCCATCTGCTTCGCCGAGGACCTCACGCGCGACAGGTGGCCCTTCGCCGCCTCTCCTCCCTCCTCGATCGCCGCGGCCGCGAAGCCGTCGATCGTCTGGAGCGGTCCGCGGAGGTCGTGGGAGATGGAGTAGCAGAAGGCCTCGAGCTCGGCGTTGGCGGCGGAGAGCTGCGCCGTCCGCTCGCGGACGCCCGATTCGAGGGCGCGGTTGAGGCGGGCACGGGCGCGCTCGGCCCGCCGGCGCTCGGCGTCGAGGAGGGCGATCCTGGCCGAGAGCAGCCACGTGGCGAACGACATGGCCGAGATGACGACGACGACCACGAGGGCGAGCGCGAATTGCGCCCCGTACCACTCAAGGCGCTGCCCGACCAGGATCGCGACGCCGCCCGCCGCCGGGACCCCGAGCGCGCCCGGCAGCATGCGGCGCGCCGCGAACCCCGCCACCCCGGGATCCGCCAGCACGCGAAGCGCACCGTGCCTCGCGTTTGCCAGCGTCGTCCCCACCGCCACCGCGAGGAACCCCGCCGCCGTGTGGATCGCCTGCGGCGTCGTGTGATACGTCACGGGCGAGTCCGCAGGGACGCCGAACAGGTTCCCGGTCAGGGAGAGCAGCGCGATCAGGCCCCCGGGGATCGCAAGCCCGTCCGCCGCGCGCACGAACGAGGGCCGGTTCCGGCCGGCCAGCGGGACCGCCGCTCCCAGGAGCACGAAATTCAGGGCCGTCGTGGGAGCCATGCGCCCCGGGATGTACGGCAGGCCCGCCGGCCCCCGGTCCGGCGCAAGCATCTCGTCGATTCCGAAGCTGAGCCCCGTCGCGAACTCGACCAGCGTGATAGCGCCGATGAACAGCGAGACCGCGCACGCGATGCCCGAGCCGCGCCTCATCGCCGGCCGCCCGGCTGCGGACAGCGCCAGCCCCGCGCCCAGCGCCAGCATCGCCGTCGCCGTGTTCGCCTTCATCGTTGCCGCGCCCGGCAGGACACTCTTCAACGCCTCGATTCCCAGCAGCCACCCCGCCAGGCCCACGCACCCGATCAGCGACGCGAACACGCCCATCGCCAGCGCCCAGCGCCGGATCCGCGTCTCCGCCGTTGCCGTGCCAGCCCTTTCCATGGCTCCCCGCGACCCGGTTCGAACCCCAGTCTAACTCCACTTCAGAAAAAAAAACCGCCTGCCGGCCGGGGCCGGCGTGGGGGCGCCGGCGACCCGGGGCAGGCGGGCCATCCAGCCTCCCCTCGGGGGAAGGGAGGCCTCATTCGCTCCTACTTCGGCTCCGGCGCGGTCCCCTCCCAGTACGCCCTGTAACGCTTCCAGGCGTCCACGGCGACCCTGCGCCCCAGCTTCAGCCCGTCCTCGTTGTCCGCGCGGATGTGGTAGCCGCCCAGCATGCGCGACTCCGCGGCCATCTCGGCGGTCGAGGAGAACGTGGGAAGGGGCAGGACGGTGTCGCGGCTGGCGGGGACGTCGACCGCAGGCACGCCGTCGACCGCCTGCATCTCGAACGTCGTGCAGTCCGCCTCGGTCAGCGAGCCGGACGCGCGCTTCGCGACGAACTCGAAGCGGTCGCTGCCGCTGAAGAGCTCGAGGATTTTGGCGCAGGCGCCGCTCACCGTGGCGTGACCGGAGGGGTAGCCCGGGAACGGCGGCGTGACAAAGGTGTCGGGCGAGTACGGGTGCCACTCCTCCGCCGGGATCGTCTTCACGCCCTTGCACGGTCCCGCGTACCCCTTCACGGTCCTGCCTTTGTAGAAATGGCGCACGTACCAGTAGGGGCGGGACGAGTCGAAGTGGTATTTCTCCTCCCAGCAGACGACGAACGCGTCGAACGCCATGGCGGAGATCGCGAAGAACAGCTTCACGTCCTGGTCGAGGTCGTGACGGTCGCGGCGGGAGAGGTCCTGGGCGAAACGGAGCCAGTGGCCGGACTGCCCGGTGGAGCGGGGACCGTCGCGCATGAATTCGACGATGGACTTGAGGTAGAGCGAGAGGGTCGCGTTCGCCTCGATGCACTCATCGACTTCCTTCCGCATCTGCTCGGAGTCGGCCTTCGGGGGGCCGGGCAGGCGGTACTGCTCGGGGTTGTCGAGGCCGACCATCTTGACGAACTTCCAGTGCGGGGTCAGCGCGGGCGGGGTGAAGCGGCCGGGCTTGCCATCCGGGTTGGCGAAGGAGATGGGCATCCAGCGGTCGGGATCGGGCTCCTGGCCGGGTTCGCGGGCGGGCTTGTAGCCGGTGTAGTCCGAGTAAGGCTTGCCGTTGGAGCCCTTGGCGTCGCCGGCCTGGTTGGAGCCGTCGTTGCTGCGGTACTCGATGATGGCTGCGGCGACGGTGTTGCCGACGCCTTCCGGGGTGGAGCAGTCGGTCGACTTGTTGTCAGGATCGACGCCCATCTTGCGGGCGGTTTCCAGGACCCAGGCGACGTCCTCGGGGAAGACATAGGCGAGGCAGCGGACGATGGCCATGCCGATGGCCTTCTCCTTGTTGGCGGCGGTGCGTTCGGCCGCAGGGCGGCGGAGCTTGCCGCCGAAGCGTGTGCCGACGGCCTTTTCGTCGTAGGCGGCCCAGGCGTCGTACATGGCGGTGCAGCTGATCACCATTTCGCGGGAGATGATGGTGGGCTTTGCGCCGACCTTGTCGACGCGGCGGGCCGAGGCTTCGAGGATGATCTCGAGCCAGCGGTAGGCGGCGGAGGGGTTTTCCGGCTTGGTGGCGTGGACGGGCCAGTTCTTGGTATCGGCGTCGGTTTCCCAGGAGTACCGCGAGCCTGAGTTCTTCCCGCCGTTCTCTTCGCCGTTGCTGGAGCAGCCAGCGAGGCCGGTGGCGAGAGCTGCGAGGAGAGTGGCGGAGCGCAGGGCGTGGTTCAGCACGGAACCTCCTTTGGTAATGGCTATTCACGAAATAGGTAAACAGCGACATCAACTCCACCAAAGCATAGGCAGCGCTGGAATCACCTTCAAGACAATTGTCATGCGGCGGCCAGCTCGATGAATATCATAGTTATAAGGCAATGCAGAAAGAGCCCGTCCAGCATTTCATCCTCCCGGACCCCGCGCCGCGCTCCACGCCCGGGAATCTTCACCGGAACACTCAGAATTCCCTTGACTCCCGGCCCGACTCGCATATCATCCCCACCTGACAACTCGGTCACGTGGGATTTGCGGCGTATTGCAGCCACGTAAAAAACTGCTAAAAAGCCCCCCGGGCTATCCCGGGAAAAACCGCTTCGCCGCGCTTCGCGAAGCGGTTTTTTTTTGGACCCGTCCCCGCCGCACGGGACGGCGACAGAGACAGGAGGCCCCGAATGAGCATCGAAACCACCCTCGACCGCATCCGCAGGCGCTGGACCGCCTGGGTCGCCGCCGGCCGCTCGCGCGACGGCTTCTCCCGCGTCGTCGCACGCGGATTCGACGACGTGCTCGGGCTCTGCGGCGCGAAATGCTGGGAACGCGTCGATGTGAAGCCCGGAGACGTGCTCTTCATCGACCGCGATTTCACCGTCCAGTGGTACCGCGACTCGATCCCGACGTTCGAGGCCCTGGTGGATTCCGTGGGCTCGCTCGGCGCCCTCGCTGCGGACGGACCGCTTCACGCCGCGGACGGCGACGAGACGTGGACCTACGCGCTGTCGCTGGTGGCCGAGAAGTCGCTCGCGTGGCTCGCGCAGGGGCAGCCGGCCCGTGCGGAGCTGCTCGTGGCGCTGGCGCGCGTGAAGGCGATCCTCCACAAGGACGACGAGGCCGCCGATCTCCACCTGGAGGCGCGCAAGGCATGGGACAAGGGGGCGAAGGCGAAGCGCCGGGGGACGAAGCGCGCCGCGATGTAGCCGTCTGCGGCCGTCCGTTCCGTTCGCGTATCCCCGACCGCCCCCCCCGAGGAGGAATCCATGCCGACTCTCGAAGTCTCGCGCGACACGTCCTGCTCCGCCTGCGGCGGATCGCGCTGTTCCCACGACGCCGTCCTCGCGCGCCTGCTCGGCTGCGAGGACGCGGGCCTGTGCTTCGGCTGCCTCGCATTCACGTTCGGGCTCGAGGAGGAGCGGTTCGCGCGCGGGGCGGTGGCGCACCTGCGCAAGAAGTCGTGCCTGTGGCTGCCGTTCGAGAGGGCGGTGGGGTGCGGCTGCCGGCTGGAGAAGGCGCGCGCCGCTGCGGCGCTGAGGACATGATGACGAATCTCCCTGCGGCGCGCGGCGCAGGTGCGGGGTCTCGCGCCGCGGGACCGATGGGAGAGGGCCTTATTCATAGGTAAATCAAATCTGAACAATCGGAAATCCTCCCCTACCATCCCCCCGTCCGTGGAACGCCGTCCAAACCACTTTCGGAGGGGAAGATGAACCACCTGCGTACGCTCGCCGTCCTCGCAGTGCTCGCCACCGGCGCAGCCGCACAGACGCCGGCCGACAAGGACAAGGAGATCCAGGACCTGAAGAAGCGGGTCGAGGCCCTCGAGAAGGAAAAGGGCTCCGGCGGCGCCTCCGACTCCGGCTCCACGCCGACCTGGAAGGACCTCGTCTCGCTGGGCGGACACCTCAAGTGGTACGGCGTCCTCCGCCTCGACTGCCACTACACCGACTCCGCCTTCGATAACGCGCGCTTCCCGACCTTCGTCCGCGCCGAGGAGAACATCCCCTTCCTGGGCGGCGTCTCCGCGCCCGAGCGCAACGACGACAACTTCGTCGCCAGCGCGCGCCTGACCCGGCTCGGATTCGACCTCGACTCGGGCAAGATCGCCATGCTGGGCGACGCCTCCGCCACCGGCAAGCTGGAGATCGACTTCTTCTCGCTTCCCAGCAGCGAGAGCCGGGCGGTCCCGCGGCTGCGGCATGCGTACGGCAAGGTGGGCTGGAACTGGCTGTACGTGCTGTTCGGGCAGACGTCGGACATGGCGTCGCCGCTGAACCCGAGCCTGAACCCGGACAACGTGCTGTGGAACTGGGGCAACACGGGCGACCGGAGGCCGCAGGTGCGGGTGGTAAGCGAGCCGACGGTGGGGGACAAGCTCAAGTTCTTCATCGGGGTCATGGCCGGGCAGGAGGGCGCGATCCGGAACGTGGACACGGATGCGCTGGGCGTGGTGGACGGCGACGACTCGGGGTGGCCGAAGCTCGAGGGGCGCCTCGCGGTGAGCTTCCAGAACTGGGTCGAGAAGAAGTGGATCACGTTCGGCATCTCCGGGATGACGAGCGAGGAGCAGATCGACGGCGCCGGCGTGGGCGGACGGCATGTCTTCCGGACGGACATGTGGGCGATCGACTTCGAGTTCCCGATCCTGGAGCAGCTGACGTTCAAGATGGAGTACTGGCGCGGCCGGAACCTCGCGGACATCCGCGGCGGCATCGGGCAGGGCGTGCTGGCGAATGGCCAGGACATCCGGGCGAGCGGCGGCTGGGCGGAGCTGAAGGTGGCGCCGGTGAAGTGGTACGCGGCGACGCTGGGGTACTCGCGGGACAACCCGCACGAGCACAACCTGCCGTTCGGGGCGCGCTCGGAGAACACGGTGTACTACCTCATGAACACGTTCACGTTCGACCCGTTCATGGTGTCGCTGGACGTGTCGCACTGGCGCACCGAGTTCGTCGGGCTGAACGCGGGGCGCGCGTGGCGCTACACGCTCACCCTGCAGCTGTCGTTCTAGCCGCACCTTCCCAGGGGGGGCCGAGCGTTCCCGCTTCGGCGGGGCGCGCGGCCCCCCAGTTCCCGGAGCTCCCGATGGACCCGGCCCCGAAACCCGACGCCGTCTGCGAGGGCGGCGACATGGACTGCGGCAGCGGGCTGCTGCTGCTGATCCGCGAGGCGATGCAGCCGCTGCGGGCGGGCGGGGTGCTGGAAGTGCGCAGCCGCGAGACGAGCGTGAAGGAGGACCTGCCTGCGTGGTGCCGGATGGTGGGCCACGAGATGCCGGCGGTGAGGGCCGGGGATTCGGGCTCGACGAGTTACTTCATCCGCAAGAAGTCGGCGGACGACGGGCTCAAGGCGGACCTGGAGAAGGCCCGCGGGTTCGAGTGGCCGGTCCGCGTCCGGTGGACCGGCGGCATGCAGGCGAAGGCGTACGCACGGAACCACGCGTTCGCCGTCGGGCAGCCCGCCAGCTTCGAAACCTCCGACGCCGCGCCCGCCGCCCTCGAGTTCCTCCTCGCCTCGCTCGGCGGCTGCCTCGCCGTCGGCTTCCAGTGGCGCGCGTCCCGGAAGGGGCTCGAGGTGCGCAACCTCGAGGTTTCCCTCCGCGCGAAGGCGGACAACATCCTCGTCTTCCTCGGCGTCGAGGACGCCGGGCACCCCGGGCTCTCGTCGCTCGAGGTCACGCTCTACGCCGACGCGGACGGCGAGGACGAGGACCTCCGCGCGGTGTGGGAGGACACGGTGAAGCGTTCGCCGGTCGCGCAGACGCTTCTCCGCGGCGTTCCCGTGAAGACCACCCTGAGGCGCTCATGAGCACCCTTCCCGATTTCGCCGTGACCGTCGTCGGCAGCTGGCCGCGCCCTGCGTGGCTGCTGGAAGCGATGAAGAAAAAGCGCGCGGACCTGGCGCGGTTCCAGGACGACGCGTGCCTGCTGGCGATCAAGTGGCAGGAGGACGCGGGGGTGGACGTGGTGACGGACGGGGAGCAGCGGCGCGACAACTTCTACTCGTTCCTCTGCGACCGGCTGGACGGGCTGTCGCTCATGACGATGGCGGACCTGCTGGAGCACGTGGAGGACAAGGCGGGGTTCGAGAAGCTGCTCGGGGCGCTGGACGTGCCGGCGTACGCGATCCGGAACCCGACGGTGACGGGGAAGCTGAAGGTGCGGCGGCCGCTGGCGATGGAGGACTTCCGGTTCCTGCGGGAGCACACGAGGCGGGCGGTGAAGGTGACGCTGCCGGGGCCGTACCTGCTCTCGCGGTCGATGTGGGTGAAGAAGCTGTCGGAGGGGGCGTACCCGACGCGGGAGTCGCTGTGCACGGACATCGTCGCGATCCTGCGGGAGGAACTGAAGGCGCTGGCGGCGGCGGGAGCGGAGGTCGTGCAGTTCGACGAGCCGGTGCTGACGGAGCTCGTGTTCGCCGGGAAGTCCGCGACCCGGACCTTCATGTGCGCGGCGCTGGCGGCGAGCGCTTCCCCCGAGAAGGAACTCGAGCTCGCGGTGGACCTGATCAACCGGGTCGTGGATGGCGTGACCGGGCCGGTGATCGCGATGCACGTGTGCCGCGGGAACTGGAGCCGGGACGAGGGGGTGCTGCTGCAGGGGGCATACGACCCGCTGGTGCCGTGGTTCGCGCGGATGAAGGTGAGGCAGTTCGTGCTGGAGTACGCGACGCCGCGGGCGGGATCGCTGTCGGCGCTGAGGGGGCTTCCGCCGGGTTCGATGGTCGGGCTGGGGCTCGTGAATCCGCGGACGGACGAAATCGAGCCGGTGGAGGGGATCGTGCGGAAGGCGCGCGAGCTGTCGGCGTTCGTGCCGCCGTCGCGGATCCACCTGAACCCGGACTGCGGGTTCGGGACGTTCGCGGAGAGGCCGATGGCGAACGCGGAGACGGCATACCGGAAACTGCGCGCCCTCGCCGAGGCGGCGAGGGCGCTCCGATCGTGAAACCGCCGCGCGGCTGCGGCCGCACGGCCCATTCAGGGAGGCTGGAATGAAGAGGATGTCCCTCGCCACCGTCCTCGGCGCGGCGCTCGGCTGTGCGCTGCTCGGGGACGCGGGAAGTCCCTCGGACCACGTGGTCTCGAAGGCGGGCAAGTCGAAGACGTTCGCCGCGAAGCACGAGCTGAAGGTGAACGTGCCGGAGGGCGCGAAGAAGGTGCGGGTGTGGTTCACGATGCCCCAGGACGACACGGCCCAGACGGTGGCGGACCTGAAGGTCGAGACGGCGGCGAAGTACACGATCGAGAAGGACTCCGAGGGGAACCAGAGCATCTACGTGGCGTCCGACGGCTCGGCGCGCGAGATCTCGATCACCGCGACGTTCACGGTGACGCGGCGCGAGACGCTGACGGACCCGGACCCGGCGAAGACGCGTCCGCTGACGGACGAGGAGCGGAAGGCGATGGCGCGCTACCTCGGGGCGAACAGGAACGTGGTGATCAACGACGAGATCCGGAAGCTGGCGAAGGAGATCGCCGGCGAGGAGACGAACCCGGTCAAGGTGGCGCGGAAGATCTACGACTGGGTGCTCGCGAACATCGAGTACTGGGTGAAGGACCCGAACAACAAGAAGGCCTCCCCGGTGGGGAGCACGGAGTACTGCCTCACGTCGAAGACCGGCAACTGCACGGACTTCCACTCCCTCTGGACCTCGCTCGCCCGCGCGGCGGGGATCCCGACCCGCATGGTCTACGGCTCGTTCTTCAAGGCCGAGCTGGACGGCAAGGACGCCGACCAGTCCTACCACTGCTGGCCCGAGTTCTGGGTGCCGGAAATCGGCTGGATTCCGCACGACGTCGCCGTGGCCGACATCTTCGTCGGCGACTTCACCCTGAACGCGGACAACGAGCCCAAGGTGAAGCTCACCACGGCGGACGGCTACACCGGCCCCGACAAGGCGAAGGTCGACTGGTACTTCGGGAACCTCGACGAGCGCCGCGTGACCTGGTCCCGCGGCCGCGACCTCGAGCTCTCGCCGAAGCCCGACGCGGGCCCCGTCAACGCCCTCGCCAAGGCCTACGTCGAGATCGACGGCCAGGCGACCGGCGAGAAGTCCGCCGACGGCAAGACCGTCAACTGGACCCGCAAGCTGACCTTCACCGAGAAGAAATGAAGCCGCTTCCCGACGGAGACTTCGCCCCGGGCGCCGGCCCGGAAGGCTCGCCGGAGCGCACGCACGCGGTGCTGGACACCGTGGCGCGCCTCACGGGCTCCTTCTGCCGCACCTGCGGCGCGAAGCTCTGCGGGCACGCGGCCGTCTTCTGCCTCGTCATGGGATTCCACGACGCGCCGGTCTGCCCGCGCTGCCTCGCCGCCGGGCTCGACTGGCCGCTGGAGTCCCTCCGCGACCGCCTCGCCGGGCGCGTGCAGGCGAAGGAGTGCCTGCGCGCCGGCTGGAGGGAGGCGGGCGAACGGGAGGGGCTCGGCGACGCCTCCCGGCCGGCCTGCCTCTGGCCGGCCTCATCGCCGGGCCCGGCCGGCCCCGTGCCTTCCCCCGCGGGGCCGGCTCCCGTTCCCGCCCCTCCTGCGCACGACGACGCGTGGGACGCGGGCGACCTGGGCTGCGGGGACCTCGTGCTCGACCTGCGCACGAAGGTCCGCGGGATGCAGCCCGGGCAGGTCCTGAAACTCACAGCGCGCGATCCCGGCGCGCCGGAGGACATCCCCGCCTGGTGCGGGCTCACCGGCCACCGGCTCCTCGCCGCCCAACCCCCGAACTACTGGATCAGAAGAAAGGAGACCTAGCATGCCCGGGAAGTTCTGCGTCACCCTCACGTACTCGAAGGACAACACCGACAAGGCCACCGTCGCGTTCGTCGTCGCCAACGCCGCCGTCGCCAGCGAGAAGCAGACGATGGTCTTCCTCTCCGTCGAGGGCGTCCGCCTGTCCCAGAAGGGCTTCGCCGACGACATGCACGAAGCCGGCTTCGACCCGCTCAAGACCCTCATGGAGAAGTTCACGAAGGCAGGCGGGCTTATCTACGTCTGCTCGCCCTGCTTCAAGAAGCGCTCCCTCAACGAGCAGAACCTCGTCCCCGGCGCGACAGTCGTCGGCGGCGCGAAGCTCGTCGAGTGGTTGTCCGACGGCAGCGGCTGCGTGAGCTTCTAGCGCGTTTCGGATCGCCGCGCGCCCCATCCGCCGGGGCGCGCGGCGCCCCCCGCCTTCCCGGGCGCATTCCCGCGTCCTCGGGTATGCTCCGGACCGCCGCCCCTTCCCTCACGGAGAAACCCATGCGCCTGCGCACCGCCCTCGCCCTCGCACTCCTCGCCCTCCCCGCCGCCGCCGAAGACGCCCGCGCCAAGGTCGACGAGTTCATCGCCGAGGCCACGGGGGGGCAGGACTGGGAGAAGCGCCAGAAGCTCCTGCGCGCGCTGCTGCGGACGCCGGGCGCGGCGAAGGCCTTCGTCGAGGCCGCCGCGGCCCGCGATGACATCGAGCAGTCGGCCTGGGGGCTCGCCAACGCGGCCCAGCCGCTTCTCGACTCGCGCCGCGCTGAGATCGCCGCGCCGCTCAAGGCCCTCCTCGGAGCCGACGAGGCGCCGAAGGTCCGCTTCGCCATCACCTGCATCCAGTACTCCGGCCTCACCGGCGAGCTCGCGGCGGACCTCTACGCGCTTGCGTCGTCGCAGGATTTCGACAAGTCGGGGAGCGCAACCATGGCCCTGACCTCCTCCCGCGATCCCCGCGTCATCGAACTGCTCCTGAAGGAATCCGGGGAGGAGGGGGAGCGCGGGTCGCGCGGGCTCCGCATGCTGGCCGGCACGGGGGCGCCCGCGGCCCGGGAGCGGCTGCGCGCCGTCGCCTCGAACCCGAAGGAGTCCGAGGACCGGCGCGGGGAGGCGGTCTCCGGGCTCTCCCAGGCGCCGACGGCCGAGGACGTCGAGGTTGCGAAGGGCCTTCTCGCGTCGGGAGTCACGCGCCTGGTCGAACCGTGCCTGAACCTGCTCGTGCAGGCGCGCGCCGTCGTGCCCGTCGAGACGCTCAAGGGGGTGCGGCAGAAGGGCGACGACTGGCGCGACGCGATGCTCGACAAGCTGATGTCGCTCGCCGGCGACGAGGACGGCGCGAAGGCGTGCCTGCGGCGCGCCAAGGGCGGTTCGGAGTGGGACCGCGTGGAGTGGTACGCGTGGGCGGGGCGGTCGGGGCTGAAGGCGGTGAAGGAGAAGCTGGAGAAGGAGTTCGGCGAGGAGACGAACGAAGAGGTGCGGATGGGGATCCTCAACGGGATCGGGGAGTGCGGCGACGCGGGGTCAGTGGACCTGATCGCGAAGTACCTGACGCATCCGGAGAAGGGGAACCAGGCGATGCGGGCGCTCGGGTCGCTGGCGCGGCGGAATCCGGCGGCGCTGGACGCGGTGCTGGACAGGCTGGTGGAGACGACGGGCGTGGCGATGTTCGGCGTGGATTCGTTCCCGTACACGTACATGGAGAACGCGGCGCCGGCGCAGCGCGCGGTGCTTCTGGACGCCTACCTGCGCCTTCTCGAGCGAGTGAACGAACGCCCGCGCATCCGGCAGTCGGTGCTGAGCGCGATCGCGGAGATGGCGCGTCCCGACTTCGAGATGGGCGAGGACGCGCTGGGGCGCTGGAAGGAGTGGTGGAAGGCGAATCGGGAGGCGTGGTCGAAGGCGCCGCCGAAGTCCCGGTAGCGCGCGGCCTAGCGGGCCCGGCCGTGCCGCGCTTCCACCGTCGTCTGGATGCCGCCCCGGACGTTGAATCGCCCGGTCACGGTCATCGAGCGCGGCTTTACCGCCCTCACGAGGTCGTCGAGGATCCGGTTCACGACGGCTTCGTGGAAGGCGCCCTCGTTCCGGTAGCTCCAAAGGTACGACTTCAGGGATTTCAGCTCGAAGCAGAGCCGCGCGGGGACGTACTCGATGGTCAGCGTCGCGAAGTCCGGCTGTCCGGTCATGGGGCAGACGCAGGTGAACTCCTGCGTCTCGCAGCGGACCACGTACTCCCGCCCCGGCTTCGGGTTCGGGAAGGTGTCCAGGGTCTTCGTCGGTCTGAGCGGCACGCTAGACGCCGATGATGTTGTAGCCGCTGTCGACGAACAGGACGTGCCCCGTGATCCCGCGGGAGAGGTCGCTCGCGAGGAACGCCGCGGCGTCGCCGACCTGCCCCTGGTCCACGTTGCGCCGCAGCGGCGCGCGCTCCTGCACGTGGTCCAGCATCTTGCTGAACCCCGTGATCCCCGCCGCCGACAGCGTCCGCACCGGCCCCGCGCTCACCGCGTTCACCCGGATTCCCTTCGGCCCGAGGTCGCTCGCCAGGTAACGCACGCTTGCCTCGAGCGCCGCCTTCGCGACGCCCATGATGTTGTAGTTCATCACGGCCCGCGTCGCGCCGAGGAACGAGAGCGTCACGATGCTCCCATGGCGGCCCTCCATCAGGGGGGCGACCGCGCGCGTGAGCGAGACCAGCGAGAATGCCGACACGTCCAGCGCCGTGTTCCATCCCTCCTGCGTGACGTTCTTGAACTCACCCTCCAGGTCCTCCTGCCGCGCGTAGACCACCGCGTGCACCAGGATGTCCAGCCCCGCGCCGTGCCCGTGACCGTGCTTCAGCTTGTCCACCATCGCCCCCACCTGCGCCTCGCTCATCACGTCGCACATCAGCGTCTTCGTCCCCGGGATCGTGTCTGCCAGGTCCTTTACGCCCTTCTCCAGCCGGTCAGACTGGTAGGTGAGGAAGAGCTCCGCGCCTTCGCGGGCGAGGGACTGGGCCACGCCCCAGGCGAGGCTGCGCTTGTTCGCGACGCCGACGACGAGGGCTCTCTTGCCTTTGAGGATCACGGGTATCTCCGCGGAATGGGAAGGGGGCGAAGTATAAGGACGGTGGGGCGGTGAGGGGAGGGGGGCCCGGTTTTTTTTCAGATTTCGCTTGATTCCGGACGGGAGATCTCCGATACTTCTCCTGTAGAGCAAGCCTCCGGGATGTCGAGAGCCGGTGCAAGCCGGACGCCCGCAAGTCCTAGAGATCCGTGGCAGCCGATATACAGGCAATCCCGAAGGTGCTCTTCATAAAACTTGAACCGGCCCTTGCAGGCCGGTTTTCGTGTTTCTGGGGCGCGCTTCTTTCAAACCGCCCCCATTCGGCGACGTAATTCCCATCATGAGAGTCGCCGAGACATTCCGGTCGCTCCAGGGGGAGGGCCCCTCTGCGGGGGCCCCGGCCACCTTCGTGAGACTGCAGGGGTGTTCCGTCGGATGTCGTTGGTGCGACACGCGTTACACTTGGGATCCGGGTCACGGAAGAGACGTCCCCCTCCCCGCCCTCCTCGATGAACTGGACTCCCTGGGCCCGCGCGACCTGCTCGTGATCACCGGCGGCGAGCCCCTGCAGAACCGGGGCTTCGAGGAACTGCTCGAGGCCGCTTGCGAGGCCTGGCCCCGCATCGAAGTCGAGACGGCCGGCGTCGGTGCGCCACCGGCGACCCACCCCTGCCTGCACTGGAACTGGTCGCCCAAGCTCCCGTCCGTCACGCCTCTCTGGGAGGAAACCTGGGCGCACGCCCCCGCCTGGATGGCCGATCCGCGCACGATCGCCAAGATCGTCGTCGGCGAGGGCGACGAGGCGGAGGCGGCCCGGCTCGCGAGGACTCTTCCCAGGGACCGCGTCTACCTCATGCCCGAAGGCGTGACGGAGGAGGCGGTGAAGCGCCGGGCGCTGACGCTGGCGGAGGTGTGCAAGAGGGAGGGCTGGAGGATGTCGCCGCGGCTGCACATCTGGCTCTGGGGCGCGCGCCGGGGCGTCTGAGCGGGGCGTCCGCTCGGCGCGCGGAGGAGGACCGGTCAGCGCTTCAGGGCGATGAGGCGGTCGAGATTCTCGCGGAGGCGCTCGAGGACGGTGTCGTAGCCGTACGTGCCGACGACCTCCGCCTTGCGCTTCAGGTTCACCGTCGAAGGTCCGCACCAGAGCCCGAGATCGGCGTCGTCCGTCTCGCCCGGCCCGTTCACCCGGCACCCCATCACGGCGATCGTGATCTTGTGCTTCTTCGCGTACTCGGTCATCTCCTTGACCTGGATCGCGAGGTTCACGAACGCCTCGTTCTCCACGCGGCTGCACGAGGGGCAGGAGATGATGTTGAGGCCCTTGCCGAAGTCCGGCACGGAGCGGAAGCGGCCGTGCTCGATGTCGTCGAGGATCTGCTTGCCGGCGGCGATCTCGGCGGACTTCGCCTCGTTCGGGACGGTGAGGGAGACGCGGATCGTGTCGCCGATCCCCTGGGTGATGAGCTGTTCGAACGCGATGCGCGTCTTGATCACGCCGTCGGGCGGCAGGCCGGCTTCGGTGACGCCGAGGTGAAGCGGCACGTCCGGGCGCTTTGCGGCAAAGCGCCGGTTGACCTCGACGACTTTCGCGGGGTCGCTGTCCTTGAGCGAGACGCAGTACTCCGTGAACCCGAGCCTGTCGAGGATGTCGCAGTGGAAGAGCGCGCTCTCGACGATCGCGTCGCGCTGGTCCGGGTACTTCTCGAGGAACTCCGGCGCCACGGACCCGCAGTTCACGCCGACGCGGATCGCGCAGCCGTGGTCCTTCGCCACCTTCGCGATCCAGCCGACCTTCTCCGCGATCGGCTTCTGCTTCTGCAGGTGGTGCAGGTGTCCCGGGTTGTAGCGGATCTTGTCGACGTGCGGCGCGACCTTCTCGACGAGCGGGTAGTTCTCCTGGATGTCCACGACGAGGTTGGCCGTCGTCTGTTTCCGGAGCGCCGCGAGGCCTTCGACGTCCTTCATGTTGTCCACGGCGACGCGCACGACGTCGGCGCCGGCCTTGCGGAGGTCCTCGCACTGGATGAGGGTCTCGTCCACGTTCGAGGTGTGGGTCGCGCACATGGACTGCACGGCGATCGGGTGACCGCCGCCGATGTGCGTGCGGCCGATGCGGATGGCGCGGGTGGGGTTGCGGGGGAGGGGCATGAGATTCATAAGCATAGTGGAAACTTGAGGAAGTTGCGAGGTGCGGGATGCGCGGGGCGGCGCACGCCCGCGCTACACTGGCGCCGTGCGCGCCGAGGATGCGTATTTCTTCCGTCACGCCCTGCTGCGGGATGCCGCCTACCAGCTTCAGCTCCCGGGCGACCGGGCGCGGCTCCACCGCGCGGCCCTGGAGGCGATCGAGAGTGCCTGCGGCGGACGTCCGCAGGAGCCGCCGCCCCTCGATGTCCCGGACGGGACCGACATCATCCCGCATCCCCTCGACGCGCAGGCCGCAGAGCTGGCGGTCCACGCCGCGCTGTCCGGCGCGCCGGTCGCGCTCCGCGTCCTCTACCTCCGTCGCGCCGCGGAGACGGCGAGCCTCTCGTACAGGGATGCGGATGCGCAGGCTGCCTGGGAGGGCCTGGCCGCTCTTCTTCCCGCGCTCGCCGGCGCCGAGGCCTGCCGGCGCGCCGCCCTGTGCGCCAACAGGCGGGGTGACCCTCAACGCGCGGTCCAGCTCGTGCACGAATCCCTCGAACGCGCGGGGGACCGGAGTCGCCTGTGGACCGCGGCGGCCGTCGAAGCCCTTGCCGCCCTCCAGTCCGGGGCGGGCCGCGTTGCGGAGGCCGCCGCGAATTTCTCCCGGGCGATCGAGGTCTTCCGGGAACTGGGGGACCTCAAGCGGGAGGCTCGTGCCCGGACGGGCCTGGTCACCGTTTTCCGCCATACCGGGCGTTTCGCCGAGGCTGAGGCGGAAGCGCAGGTGGCGCTCGAGGGCCATCGGGCGGCCGGAGACCGCGAATCGGAGGGGACGACGCTGATCCTCCTGGGGGGGATCTACTACGACACCGGGCGGTATGCCCTGGCCGAGCAGACCTTCAACGCCGCGCTCGCGTTCTGCAGGACCTGGAAAGACGACCGCAGAGCGGGCATCGCGCTCGGCAACCTGGGGGCGCTTCACAGCGATGCCGGCCGGTTCAAGGAGGCCCGGCAGGCGTTCGAGCAGGCCCTGTCGATTCACCGCAAGGTCGGGAACCTCCGGTCCGAAGGGGTCGCGCTCGCGAACATTGCAGGGTTGCTGCGAAAGGAGGGGCGCCTCGAAGAGAGCGAGCGCTTCCTGGAGCGGGCCCTGGCGACTCACCGGGCGGTCGGCAACCGTCGTTCGGAGGGGATTGCGCTGCACAACCTGGGGGAACTCTGCGAGGACACCGGCCGCGTAGAGGCGGCGGAGTCGGCCGTCCTCGGAGCCATCGAGCTGCACAGGGAGACGGGCAACCTCCGTTTCGAGGGGATCTCGCTTGCGAAGCTTTCGGAACTGGCGGCGCTTCGCGGCGACGCGGCGGAGTCCGGTCGTCGGAGGTCCCAGGCCGTGGAAGTTTTCCGCAGGATAGGAAGCCGGCACCTCGAGGCCGCGGCGTTGAGCCAGGGAGCCCGGGCGCTCGTCAAGGGGGGCCTGTGGGACGCGGCGCGGGAGACCTGGCGGATCGGCGCCGGCATCCTGCGGGAGCTGGGCAACGCGAAAGCGCTGGCCGAGCACACCGAGGCGATGCAGGCTGCCTGCCGGCAGGCCGGCGTCGACCCGCTCGACGGTCCGCAGGCCTGATCGCGCGATGACACACGGCACCATCGTTCTCCGGTTCGTGGACGCCGACACCGGCCGCCTGCTGGGCGAGCACCCGGCGCCGGCGGACCAGGTCCCTGAGTCCTTCGACGTCGCCACGACGCTCGACATCGGGGGCGTCCGGTTCGAGGTGACGCACGCCGAGCCGCCCACGCGCGCCGCGGCGGCGGCGCAGGGGTTCATGACGCTGCGGCTGCGCCGGATCGACGTCCGGCAGGTGGACCCCAAGGAGCTGCTCTGCTCGCTTCCGTCCATCTCGAACGAGCTCCCGCCGATGTCCGCTCCGCCGGCCGGCGAGTCGCTCCTCCTCCACGAGGACGACTGGCGCCAGGTCGAGCTCCTCTCGCCCGCCGCCGCCGAGCTCGCCGCCTCCGACCTCGCCGCGATCGCCGACATCCACCGGACGCAGCGCGCGGGAAGCGGATTCCGGAAACTGCACGTCCGCACCGCGGTGCGCGAGCCGCTCGTGGACGTTGCGGTGAAGATCGAGGACCTCGCCCGCGCCCTTCATGCCGGCCCCGCGCGTCCCCTGTCGTTCGAGCGCGCCGACGGCGCCGTCCACGGCGGCTTCGCCCTCCACGGTCCCGCCGGCGTCGTCGCCTACGGGCGCAGCTCGGGCGGCCTCGCGCTCGAGGTCGGGTTCGTCCGCGCGGCCGAGCCGCCTCCGGTGTCGGGGAAGTGGCTGGACCTTGCGTCGTGGATCGGCGCCCGGCGCCTGCTGCTCGTGGACTGGTGCCGCGTCCGCACCGCCGGGCAGGTCGCCGACGTGCAGGCGCTCCTCGCCGACCTCTGGCCGAGGGCCGGGCAGTCGCCGGGGAGGATCTTCCTGGGGCTCGCCCGGGCCCGTTGAGGGCGGTTCACCCGCGCGCGCCCGATCTCGGCGGTCGCCTCCAGCACCTCGGCGACCCCGGCACCGGGCAGTACGGGCTCCGCCGCCGCACCGACCGTCGAGACACCACCAGCTTCGTGCCGCCAGCCTCCCGCCGCGATCGGAATCCCTTGTCCCTTCCCGGCTGCGTCGGTTTCATCGGGCGAGATGGCTCCCCCTTCTGCTCCCGCCCATCCCGCTCCGCGGAGTCCCGCCATGCCCGTTCGCACCCTCATCCTCCTGCTCGGCCTGGTCGCTTCCCCCATTTCCGCCCTCGCCGAGGACGCCGCCGACCTCGGGCCGATGCTCGACAAGATCCGCAAGGGCTCGCCCGCGGAGTGCGTGGAGGTCCTGAAGAAGCTGACGCCGGGGAAGGAGGAGCGCGCCGCGAAGCCGATCGCGATCCGGCTCGTCACCGAGACGGACGCGCAGGCGCGGGAGGAACTGCGGGCGGCCCTGGCTGCCTACAAGGGCGCCGTGCTGGTCCAGGCCGTCAAGACGGGGTTCGAGACGAAGGGCGTGACCGACGACTTCCGGCTGATGCTCCTCGAGCTGCTTAAGGACGAGAAGAGCGAGACGGCGGTGAACCTGGTCGGGAAGGTCGCGTTCGAGAGCGAGATGAAAGCCGTCCGCGAAGCGGGGCAGAAGGCCCTCGTTGCGTACGGCGACGCGGCGGTCAAGTGCGCGATGTCCTGGCTGCACGCCGAGCAGAAGATCGCGACCGAGGCCGTGGGCGTGCTCCAGGCGATCGACACCGTCGAGGCCGGCAAGGCCCTCGCCTGGTGCATGGCCGACGGCGGCGAAAAGGAGCTCAACCGCATCCTCAAGATCACGTCGAAGACGCGCGACGACGCCGTCACCGCCATGATCGCCATGGGCGACGAGGCCGTCCCGGGCCTGCTCGCCGGGCTGGACAACCTCCTGACCCAGAAATGGAGCTCGTACGTGCTCCAGAAAATCAGCGGCGAGTTCTACACCCAGAAGGACAAGGCCGGCTGGCTGGGATGGTGGAAGCGGCACCAGGCGGAAAAGGCGGGGAAGTAAGGGGCGCGAGGAACCGGGCTCCCTACCTCTGGTTCCACCAGAAGTCGAGGAAGCGCGCTTCAAGGTCCGCCAGGTCCCCGAGGCACTCCTGCGCCGCCTCGACTCCCCCCCGTCCCTCGAGCTCACGGTCGAAGTACCTTCGGAGGGCTTCGCGGCGCTTGCCGTCGTCCGCTTTCCGCAGGAAGTAGACGAGTGCCCACGCCTCGGCCGCGAACCCCGCGCGTTCGTCCTCGGGGATGGCGCGCCTGCGCTCGGCCAGGATCGTTGCGGAGAGCAGGTCGCGCAGGGGGATCGCCTTCCCTCGGGAGGTGCGCTGTTTCACCAAGGGCATGGCGACCTGGGAGATCTCGCCCGTGACGATCTCGCCGGACGCGTTGCGCCCGAACGACGCAAAGTAGTGCGCGAGTCCTTCCGTGAGCCAGACGGTGCGGGCTGCCCCGAGGTCCGGTGCACCCGGATTTCGCCGCACCCAGGCCCGGTGGATGAGGGCACGCGTGCAGGCGTCAAACAGGGACATGAAGAGGGTCGCGGAGTCCTTCGTGCAGGTGACGCGGCCGGAGCTCCTGTCGAAGCGCGCGGTGTGGGAGTCTTCGCCGGCCGGCGCGGCAAAGCGACCGCGGGTTTCGAAGACGTAGACTGGCGTGACCACCTCGGCCTCCATGTTCAGGGTGTCGAAGGCCCCGCCGAACTCGGCCGCGAATGCCTCTGCGACGGCGGTGACGCAATCGACCAGGGCAAGGGCCAGGAGCTCGGCGTCGTCCAGATCGGAGCGCTCGATCAGCACCAGGAAGGGCGCGCGCGGGGCGGCGTCGCGGGCGACCACGCGGTCCTCCGGGATCCCGTAGTCGCGGCAGGCGAGCCAGCGCGCCCGGAGCGCGCTCCTGTCGTGCGCATTCATCGCTTCAAAGGAGGCGCCCCGCTTCTCGAGGAACCCGCGGAACTCCTGCTCGAGGCGTTCGGGGTCCCTCCGGACCTCGCCCAGCAGCCTTCGCGCGTTGGGGCACTCGGGCGAGAGCCCCGCGACGTGTTCCGCAAGCTCCAGCGCCTGCGCCTCCATCCGGGCGCGCCTCAGCCATGCCACCAGCGCGTCCAGTTTGGAGACGTCGTTTCCCGCTTCCCGGACATGGATCGGCGCGTACGCCCGCGCCAGGACCGTCCGGCCCCGGTCGCACGCCGGGTCTGTTTCGACCGCCTTCAGGTACCACTCTTCCGCCTCCGCCGCTCTCCCGGCGTCGACCAGTGCATCCGCGTAGGCGCAGGCCGCCGCGGACGTCGCGTCGGCGTGGGCGCGAAGGTCCTCGAGGCGGCGGGCGGCGGCCGCGCGCTCCGGGGCCGGCCCGGCGGGGTGGCGCCCCACGGCGAAAACGACGACTCCGGCCGCAGCGGCGATGACGCAGAGGGCCAGGACGGCGACGCGGCTCGCAGGGAGTCTGTTCATGCGAAAGCCGGATTGTACGGCGGCGGCCCCCCGGAAGACTTGCCCGCGGCGACCCATCCGGATTTCCAGGCGGGTCGTGTAACGGGCGGCCCCCCGCCCCGTCTATACTGCGGATCCCGCAGGTGAAGTCCCGCCGACCTCTTCGAAGGAGCGAGCCATGAAGGGAATTGCCGCGCTGGTGCTGGGGCTGCTGTTCGTCGTGGCGCCCGCGTTCGCGGGCGACCGGGAAGGCGGACGCGGGAACGACAGGGGCCGGGACAACCCGCGTGACGCGGCCCGCGAGCGGGTTCGCGAGCACCGCAGGGACCGCGAACGCGCGCACGACCGGCGCGAGCGGCGCCGCGAGCATCGTCGCGAACACCGCCGCCACGACGGCGGCGACCAGAAGTAGCGCCCCGATTTCAACCGCGACCCGGCCGCTTCCCGCGCCGGGTCGCTTCCTTTGAGGGTCCCCTCATGCTCCGTCCGCGCCTGCTGCTCCCCGCCGCGCTCGTCCTCCTGCCGGCGCTCGCCGTCCGCGCCGGGGAGAAGGAATGGAAGGCGTTCGAGGCCGAGGGGAAGGAGCTGATGGCGGCGAAGAAGCCGGCGGAGGCGGAGAAGAAGTTCCGGGCGGCGCTGACGGAGGCGGAGCGCTGGAGCGCGACGGACGACCGGCTCGCGACGACGCTGACGGACCTGGCGGAGTCGCTGCGCGCGCAGAAGAAGCTGGAGGACGCCGAGCCGCACTATGCGCGGGCGCTGGAGGTGCTGGAGAAGGGGATCGGGAAGGACGATCCGGTGATCGCGGGGGCGCTGGCGGATCTCGCGGACTGCTACCGCGACATGGGGAAGGACGCGAAGGCCGAGCCGCTCTACCAGCGGGCGCTGAAGTTGGCCGAGCAGGGTTCCGGCAAGGAATCCGCGGACGCGGGCCTCGCAGCGCTCGACTACGGCGAGTGCCTGCGGCGGCAGAGGAAGTTCAGGGACGCGGAGACCCAGTTGAAGCGTGCGCTCGAGCTCCTCAAGTCCGCGAAGGACGCCGACCCGCAGGACGCCGCCGACGCCGAGGCGGCGATGGGAAGCCTCCGCCTGGCGCAGGGGAAGGCGGCCGACGCCGAAGCGAACTTCCGGCGCGCCCTCAAGGCGTACGAGGACGGCAAGGCCGGACCTCGCGACCTCGCCGGCGCCCACCGCGACCTCGCCGGGGCGCTCGACGCCCAGGCAAAGCCGGACGACGCCGAAGCGGAGCTCCGCAAGGCCGTGGAGATCCTCGAGAAGTGCGACGGCGGCAAGGCCGACCTCGCCGACACGCTCGACGAGCTGGCGGCGCTGCTGCGGAAGGCGAAAAAGCCCGACGAGGCGGACAAGGCGGAGGCGCGGGCGAAGGAACTGAGGGCCGCGAAGTAGCGGGTCGGCCGGCCGCCGCCGCAGGCTCGAATGAAGGATCCCTCCATGAATGCGCGCGAAATCGAGCGGTTGGTGCACGACGCCATCGGCGACTCCTGGGAGGAGACGAATTTCCACGGCGTGGATCTGCGCAAGGCCCTGGTCCCACCTCGCCTGATCAAGGTCATCCAGCGCCACGTTGACCGTGGCACCGTCAGGGACGAAGTCACGGATGCCTGGCTCGTGCTGATCGAGGACCCTGAGTCCGGGCGAGGCTACCGGATCGTCGCCGACGCGGACGGCCGGACCTTCGGCCTGGCCTCCGAGGGATCTCGGACAGACCCACACCTGGTGCTCTGCGGCTGGTATGGGGACTTCTGGACGGCGTTCAAGGGGATGTAGCCGCGAAAGTCCCGCTGCCACCTTCACCCGCACTCACTTCATCCCCTTGAACCTCTCCTCCAGTTCCGTCATCCGTTTCTCCCCGGCCGGGTCCGGCGGCGAACTGCGCGACGCCCACCACCACCGGAAACTCGGCAGCGCCAGGTCGCGGCGCGGCGCGGCCAACTCCAGGAACGCCTTCCCGGCCGCGGCATGATGGGCGTCGTCGAACTGCCGCCCGCCGAACGCGATGAGCAGGCGCCACAGCAGGTGCTGCCACCGTTTCGGGGTCAGCGTCATTCCCGACGCCTCCTTCGCCAGCTCGGCAATCCACCTGCCCTGCCTCGACTCCGTCAGGATCTCCACCGCCTTGTTGAATTCCATGTTCGTGGGGGCCGTGAGCGCTTCCAGCTGCGCCTCGAACACGAGTTCGCCCAGTTTCGGATGCTCCGTCGGAAGCGCCTGCAGGATCCAGACCCGGCGGCTCGCGTGGGTCGCGTGCGAGCACTTGAGAAGGACGCGCAGGACGGCCTCGTTGCCGCCCTTCGCGGCCTGTCGGATCGCCTCCGAGGCGTAGTACGGATTCCCTCGCTCGATGATCTCCGCCAGGTCCGCGAGCGCCGCCTCCGACTTCCCGGCCACCGCCTCCGCTAGCCGCGCTTCGTCCTTCTTGCGGATCTTCGTCGCCTCGGCGAGCTCCGCCGCGACGTCCACCTTGTCTCCGTACCGGCGGAGCGCAGGCTCGACGCCCGCGCCCGACGGGACGGCCAGCCAGTAGCGGATGCGCGGAAGCCACGCCGGATCGGGAGTCTCCGCCTTCAGGACGGCGGCGATGCCCCACTGCGCCACCGAGTAGTTCTCGTGGTCCAGCGCCGCCTGGATGAGCTCCGGGAACTCGGGCCTCAGGTTCTCGATCCAGCGCCCCATGTAATGGCTGACTTCGTCGCTGACGTCCCCCAGGAGCCGCCGCACGATCTCAACGCACTCCTTCGGGTGGTCCTGGTACTTCACGACGGTCGCCGCCGCCGTCATCCGCACGTCCTCGTCCGGGTCCTTCGACGCCCTCTCCACCTCTTCCAGCGTCTTCGGCAGGGGAAGCGGCTCCTGGGCGGCGGCGGGGATGGCGAGGACGAGGAACGTCGCGAGGACGGTGCGTCGGGGAAAACGGGGGCTTGCGCTCACGACGGGTTCTCCTCAAGGGGCAGGCGGCGATGCTCCTTGGCGGGAGACGGCGGAAGCAAGCGAATTCGGGCGCGTCGGGGTTCGAGCTTGCCCGGTTGCGCGCCAGCCTCGAGCGTCGTCGTGGAGCCAGTACCGGCGAGCTGCGCGTTCAGGCCCGGGCTGAGCCGTCAGTTTGACATCTGAGGAGGTTTCGTCGTAACGTCCGGACGTGTCGAACACCAACGGACATTCGATCACGCGCAAGGAATTGCGCGAAGAGCTGAAGAAATTCGCGACCCAGGAGAACCTGGACCGAACCCGGGAGAGCCTGGACCGAACCCGGGAGAGCCTGGACCGAACGCAGGAGAGCGTGGGCCGGCTGGCTCGCGAGGTCGGTCGGCTCAATTCGCGGGTGACGGCCATCGAAGAGCAGATGCTGACGCGGAAGGACTTCGACCGGATCATGAAAGTGCTGGACGGCCTGGCCACCTCATCCCGGCAGTGCTGGGCGAAGTCGCTGGTTCACGATCAGCGCATCAAGGCCCTCGAGGATCGTCAGCCGAAGTGAATTGTCCGCGGTGAGGTCTCCCGCGCGTGTCGGCCGTTGCCGCACACCAGCGCAGGCAACCGCGAGTCCTACGCGCCGCTCCTGCCGCCCTTCCCCAGCCCCACCAGCCGCTGCGCATCGTCGAGAAGCGCGTACACGACCGGCACGACGACGAGCGTGAGCAGCGTGGACGCCGTGAGTCCGCCGATGACGGCGATGGCCATGGGCGCCCGGGTTTCCGATCCTTCGCCCGTTCCCAGGGCGATGGGGAGCATGCCGAAGACGAGGGCGAAGGTGGTCATGAGCACGGGGCGCAGCCTTGCGGGGCCGGCGCGGAGGAGGGCGGCGGTGCGGTCGAGGCCGTCGCGGTCGCGGAGGGTGATGGTGTAGTCCACGAGGAGGATGCCGTTCTTCGTGACGAGGCCCATGAGCATGATGATGCCGATCATGGTGAAGATGCTCATGGTGGTGTTCGTCAGCAGCAGGGCGCCGAGGGCGCCGACGACGGAGAGGGGGAGGGAGAGCATGATGGTGAAGGGGTGGACGAAGCTCTCGAACTGCGAAGCGAGGACGAGGTAGACGAGGATGACGGCGAGGGTGAGGGTGAAGGAGAAGTTGACGGCGGTTTCCTGCATCATCTCGGCGTTGCCGACGAAGCCCGTGGTGTAGCCGGCGGGGAGGGCGGCCTGGTCGAGGAAGCCCTTTGTTTCGGCGACGGCGTCGCCGAGGACCTTCTGGCCCTTGGTCAGGTTCGCGTACACCGTGACGACCCTTGTCCTGTTGTAGCGGTTGATCTGCACGGGGCCGGCCGAGGGCTCGACGTGGCCGACGTTGCCGACGCGGACGAGCGCGCCCTTCGAGTTGCGGACCGCAAGACGCTCGACGTCGGCGGCGGAGCGGCGGAACGGGGCATCGAGGCGGACGCTGACGTCGTAGCGTTCGCCGCCGGCGCGGAAGAATGCGACGTCGGCGCCGCCGACGAGGGAGCGGACGGCGCTGGCGACCGTGCGCGGGTCGAGCCCGACGGCGGCTGCGCGGTCGCGGTCCACGAGGAGGCCCAGCTCGGGTTTACCCTTCTCGAACGACGTCTCGAGGTCGGCGTAGCCCCCCGCCGCCCGCATCTTCCCGACGAGCGCCGTCGCTTCCGCGTCGAGCCGGTCGAGGTCCGGGCCGCGCAGCTCGACCTGGAGTTCGGCGGCCTTGAACCCGCCGCCCGAGACGCGCGGGACGATCTCGACGGAGATCTGCGCGTCGCTGACGTCGGCGACGGCGGCGCGGACCCACTCCATCGCGTCCTGCTGCGTCGCGGCCCGCGCGCCCTTCGGCTTCATCCGCACGAACAGCGTCCCCTCGTTGACGCGCCTGAGCTCGTCGGCGCCGATCGTCTGGAACGTGTAGTCGAGCCACGGCTGGCCGGCGAGGCGACCACGGATCCCGGCCATGATCCCGTCCGTGCGCTTCAGGCTCGACCCGAGCGGGGCACGGACGCGGATGTTGAACTCGCTCTGGTCCTCCTTGGGCACGAACTCGGAACGGATGCCGCGCGCGGTCCACGCGGCCCCGGCGAAGGCGGCGAAGGCGACGAGGAGCACGAGCCAGCGCTGGCGCAGCGCGACGGCGAGGAGGCGCCCGTAGAAGGCTTCGAGGAGGAGGAAGGGCTTCTCGCTCATGCGGTAGATCGGCCCGTGCTTCGGCATCTTCAGGAATCGCGACGAGAGCATGGGGTCGAGGGTGAAGGAGACGAACATGGAGATGGTGACGGCGAAGGCGACGGTCATGCCGAACTGGTAGAAGAAGCGGCCGACGAGGCCGCGCATGAAGGCGACGGGGACGAAGACGGCGACGACGGAGAGGGTGGTGGCGAGGACGGCGAGGGCGATTTCGTTCGTGGCGAACGAAGCGGCCTCGCGCGGCGGCTTGCCCTCCTCCACGTGCCGCATCGTGTTCTCCTGGACGACGATGGAGTCGTCGATGAGGAGGCCGATCGCGAGGGAGAGCGCGAGGAGCGTCATCATGTTCTGCGTGAAGCCGAGGGCGTTCATGAGGATGAACGTGCCGACGACGGCGGTGGGGATGACGAGCGCGCTGATGACGGTGCTGCGGAGGTTGCGGAGGAAGACGAAGACGATGATCGTGGCGAGGCCGCCGCCGAAGAGCATGTGGAACTGGACCTCGTGGACGGAGTGCTCGATGAAGACCGAGAGGTCCTGCCCGGTCTCGAGGCGGACGCCGCGGGGGGCGAGCTCGGCGCGAAGCTTCTCGACCTCTTCGCGGACGGCGGCGGCGACCTGCACGGTGTTCTTGCCGGACTGGCGGCGGACGAGGAGGGCGATGGCGGGGCGGTCGTCGAGGCGGGCGACGCTGCGTTCCTCCTCCACGGCGTCGTCCACGCGGCCGACGTCGGAGAGGCGGATGGCGGCGCCGCCGCGCCACGCGACGACGAGGTTCTCGAACTCCCTCGGGGTCGCGAACTCGGCCTTCGTCTTGAGCGCGAACTCCGCGCGGCCGGCCTCGACGCGCCCGCCGGGCTGCTCGACGTGCCCGCCGCGGATCGCGGCCTGCACGTCCTCGACGGTCAGCCCGTGACCCTCGAGCCTGTCGGGGTTCAGCCACACCCAGACCTGGCGGCGCCGCGACCCGACGAGCTTCACCTGCCCGACGTCCTTCACGCGCTGGAGGCGCTCCTTGATCACGTTGTCCGCGAGGTCGGTCAGCTCCGCGATCCTGCCGCCGCCGGAGACCGCGATGGACATCACGGGCGCCGAGTCGATGTCGAACTTCTCGACGACGGGGTCCTCCATGTCGGAGGGAAGCGACGATCGGATGCCCGCGAGGCGCGCCTGCACCTCCTCGAACGCGACGTCGATCGACTTCTCCAGCTCGAACTCGATCACGACCTGGCTCACGCCGTCGGTGCTCGTCGACCGCAGGTGCTTGATGCCCGCGACCGTCGAGACCGCCTCCTCGATCGGCTCCGACACGCTCGACTCGACGGATGCGGGATCGGCCCCGGGCAGCACGGACACGATCGTGACGACGGGGAGCTCGACCCGCGGGAAGAGGTCGATTCCGATGTTCCGGAACGAGATGACGCCGAAGACGATGATCGAGACGATGACCATCGTCGTGAAGACGGGGCGGCGGATCGCGGTGTCGGAGAGGATCATTCCGGTTTCGGGACGAGGAGGCGGTCGCCGGCGGCGAGGCCCTCGGTGATCTCCACGAAGTCGCCCCAGGCGGCGCCGGTCCTGACGGGGCGCACGGCTGGCTTGCCGCCGTCGAGGATGCGGACGGTCGGGCCTGCGGCGGAGGGCACGATTGCGGTGGCGGGCACGTAGAGCGCGTCGCGCGGCGCGGTCTCGATCACGCGGACGCGGGCGAGCAGCCCGGGGCGCAGCTTCCCGTCCGCATTCTTCACGGACGTGCGGCACCGGAACGTGCGCGTCGCCTCGTCCACGTCGGGGAGGATCTTTCCGACCGCGCTTTCGCCCGGCGCGGCGCCGTCGATCTCCCACGCGACGGGAGTCTTCTCGTCCACGCGGGCGAGCATCGCCTGCGGCAGGACGTACTCCAGGTCCAGCTCCGCCACATCCCTCACCTCGACCAGGTCGGTCACCGGCGCGGACGTCACCGGCTGTCCCGGGTCCACGAACCGGCGCGTCACGACGCCGTCGAACGGCGCGCGGATCACGGCGTCCGCCAGTTTCTGCCGCGACACCTTCAGCGCCGCCTCCGCGAGCCGCACGTTCGCGATCGCCGCGTCCAGCCGCGCCTTCGCGTCGTCGTACTGCTTGCGCGGGATCGAGGGCTCCTCGCCGGCGGGCTTCTCCCACATCGCCTTCAGCCGCGCGAACTGCACCTCCGCGTCCGTCCGCGCCACGATCGCCGACTCCATCTCCCGCTCCTTCACGTCCGCTTCCAGCTCGAACGTGGCCGCGTCGAGCTTCACCAGCTCCTGCTTCTCCTTCACGACCGCCCCTTCCTCCACCAGCACCTCCGCCACGCGACCCGATACCTGCGCGCCGAGCCGCGTCGTCCGCCGCGCCTTCAGCTCGCCGACGCAGGCCGTCTCGCGCCGCGGGCGCGACGCCTTCACCTCGACCGCCTCCTCGTCCGCCGCCGCCGCCGCGGGGCGCGGCGGGGGAGGGGGCAGGGGGGCGCCGCGCTCGCCGCAGCCGGCGAGCGCCACCAGGACCACGAGCACGACCCGGGCGTTCATCGGTCCTCCTCGAGCAGGGAATGTCCCGTTTCGAAGCGCAGGCGCGCATGCGCCGCGTGCACGGCGTAGCGGGCCCTCAGGGCCGCCGCGAGGGCGCGCGCGAGGCGGTCCTCCTCGACGAGCACGTCCGTGCCCGTGGCCACGCCCTGGGCATACATGTCCTTCGTCACGCGGAGATTCTCGGTCGCGAGTTCGACGGCCTTCAGCGACACCGGCACCTGCGCCTCCGCCTCCCCGACGTCCAGCCGCGCCTTCAGCACGGACAGCGCCGCGTCGTCCACCCCCTCCGCGTGCCGGTCCACCGCCTGGTCCACCTCCCGCTCCGACCTGCGCGCGCCGGCGATCGTCGCGCCTCCGTCGAAAAGCGGGATCTGGATGCCGACGCCGCCGGAGAGCCAGGCCTTGTGGAGGACGAAGTCGTCGGTGGTGCCGTTCGCGGAGCCGTAGAGCCAGACCCGCGGGAAGAACCCGTCGCGCGTCGAGCGCCAGCGGGCCTGCGACGCCTCGATGCCGCTTCGCATCGCCGCCAGGTCCGGCCTCCGCGCGAGCGCCTCGTCGAGGTCCGCGTCGTAGTCGCCCCCCCGCGGCGGCGCATCCCCGGGGTCCTCGATCTCCACCGGCGTCCGCAGGTCGCGCCCCATCAGCCGGTTCAGCAGCGCCTCCGCGAACGTCGCGTTGTTCCGCGCCGACAGCAGCTGCTGCCGCCGCTCCGCTTCCTGCGCCTCCGCCGCCACCACGTCGTTCGCCGCCGCCAGCCCGTGCAGCCGCGCCTCGCGCGCCGCCTCCGCCTGCCGCCCCACCGCCTTCAGCGACTCCTCCACGACCCGCACGATCCCCCGCGCCTCCAGCACCCGGACGTACGCCAGCACGACCTCCCGCTCGGCCCGCAGCCGCGCGTCCTTCGCCTCGTGCCCCGCCCGGTCCCCCTCGCGCCGCGCCGCTTCCATCGCGTTCACCGTCACCCCGAAGTCCCACACCGGCACCAGCGCCGTCACGCTCCCGCTCGCCACCCGGCGCTCGCCCGCCACCACCGGCGCCCCGCCGAACACCGCCCCCGGGTCGTTGTTCCGAACCTCGTACCGCCCCTCCGCCTTCAGGTGCGGCAGCAGCGCCGCCAGCGCGTCGTCCGCGCGGTCGCGCTCGATCAGCGCCCGCCGGTCCGCCATCCGAAGCGCCCGCGACTGCCCCAGCGCCTCCCGGACGCACGCCTCCAGCGTCATCGGGCCCGTCGCCGGCGCAGGCTCGCGCCGCGGCCTTCCCGCCGGCAGGTATGCCGCGTCGTCGCCGTGCGGCGTCGCGCACCCCGCGACCACCAGAAGCGCCAGGAGCCTCTTCATCGCCCGCCCCCCGGCGCCAGGATCCCGTGGAACATCACGTCCAGCAGGTCCTCCGTCCGGCGCTTCAGGCTCCGCCGCCGCCGGGCGAAGTAATCGATGAAGAGCGCGCCGTAGAGCATCTCGCTGAGGACGTCGACGATGCGCTCGATCGGCATCCGGCGGAGGCGCCCTGCGGCCATCAATCCGCGCAGGAGGGTGGCCCACGGCTCGAGGTTGGCGTCGCGGTGCGCGAAGTACGTCGGCTTCGGCCGGTCGCGGAACTGCGCGCGTTCCTGGATCACCAGCTCCGCCGCCCACGGGTTCGCGTTGAACCACGCGACGTGCTCGCGGATCGCCCCCTCGATGATCCGGAGCGGGTCCGTCTCGCCGGCGACGCGCGCGTTCACCGCCTCCAGCACGCGCTGCATCGCGCGGTCGACGGCGGCGAAGAAGAGCTTCTCCTTGGAAGGGAAGTAGCGGTACACCGTGCCCTTGCCGACGCCGAGGCGCGAGGCGAGCTCGTCGAGGTCCGTGTCGGGGTAGCCGCGCTCGGCGAAGAGCCGGGTCGCGGCGTCGAGGATCTCGCCGCGGCGCCGCGCGGTGCGGTCGGGATCCGGCCTCCGTCCCCTCCGTCCTGCCGGCATGCCCCCTCCCATTAATGTGACGGACGCGTCCGTCCGAAATATCGCGGCGCTCGCGCCCCGCGTCAAGCCCGATTCCGCGCGCCCCGCGCGGGCGCTTTCCGCCCGCCCCTGCTATCCTCCCCGCCCATGCGCGCCTCCCTCGCCGCCTTCGCCCTCGCCCTCGCCGGCTGCTCACCCTTCCCCGACCGCTTCGTCCCCGGCCCCTCTGAGAAGCTGGAATTCCGCCTCTCCAACGGCTTCTGGCAGGACACCTTCGATCCTTCCGTTCCCGTCGCCCGCGGCGGCCTCGTCGCCCTCGAAGTCCGCGCCGACTCCCCCGAGCGCTCGCTCGTCGCCGTCGCCGCCGACCCCGCCGTCATCGAAATCTCCGCTGACCCCGTCGCGCCCGGAAAGAAGGACGATGGCTTCCTCTGGCGCTTCATCGTCCGCGCCGCCGGCTGCGGGAAGACCACCGTCACCCTGCTCGATGCCGGCACGCCCCTCGACACCGTCGAACTGACCGTCGCCGATCCCGCCGGCTTCATCTTCGAGCCCTTCGACGACCGCCTCGAGGAGCGGCGCTACATGGACGCGCTTCTCGTCCACCCCGACGAGACCGTCGAGATCGCCGTGTGGGCGTTCGACGCGAGCGGCGGGCGGATGGCGGGGGCGGGTGCGTGGGAAGTGGAAGCGGGGGAGACGAAGCTGCAGGGGGATCCGGCGCCGGATACGGTGCAGGCCTGCACGTGGAAGGTGCTGCGCGCGGGGGCCCGATCGCCGGTCCTGGTGACGGGGAAGACGTTCGGGTGGACGGAGATGGTGTTCCGGTCGCCGGGCGGGGCCGAGATGCGGATGAAGGCGACGTGCTCGTGGGGCGGAGGGCCGTAGCGGCGCGGGGCGGCGTGCGCTTATGGACGCGGGCCGGCTCTTTCTTAATGGACTTAGCGACGGGCAAACGCTTAAAATGCATAAATCGGCCCAGGGGAGGCCACCACCATGCACGACCTCATGCCGCTCGCCCTCGAGTTCGCGCGCGCCTTCAACAAGGCCGTCCGCTCGTTCCGCATGTACTCGCCGAAACACCCCCAGGTCGCCCACGACCTCGCCGACGCATTCGCGTGGCTCGAGAAGATGTCCGCCGCCGAGTCCCCCGTCGCCCTCGGCACCCGCGAAGGCACCATGATCGTCCAGGGACGACCCGTCCGCGAGATGACCCCCGTCCTCAAGTCCTTCTGCGACATCCTCGCGGGCAAGGGGATCTCCGCCTTCTCCGCCCAGCGCGGCGCCAGCCTCGCCGAGTTCTCCGCGCTCGTCGACATCCTCGTGAAGAAACCCGAGGAGGTCCTCCAGGGCGACCGCATCCGACCCGAGCTCCTCAAGCCCCTCCACCACATCCGCGTCAACGAGCTCCGCTTCGTCGCCCTCGAGGACGGCGCCCCCGACGACGCCGTCGCGGCACTGTCCGCGGGCGGCGCGCAGCAGCAGGACATGATGAAGCTGCTCTCGGCCTACGTCACCGCGGGGCCTTCGGAGAGCGGACCGCTCGCGGACCGCCTGACGAGCCTGATCCGGAAGGGCGACGCAGCCGAGCTCGTCACGATGCTCGACGACCTCGTGGACCAGCTCGACGCGTCGGGCGTCCCCGCCGACCAGCGGCTCGAGCGCATGTCGGCCGTCTTCCGCAATCTCCCGCTGACGGCGGAGGACCAGAAGCCGCGCCGCGTCCTCGTGATGCAGGAGGACCCGCCGCTTCGCGAGGAGTGGTGCGCCGCGCTCCGGCAGGGCGGGTTCGAACCCGAGGGGGCCGACTCTCCGCCCGCCGCGCTCCAGCGGCTCGGCGACGGCTCCGCCTGGTCCTCCCTCGTAGCCGACGCCGGCTTCCGCGGCGCCGACGGCGTCCGATTCCTCGAAGACGTCGCCCGCGCGGGCCGCCGCCCCGTCCCGGTGGTCCTCCTCGGCTGGGACGAGTCCATCCGCGAAGCCCCGCCCGTCTCGAAGTACCCCTCCCTCCGCTACATCCCGCAGCCGATCGAGGCCCCGGTCATCACCGGCGTCGTCAGCGAGATCGCCCGTCCGCCCGAAGTCGAGCGCCCCACGGAAGCCCAGGTCGCGGCGGATCCCGCGCTCGCCGCCGAGCTCGAGCGGGCGCGCACGATCCAGTCCCGCCTCCTGCCGACCTCCATCCCGGCGGTCGAGGGATTCGAGATCGCGGCCCGCTATATGCCCGCACAGACCGTCGGCGGCGACTACTACGACATCATCCCCCTCCCCGACGGCCGCCTCGGCTTCATCATCGCCGACGTCTCCGGAAAGGGCATCTCCGCCGCCATGATCATGGTCATGGCCCGCACCGTCTTCCACGCGATCGCGCCGGTGACGCCGGATGCGAAGGAAGCGGTCCTCAAGGCGAACGAGCGGCTCGCGCCGGACCTGCCGGCGGGCGTGTTCCTGACGCTGGCCTACGCGGTGCTCGACCCGAAGGACTCCGTCGTGCGCGTCGTGAGCTGCGGGCACAACCCGCCGCTCCTGCTGGCGAAGTTCGACGGAAGCCCGATCGTCGAAACCGTCGACGTCTCCGGCGGCGCGATGGGGCTGGTGCGCGGGCCGATCCTCGAGAAGACGCTCAAGGAATGCGTCGTGAACCTGCAGCCCGGCGAGCACCTCCTGTTCCACACGGACGGCGTCAACGAAGCGATGGACTTCGCGAACGAGGAGTTCGGGGACAAGCGGCTGTTCAAGGCGATGAGGCGTGCGGAAGGGAAGTCGGCGGAGGGGATGGCCGACGACGTGGTGAACGCGGTGCTGCACCATCGCGGGGAAGCGCCTGCGAGCGACGACCTGACGGTGGTGGTGGTGAGGAAGACGGGGGCGAAGTAGCCGTCCGGGGCCGGATTTTCCGCTTGCTTCAAAATCTTAAAGTCTTATAATTTTTATGTGAGGCTGCGACCCCCTCCGCGGCTTTCCCGGACGACCCCGGCGCCGCCCCCGCGGCGCCCCCATTCGGATGCCCGCCCCATGCCCACCCCGAGGGACCGCTCCCGCCGGCCAGGAGACCCACCCTCTTCCGTCCGCGGCTCCGTCGAACACCTCACCCCGCCTCCCGGGTACCGCGCCGCCCCGGACCTCCCCGTCGAGTCCGACCCCATGATCGCCTCCGAACTCGAGCGCGCCCGCGCCATCCAGGCCGCCCTCCTCCCCACGCGCCTCCCCGCCGTCCCCGGCTTCGACGTCGCCGCCCGCTACCTCCCCGCAACCCACGTCGGCGGCGACTACTGGGACCTCTTCCCCCTCCCAGGCGGCCGTTTCGGCATCGTCGTCGCCGACGTCTCCGGCAAGTCCGTCTCCGCCGCCATGCTCATGGTCCTCGCCCGCACCGTTTTCCGAACCGTGGCGCCGGCCGCGCCCAGCGCGAAGGCCGCCGTCGTCGAGGCCGCCCGACGCATCGCCCCCGACCTCCCCCCGGGGCTCTTCCTCACCGCCCTCTACGCCATCCTCGACCCCGCGGCCGCGACCGCCACGATCGTCAACTGCGGCCACAACCCGCCGCTCCTCCGCACGACGCTCGGCTCCCTCCCGGTCGTCGAGACCGTCCTTGTCTCCGGCGCCGCCCTCGGCCTCCTCCGCGCGGACGCCTTCGAGCGCTCCCTCGCCGAACGCACCCTCACCCTCCGCCCCTGCGACCACCTCCTCTTCCACACCGACGGCGTCAACGAGGCCATGAACGTCAACTCCGTCGAGTTCGGCGACCGCCAGCTCTTCAGGGCCGTCCAGCGCGGCGGCGGGAAGGACGCCGACGGCATGGTGCAGGAGGTCGTCAACGCCGTGCTGCACCACCGCGGGATCGCGCCTCCGAGCGACGACCTCACCCTCCTCGACGTCTGGCGGCTCCCGTGAGTTAGAGTGAGGGGCATGCAGCCCGCCCTCCGCCCCGCCGCCGCCGAAGGCCTCGAGCTCCGCCTCCGCGTCACGGATCCCGACGTCCTCGCCGAGCTCGCGCGCCTCCTCGAGCCCGCCGACCGCGAGGCTTTCGCCCTCGCCGCCCTCCGCATCGGCGTCCTCGCCGTCCGCCAGGCCGCCGGCGCCCTCGACGAGCGCGCCCTCCGCGACGCCGGCAAGGCCATGGTCGCCGACGCCGAGCGCGCCCTCAACGAACACCGGCTCCAGCTCGTCAACCGTATCGAGAAGGAAATGCAGGGGTATTTCGACCGCGCCAGCGGGAAGGTGCCGCAGTTCCTGGAAGAGCTGACGCGGCCGGGGGGAAGCGTGGACCGGATGCTGCGGCAGCACCTGGGGGGCGACCAGTCGACTCTGGCCGCGACGCTCGCGGCGCACGTCGGGCAGCAGTCCCCGCTCCTCCAGATGCTCTCGCCGGGCCAGAAGACCGGCCTGCTGTCGCGCGTCGAGGAGCTCGTCAAAAAAAACCTCGAGGAGCAGCGCGCCACCCTCCTCGGCGAGTTCGACCTCAACCGCGAACAGTCCGCCCTCTCCCGTCTCGTGAAGCAGGTGAAGGACGGCCAGGGCACCCTCGAGTCCAACTTCCGCGAGACCATCGGCCGCCTCGCCTCCGAATGGTCCCTCGACAACGAGAACTCCTCCGTCGCACGCTTCAAGAAGGACGTCGCCGCCTCCATCGACCGCCTCCTCGAGAGCCAGGCCTCCTTCCAGAAGGAGGTCGTCCGCGAGCTCTCGGCGCTCCAGCAGAAACGCGCCACCGAGGCCGTCACGACGCGCAAGGGGGCGACGTTCGAGGAGTCGCTGGGCGGCGTGCTGCGGGCGGAGGCGGAGAAGGCGCGGGAGAAGTTCGACGCGGTGGGGCTGATGGTCGGTGAGATCAAGAACTGCAAGAAGGGCGACTTCACGGTGGAGATGGGCCCGGACTCCGCGGCGGCGGGGGAGCGGATCGTCGTGGAGGCGAAGGAGGACGCGGGGTTCACGATGAAGCTGGCGATGGAGGAGCTGGGGCTGGCGCGGCCGAACCGCCGGGCGCAGGCGGCGATCTTTGTCCTGTCCGCACGCGTGGCGCCGGAGGGGATGGCGCGGTTCCAGCGGTTCGGGAACGACCTGGTGATCGTGTGGGACGCGGACGACCCGGCGACGGACCTCTGGCTCGTGGCGGCGCTCGAGGTCGCGCGCGCGCTGCTCGTGAGGCGCGCCCGCGAGGCGTCGGCGACGTCGACCAGCCTGGCGGAGATCGACGCCGCCGTCGCGCAGCTCGAGAAGGACGCGCTCGCGCTCCAGCAGATCGCGACCTTCGCGAATACGGTGACCGGCGCCGCCGACAAGATCCGCGAGGAGGCGGAGAAGCTGGCGAAGAAGCTGGCGCGGCGCGTCGCGGAGATGCGCGAGGGGGTGGAGGGGCTCCGGGGGGACGCGGGCGGGGCGACGGCGCAGGCGAACGGGGTGTGAACCGGGCGGATTCCCGCGCGCCCCGCTTGCCATGCGCCGGTAAACGCCGAGACCTCCTACTTCTTCCGGCACGCCCTCCTGCGCGACGCGGCCCGACAGCTGCAGATGCCCGGTGATCGCGCGCGTCTGCACGCACACGCGCTCGAGGCGATCGAGTCGCTCTTCGGCGGACGGCCCCCGTCCCCGGGCGCGGCCACGATGGGCGAGTACCGGGAACACCCGGTCGACGCCCTCGCCGCCGACCTCGCCGACCTCGCTTCCCTCGCCGCCGGAGCCCGGGACTCCGGGGCGCTCGAGGAGGCCGCGCGGCTCTACCTCCGGAGGGCCGCCGAGCGCGCGGAGCACCGGTTCCAGAACGCCGCCGCGGGGGAATTCTGGAAGCGGCTTTCCCTGCGGGTCGAAGGCGCCGGGAGGGTCGAGGCTCTTCGGAGGGCCGCCGGCGTCCGGCTGCACGCGGCGGAGTTTGCGGAAGCGCGCGGGATCCTCGGCGAGGCGCTCGCCGAGGCCCGCCGGGCCGGCGTGCGGGTGCTGGAGGGGAGGATCCTCCGGGAGCTGGGGAAGCTCCACCGCCTGCTCGGGAACGTGGAGGAGTCCCGGCGCCTGCACGGCGAGGGGCTGGACGTGCACCGCGCGTGCGGGGAGCGGCGGCACGAAACCGTGGAGGACGCGTTCCGGCGGGCGCTTGACATTCACCGTGCGAACGGGATCGAGCGCGACGAGGGCGTGGACCGCTGCGGCCTGGCGCTGCTCCTGCTGGCGAGCGGGCGGGTGGAGGAAGCGCGGCGCGCGTGGGACGAGGGGGCGGCGCTGGCCCGCGGGAAGGCGTCGTACGGGGACGCCGCGGATTTGGAGGGTGAGATGCGCGCGGCCTGCCTGCGCGCCGGCATCCCGGCGTTCGCCGGACTCCTTCCTTCCCCTCGGGGGTCCGGGCCCCGAGAATGACGGCATGCGCATCCTCGACGAACTCGTCCGCCACCACCGCCTGATCGAGCGCGTGGCGGGCTCGCTGGTCACGTTCGCGTCGCGCCCCGGCGCCTCTGCCCGGCCCGCGGAGACGCTGGAGCGCTACTGCACGTTCTTCGAGCAGTACGCCGACGCCTACCACCACGCGATGGAGGAGGACGTCCTGCTCGTCGCTCTGCGGGAGGCGGGGCTGCCGGAGAAGGGACCGATCGGGATGATCCGCGAGGAGCACGTGGAGAACCGCGCTGCGGTGCGGGCGCTGCGGGCGTTCGGCGCGGAGGGGAGGCTGGAGGACCCCGGATTCGCGGAGGCGGCGCGGCGGTACTGCGCGCGGCTGTGGGAACACATCGACAAGGAGGACTCGGTGCTGTTCCCGGAGATCGGGACGCGGCTGGCGCTGGAGCGGGCGAAGCTCGATGCGGGGCTGGAAGCGGCGGAGAAAGAAGCGTCGGGGATCAGCGGGCTCGAGGCGCTCGGCGCGGAGCTCGTCGCGGGGTTCCCGCCGGTCGAGGAGCTGCCCGGCGTCATCAGGGGAGAGGGGTGCACGCCGTGCCGGCACTACGGCGAGGGGTGCCAGGGCGTGGAGCGGGAGTGGTGGAGCGATCTGGAGTGGGACGAGTTTTACCGGAGGGACCACTGACCGGCGTCAGGGAGCTGCCGGGTCCTTCCGCTCCCCGGCGTAGCGGATGCGCACCGTCTCGCGCGGGAAGAACAGGTCGAGGGTCCAGTCGAGCATGACGCGCAGCTTGTTCCGCAGCCCCGGCAGCTTGAACAGGTAGGTGGTTCGCCAGAGCCACCAGGCGGGGAAGCCCCAGAAGCGCATACCGAAGAACTCGGAGACGGCGTAGCGGCGGCCGAGGGAGACGAGGCGGCCGAGGCGCTTGAAGCGGAAGGTGCGGAGGGGGCGGCCGCGGAGGGAGGCGACGAGGTTGGCGGCGACGACCCTGGCCTCCTGCCAGGCGACCTGGCCCTCGGGACCGAGCGTCTTCCCGTCCTGCACGAACGCGGCGCAGTCGCCGAGGGCGAAGACGTCGGTGCGGCCCTTCACGCGGAGGTTCTCGTCGAGCTCGAGCCTGCCGGACTTGTCCTTCGGGAGGTCGAGGGCGGCGACGACGGGGTTCGGGGCGAGGCCCGCCGTCCATGCAAGCGTGTGGCAGGGGACTGAGCTGCCGTCGTTGAGCTGAATCGTCGCGCCGTCGTAGCCGGAGATGCGCGTCTTCACGCGGACGTCGATGCCCTTGCGCTTCATCCGTTTCTCGGCGTACGCCGAGAGCGACTCGTCGAGCGAGCCGAGGACGCGCTCGCTTCCTTCCACGACCAGGAGCTTCACTTCCTCGCGTCCGACGTCGGGGTACTGGTGGCGGAGGATGCCGTGGAGGAAGTCGGCGAGGTCGCAGGCGAGTTCGACGCCGGTGGGGCCTGCGCCGGCGACGGCGAAGGTGAGATGGGCGGTGCGGGTGGGGCCGGGGGGCATGCGGGAGGCTTCCTCGAGGCAGTCGATGACGCGGTTGCGGTAGGCGATGGCCTCGGGAAGGGTGCGCATGAACCATGCGTGGCGGGAGATGCCGGGGAGGTTGAAGGTGCCGGTGACGGAACCGAGGGCGACGACGAGGAGGTCGAAGGGAAGGGTGCCCTCGGCGGTCTCGACGGTTTTCGCGGCGAGGTCCACGCGGAGGATCTCGGCCTCGAGCACCTTCGCGCGTCCGGCGAGCATCTCGCGGAGGGGCGCGGTGGCGTGGCGGACCTCCATGGCGCCGCCGACGATCTCGGTGCAGAACGGAGTGAAAAAGAGGTAGTTCTCGCGGGCGACGAGAGTGATCTCGGCCTCGCCCGGACGCAGCATGGAGCCGGCACGGCGCGCCACGAACGCGCCCCCGAAGCCTCCCCCGAGGACGACGACGCGCTTCATTTCTTCCGCGCGCGGCGGGCCGGCTTGCGCTCGCCGACGAGGAACTGCGAATTGAGGTGGGGCGGCGCGTGCAGGACCGGCGCGACGAAGCCTGTGTGCGTGAACATGCGGGTGAACTCGCGGAAGGAGTAGGTGCGGCCCTCGCGGGTCCAGGCCAGCATGACGGCGGCGAACATCGCCGCGTGGGTGTTCGAGACGCCGTCCTCGGACGCCACGAACTCGTGGACGAGCAGGCGGCCGCCCGGGACGAGGGCGCGGGCGAAGCGCCGGAGGGCGGACTCGCAGGACGTCGGCGAGAAATGGTGGAGCACCTGCGAGGCGAGGATTACGTCGTAGGGACCGCCCAGTTCCGCGCGGAACAGGTCCCCCGCGACGTACGAGATGCGCTTCCCGAGCCCGCGGTCCTTCGCGCGCCTCTTCACGCCCGGGATCACCTGCGCGCCGTCGAGCATGGTGACGCGGGCGGCGGGGCAGCGGGCGGCGAGGGTGAGGCCGTAGAGGCCGGAGCCGCAGGCGGCGTCGAGGACGCGGGGGGCGGGGCGGCCGGCGAGGAAGGAGTCGAGGAGGGAAGCGGCGTAGGCGGCGGCGGGGGCGGCGAAGGCGTCGGAGTTGTC